>JAAUTE010000003.1 GCA_012031815.1 Chloroflexaceae bacterium
CCGGTAGTGCCGCTCAAAAATGCGCGGCTGGTCTGCGGCGGGAATGCCATACCCCGTGTCGGCAATTTCAATTCCTTGGCGCGGGCTGTCTCCCCCTTGTCCCAGCGATCGCACGGCAACCAAGCCACCTCTAGGTGTATATTTCAGCGCGTTATCTAATAAATTATTCAGAATCTCTGTCAGGGCTGAGGCCGACCCTTTGACCGCAGCCAGCTCTGACCCTAGCTCAATCGCCAGCCCAATCTCTCGTTCCTGGGCAATGGCCGCCGCTGTCGCCAGCAATGGTTCCAGCACCGCCGTCAGAGAAATGGCTGCTAGCGGAAATGGTGCCTTACTTGAGGAGCAAGTTGCCTCTGGCAGGGCCAGGGTCGAGGTTTCTAAGGCAGTCACTGCCAAAGGTTCTAGTTGTCCCTCAAAGCGCAATAACAACTCCTGTAAGCGATCGCTTTCCCGGAGCAAGCTCTCGGCGACTGGCCAATTGCGGTCTGCGGGTAAAAGTCGCTTGAGTAGGAGCTTGCTGAAGGTTCGCAGGGCCGTCAGGGGATTGCGGAGCTGGTGCAATAAATCGTCAAGGCGATGGCGCTCCCGCTGCTGCTGGTGCTGCTGTTCGTGTAACCGTTGTTCGTACCACAGGCGCTGGCGCTCTAATCGACGGGCAATAGCGAGCGTACGGCTAATTTCTCTAATTTGCAGCAACTCCTGGCGATTCCAGCAGCGATCCTCCCGCCTCGTTACCAACAAGCCCCAAACTCCACCGCCATAGAGCAACGGCAAAACCACCTGCTGCCGCAGGGCTAGAGATGATTGAGCCGATTCCTCCCCTCGCCAGAGCGTCTCTGAGATCTGGGGCAGACTTTCCTCAATGGCTTCCAGGTGAGTCCCTGGGGGCAAGGATAAAGCCGTGCTGTCTAGCCAATCGGCTGAGGGCGGGGGCGCAACAGCCACCGGAACCAGTTGGGGCTGTGCCTCACTCTGCAATTTTTCGGTGATGTAGACTGCACTCCAGGCAGCGCCCAATCCCTGCAACAGGGCAACCTGGGACTGACACAGGTCAGCAAACTCTGGACTGACGGATAGAGACATCGGCTGCAAACCCCTATTTGTGGCTAGCCGCGAGGCTACTACCAGGTTTCTCTACTTTAATTCTGTCGTGGCGATCGCACTTCCCCAATCATCAGGAATATTTTTACCAAACACTAAAGAATGTGTACTTATATTAAAATCTTAATCTTTATTTTATAAACTCTCTTTGCCAGCCGGGGGCAAAAACTGGCTAAAAGGCCCAACCAGTGCCCAGAAAGACCCGTCCTACCTGGCGTCCGCTCTGGGGTTGATTTTTTTTGTTACGGGGATATAATTGCCACGACTTTTGTAACTATAACTACAGCTAGAGGCTGAAAGAGGAGGTACCTGGGTTGGCAAGAAAACGCAAGCGCAAGAGCCGCCGCCGTCAGGAGGGCCGTAAAATTCTCGAACTCGTCCCTCAGTATAATATCGAAAGTGGCGATCAAAAACCGGTAACTGCCGCGCGAAACTATATTTCCTCTTCCGGGATTGCTCCCCCAGCACTGCTGGTTGTCCGACGGAACGAGCACACTACCGATCGCTATTTCTGGGCTGAAAAAGGCTTATTTGGAGCCCAGTATGTTGAAGAAAATCATTTCCTCTTCCCCAGTTTGCGATCGCTGATCCCCGAAGGAATTTCTGAGAAAACGCCTGCCGTTGCAGCCAGTCGCTAAATGACTTAGTGGCAAAATTCTAAACTCCGCTTAGGTTTTAAGCGGAGTTTGGTGTTAAAAGCGGATATAGCTTGTCCTTCAGGCTATTACCAACAAACCAGGTCGAGGCTAGGATTTTCGCGCCGACGAGTGACGGGGACGGCGCTGGCGATCGCCTTCTGGCCGAGGGTCTTCACTGGAACGCTCGCGGCCGCCTAATTCCCGCTCTACATTGCCGTAGACATCCAAATAAATTGATTGCCCTGCCAAAGTAGCCGCCGCCTGTAGGACAATACGAATGGCTTGAATATTGCGGCCGCCGCGGCCATAAACCCGTCCTTTGTCATCACTTTCAAAGGCAAGACGCAGCCAAATCCGCTGTTGGTTTTTGAGCGGTTCGCAATCAAGACGCAAAGACTGGTGCGACTCCAAAAAAGGCTCGATTAGAAAGCGAACGAGTTGCAGATAATCAGGGCTGACCATTAAATTTGACTGAGCAACAATCACTGGCTTAGGGTGCATTGACTTGTTCAAATACTTGCGCTTTCCGTAAAATGCTGCGAACAGTTTCCGTCGGCATGGCTCCTTGCTTGAGCCGCTGGACAATAGCCGGAACGTTCAGGCGAGTTTCGTTGGTGCGGGGATTGTAGTAACCTAATTCCTCCAGGGGACGACCATCGCGACGACTCGTATCGTGTATGGCAATAATTCGGTAACTAACCTCTCGTTTTTTGCCAAATCGTTTTAGACGCAGTTTAACCATGATTAACCTTACAGTCTCCTTAATCTAAATTCTATAACGGGTTTGGGCGGATAATTTTCAAGCAACAAACCAAACATTATCCTATATTTTCGTGACTTTGGCAAGGTCATTGAGAGGAGTAGGGGGAAAGATTTCCCGGACGCTGGCCCTGGCTAGCTCAGCGCTGACTCCTTGCGGATACTGAATGGCAAAATTTCGTAAAAAAACGGGAAATCGGGTTGCGACCACGGCTTTTTTAGGGTTTGGCCGTTGCTGGCTCCGATTTCGAGAGTTCTTGCCCCTCAAATTGCCACTTTTTGGGGAGTTTTTGCGGCAAATTGCGCTTACTGGGGAAAATCTCTACCGCTCGCCTACTAGCCCTTGGTGTTTAGCTTGGTCGGTAAGCTTGTCTATTTTTTGGATCGGGCTATCTTCTGATTTGATTTTGTATTGATTGTTGGGCCCGTTTGGCGGCAGCGATCGCTAGCTCGCGACTGCTAGGGGTTGAGATTAGGAGCAGGCTTTGATTCATCGGCGATCGGTTCTTCCCCCTGAAGCTGTCGCATAAATTTTTGGGTTTCGTAAGGCAACGGCTCATCCAGGTTGAGCTTCTCCTTAATGGTGTTGATGGCTTCTCCCAGGGAAGTTTTGGCGGATTCTGCCCTAGATTCTACCCTGTCTTCAATCGCTTCAGAGGTTAGCGGTACTTCCGTCGAAACCCGGTCGATTTGGTAGGATTTTGCATCCGGGGTTAAGGTGTCAGCCCCAGCCTGTCCCGCCTGGTAAGCACCCTGTCCAAAGCCAAAAATAACCGCAAGCAGTGCCGGAATAACGAGATACTTTCCCAAAAAGCAGTCCAACTAAAAGCAGTTGTTTTCATGGAATTCCACAGATAATTTTTAGTAATTATTCTAGAAATCAGGGGACAGAAAAACGTCCCTCAGAAGAGATATACGATTTTTTCCTGATGAATCGAGGAAGTAAAACCACAAACCCTCAATAACTTTTCAAGGTGATCGATCTCAATACTCACGACAAAAAAAATTAGCAATTTTCATTCCTTACTGTCACCAATCTATAGTCAAAAATTCATTCTACAATTGGATAGAAACATAGCTATATCTAGAGAAAGATGTTTTTACCTGATTGTATTTGTTTTTCTAAAAAGTATAGTACGGCTCCAGCTCAAAGGAGACAAAAAAATCATGACTTTTCAATCAATAGATAATTTACCGTCAGACGTTAAAGAGCAATTGCCCATTGGCGCTCAACAGGTTTTCCTCGCGGCTTTTAACAGTGCCACTTCCGATGGACTGAGCGAGAACAAAGCCATGCAGGTCGCTTGGAGTTCCGTTAAAAACCTCTACAAGCCAGATGCTAACGGGGAATGGCAGCCCGATCCCCAAAGAGCAGCCGCTGAGCAAACCGACATGGGCAGTCATGAAGGAGCGAGACGCAACCCTTTGGGAAGTGTGCCTGCTGCCTAGCATTGGCGCTACACCGGTAAAATTTTCCCAACATCCTCCCAACGCGCTTAAGCCTTGCCAGTAACGGTTAAATTGCTAAATCTTCTCGCATGGTTGAATTTTTTTGACATATACCCTTATCCTTGATGTATAGATAAACACATGCGGGCGAGCGCTGGCAGTTTGCCAAAGTTGCAGCTTTAAGCGCGTTCATGGGGTGTGGACGGGTAAAACAGCCAAGCGTGGAAATGGGCCCTAAGCTGAATGGGGTGGTATGTCGAGACGAAAGAAAAAGTTTTCTTGCGGTCACAAGGGATACGGGCAAGAATGTCACAAATGCGCCCAGGCAGCCGCTGAGAAGGAAAACAAACAGCAGCAAAAACACCAGTGGGAAGCCGCCTTTGCCCACGATCCTATTGATTTGACTGCCCTCCCCAAAAATGTCGTCCTCAAAGCACGCCACATACTTCGGGGGCTTCAAGACCGTCAAGATTATCGAGAATTTCGGGGGAAGCGCCTGCGTCATAATCGTTTTGTAATCAGCATTCCCGTAACCCGTAACTATCGCCTTCTCTGCCGCGATCGCGGTAATTTTCTCATTCCAGAGGCGGTTATCTCCCACGAAGACTATAACGTCTGCAAGCCTGGAGACAGCTAGGGTTTCGACGGTCAAAAATGTTAGCCTAATAGCGACACGGCTTATTTTTTGCTTCCGGCATGCAAATTTATCTCGACCACAGCGCTACCACTCCGCCCCGACCGGAAGTTATTGCCAAAATGCAGGCTGTTATGGCTGAAGCTTGGGGCAACCCGTCTAGCTTGCATGTTTGGGGGCAGCGCTCAGCGATGGCGATCGAGGTAGCTAGATTACAGGTTGCTCAGTTAATTAATGCACCTCATCCAGAATCCATTATTTTTACCGCTGGCGGCACAGAAGCCGATAATCTAGCCCTGCTGGGCATTGCCCGTCAGTACGAAACGCCTCAACATTTAGTTATTTCCAGCGTCGAACATGCGGCGATCGCAGAACCAGTCCGTCAATTGGAGCAGCAAGGCTGGCAGGTTACTAGGTTACTTGTTAACAGCCAAGGACGCCTCAATCCCATCGATTTAGTGGCTGCCCTTCAAAGCAATACGGTTTTAGTTTCGATAATCTATGGTCAAAGCGAAGTGGGCACGCTCCAGCCCCTGGCCGAGCTGGCTCATATCGCTAAAGCCCATCGAGTTTTGGTTCACACCGATGCGGTGCAGGTCGCGGGCCGCTTACCCATTGACGTGGAGCAATTGCCGGTGGATTTACTGTCTTGTCGGCCCACAAACTCTACGGGCCCCAAGGAAGCGGCGCACTGTACGTCCGGGAAGGGCTGGAGCTGATGCCGCTCTTGGGGGCGGCGGTCAGGAACGGGGTTGGCGTTCTGGCACGCCAGCTCTCCCGGCGATCGCGGGGTTTGGCGTAGCCGCAGCCCTGGCCGCAGCCGAGCTGGAGGAGCAGAGAGCGCACGTACAAACCCTGAGAGAGCTGCTATTTGAGCAATTATCCGACTGTCCTTACCTGCAACCCACGGGTGATCGCCTACGCCGTTTGCCGCACCACGCCAGTTTTGTCATTGCAGACCCCCCAGGAGAACTAGCTACCCTGGTGACGGGCAGAACGCTGGTACGAGAGCTAAATCTGGCAGGGATTGCCATTAGTGCTGGGTCAGCATGTCACAGTGGTAAACTGAGTCCGAGTCCAATTCTGCTAGCAATGGGCTATTCCCCCACGGCAGCCCTGGGAGGCATTCGCTTGACGCTGGGGCGAGACACGACTCAAGCAGACATTGAGTGGACGGCGATGGCGCTCAAGCAAATCCTTCAGCGTCTCCTAGAACCCTCCTCTCCTTCGGTTTACTATCGACTACCTGTGATTGCTAAGCGATGACCCCCGTTCCCGACACCCTCGAAACCGCGATCGCCCAGGCTAAAGTGGCAACTCAAGCGGCCCTGGCCGCGGGCTGCGATCGCCTGCAAGTGGAGTTACTCCTGCCCGAAATCACCCTGCAAGCTCAAGTCCTGGCCAGGGAGTTTGCGGAGATCTTTGCAGACTACGGTTCGGGATTAAAAATTCTCTTCACCGATGCCGGGGCTGCCGCGCTGGCCCGTCGGGATTGGGGAGAGGTTCCCTTTCAAATTAGCGATCTGGGCAGTCCACGAATGCCCGTGACCAACAAAATTAACGAGCAAGACCGAGCCTTTTTGTTAGTTTCTCCCACGGCGGTTGAGGTGGAGCAGGTAGAAAAGCTCTGTAATTTGGCGGGAGAGCGCCCGGTGCTGTTGTTGATTCCCCAGCTAGAAAATGTGGCAATTGTGGGGGTCGGCTTGGCCGCACGGCAACTGCGGGAGCGCTTTATTAACACCCTAGATTCCTGCTATTATTTCCGTCCGCTGGAAGGGGCTGCGGTATTACGAGCCTATCCCTCACCCTGGCAGGTTTGGCTGGAAAGGGAAAGCGGCTACGAATTAATTGCCCAGGAGCCGCAAAAACCCCTGGGAGACAAGTTAGAATTGCTCATTTCCGGCGCTAGTCAGGCAGAAGCTTCTCAGGGAACAGCTCCCCGCAAAAAAGGGCTTTTATCCGGTTTGCAGCAATTTTTGCGGGCTTTAAGCCAATAGAATTGGAATCTATCTCAGTCATCACACAGCCTAACCCTTGGGCGATCGCCAACCCAAAAGTATTGCTAAGGCTGGCGAAATAAGGCAAAAGCTGACGTATAGCCGTGTAAAAAGGTCTGTCCGCCCACGGGGCCAATCTCCCCGTTGCAGAAAAAGCCTCCTAGGGAAACGTTGTCATAAAAGCGGCGAAACAGCTCGGAATCGAAATTGGGCCGCCCATACAGCCCCTGACCGCGCCCCAAACAAGAAAACATTAAGGCTCCACTCCCCGCTGGTAGCGCTCCCTGCCCTTGCTGGTGGCTGGTCAGTAAATCTTCCAAGTCTTCCGCTGAGGTACGGGCATCTCGCAAATGAAACTGCACCCGCTGGCCCGCCCGAATGCGATCGCCCACGGCAATGGCCCCCAGGCGCGGATCGACGCCGATGAGATTGCGGATGAGAAAATCCCCCCGTCCCAGGCGGGGCTGAAATTCATCGCGGGCAATGCCCATAAACAGCGAATGCTGGGCTAATTCCCGGTCTCGCTCCTCCAGGGTTTCAATAATATCCCGCAGCAACTCCAGGGGCGGGCGGGAAGTCTCGCCATCGCTCAACTCCACCAAAATGTTGCGATCGCCTTTACTGACTTGATAGACCGAGCCGATGGGACGGCAACCTTGAGCCACAATGGTTTCGACAATAATCTTGCCACTAATGGCGACACCGACGGTTCCCTCTCGGTAGAGAGCGGGCGCTGGCTGTTCCGGGGAATAGCAAAACAGTCCACTTTGTAGCCCCATTGTGCTAGAGCTGGCCAGTCCGCCGATTTTGACTGCCCCTGGATAAGCAAAATCTAGTCCAGCTAATAAATCGGTTATCCGTGCCGAAAAAGGGTCGCTCAGCAGGATAAACTGCGGATTTTTATCTGGTTCAATCCCCAGCAGTTGCGTCCAGGCCCCCGGCGGACTGTCCAAATCCGGCAGTACCTCGGCTTCTAGATGAAACACTTGAAACTCTACCTCCGGCAGGCAAGCTACGCTCAAACTCACTGCCACGCCCCCTTCCACTTCCACAACCTGCTCCCCTGACTTCATGCCAATCACGCCGCCCCCGCCGCAACCAATCAATCCCTTCAAAGGCAAGCGCTCTAATAACAGGGGAACCACACGGGGATATTCGCTGGCATAAGCCGAAGAAACAAACAAAACCCCCCAAATCTGGAGGTTGGGTTAGAGTTTGCTGAACCGCTGTCACCACTTCAGCGATCGCCGCTTCCAGGGAGGGGCGCACAGAAAGGGTGTTGATCCACTGCATTCGATCCGTCATAGACCTACTTCATCGCGGCGAGAGGACTGGGGCTACTGTTGCCGCCCGCAGGTAACCCCCAGGCAGAACTTGCTTAAATCTTAAGAGATTAAGCACAATGAAGCGATAAAATCCTGCGTTAAGTTATAACTCGAAAGAACTATTGCGGCGATCGCGATAGGTTTTCCGACTCGATTGTGCCCCAAAATCGCTAGCATTGTAACTGATAGCGAGTCATTTAAGAAGTCGTTAGAACAAGAGGACTAATGAGCAACATTCACGAAGACAAATCCAAAAAGAAAAAGCCGAAGCTAGAGAGGTTTGTAGCCTTGAAGGCGCTAATTCCGGCGAGTGCGCCGCTGCGTGGGATGTGGTAGAGGAACTCCAGGCAGAAGCCGCTCACCAACGTGCTGCCTATCCTGAGAAAAATTCTCTAGAGCGTTACTGCGACGAGAACCCCGACGCGGATGAATGCCGCCTTTACGACGAATAACGGTTTTTCTGTCCTATTTCAGGGATTGCACAGACAATCCTTCCGTTAACTCAGCAGGGGCCTTCTTCTAGGGGAGAAAGCCCCTGCTATTTTTTGGGCTGGGGTGGTCTGTCACGCCAGGTTCTCACTTGTGGTTAAGATAGATTGAATCTAAATAATCTGGATATTGCCGCTCGGACAGCATAAGAGTAATGGAAAATTGGTTGCGCTCTTTGGTTTGGATGGATTATCGGCTGGCCCTGCTGCTGACGGTCATTGTACCGCTCGCTTTGCTCGTGTGGGCGTTTGTTAAGAAGGCAGAAGCTATACAGCGCTTGCTCGTAATCTATTGGCGCGTTGCCAGCTTATTAATGATTGTGGTCTATTTAATGATTTTTAGCTGGCCCTATAGTTTTATTCTGTCGTTTTGTGCCCGCATTTTGATCCCAGTTTCTTTGTGGTTTTGGGTGGACATTAACGAAGAGATCCGCGAGCAGCGCCGCACTCGTTTGCGCCTGGCCTTTAGCAGTTGGCGCTGGGCCGCGACCCTCTATTCGCTGCTGGGGGCGATCGCCCTGGTGCCGTTTTTCTCCTGTGCTTTCACGGCCGGAGCCATTGATACGCCCTATTGTCGGGTTTGGTTGGAAGCGCCGCTGCTCTATAAGCAACTGATTCATCCCAACGCCACGCCGGGCTTTTTGGGATTTTTGGGGTTTACAGGCTTGTTTTTCTACGGATTGTTCCTGCTTTATTTCCTGGTGTTCCGCCTCGGCAAGCAGGGCCGAACCGCACTAGAACCCTAGGGTTGGCAAGCCACTGATGGTGCTAGGGTATCCAGAAACGGCGGTTTCGGTGGCGGGGCTGACGGATTACCTCCAGGCCCTGGTGGAGGAAGACTGCCAATTACAGCAGGTTTGGGTGATCGGCGAGGTATCCAGTCTCCAAGCGCGCCGGGGTAATTTATTTTTGTGCTGAGCGAACCCGATGGCAGTGCGACGCTGCGCTGCGTAGTTTGGCGATCGCAACAGCCCAGACTGATTGCCCCTCCCGTAACAGGCCAGCAATTTCTGGTTTTGGGTAGTATTCGACTCTATGCCAAGGGCGGCGAGTACCAGCTTACGGTGTTTCAGTCCATTGCTGCCGGGGAAGGACTACAAGCCCTACACTACCAGCAGTTGCGATCGCGCCTGGCCGCCGAGGGTCTGTTTGCCCCGGAACGAAAACGGCCCCTACCCGACTATCCTCAAATCGTGGCCGTGGTAACCTCAGCCACCGCAGCCGCTTGGGGCGATATCCAGCGCACGATCCACCAGCGGGCTCCGGGAACCCATTTGTTGCTGTCTCCGGCCCTCGTCCAGGGAGAAGCGGCCCAACGGCGATCGCCACTGCCATTGAGCGCGTCAACGCCGACGGCCGGGCTGAAGTCATGATTGTGGCCCGGGGCGGGGGAGCCGTGGAAGATTTAGCCTGCTTTAATGACGAACGGGTGGTTAGGGCGATTATAGATAGCCAAATTCCCATTATTACGGGCATTGGTCACCAACGGGATGAATCCCTGGCAGATCTAGCCGCCGATGTCTGTGCCCACACCCCCACCGCCGCCGCTGAACGGGCCGTTCCCGACTATGGCCAGCTCCAACGCGACCATCAAGAGCGCGTCCTACACCTCCAAAACAGCATGGCGAGAAGGCTGTCGGTAGCCAGCGATCGCCTAAAAAATTGGCAAGACCGTCTCAAACGTCTGCCCACCACGGCTCCCCGCCTTCAGCAGGCTGTCTCCCACTGTCAACTGCTGCAAGAAAAACTGGCTGCCCTCGACCCTCACAGCATTCTCCAACGGGGTTACGCCACGGTTCGCCAAGAGCAAACCTGGGTGCGCTCCACGGCGGGTTTAGCCATCGGTGAGGAACTCTGGATTCACCTGGCTAATGGACAGCTTAAGGTTAAAATCACGGAAATCATTGATTTTTCGCCCCCCGACGCCCCATGACTCCTCAGCGCGAACCCTGGAACTACGAAGCGACCGTTGCTCGCCTTGAAGACATCATCGAGCAAATCGAAACTGGTTCCCTGCCCCTCCAAGCGACCTTCGAGCAATTTGCGATCGCCGTACGGCTGCTGGCCCAGTGCGAGGAATTTCTCGATCGCGGTAAGGAGCGGATGAATCTGCTGATTGAAACCCTGGAATCAGACTCTAGCTGCTAAAATTTCCACTACAATCCTAGGCGATCGCTAAATAGTTCGACATTACGAGAGTAAACATCTGATTTGAATTCCGAGGTTCTTGCTTACCCCTGAAAAACCCCGTCAATAGATCGGGACATTCCCAGCTAAAGTTCCCTCAGTGTTCAGGGGGTTTGCGGAGGAACAACCGGATATTTACGGTAGGTAAGTATTGTGGATCTTGGCCAGCGCTACTGGTTTTCACGACGTTAATTGGGTTGACTCAATAGTTTTGTATCAAAGTTACCCATGTAAAAAAATGTTAAGCATATGTAAACCTACCGTTCCCATTTCTAAAACAACCTTGCTAAGGTAGTTGTAACGCAAAGAAAATTGATCAAAATCAAAACTTTTCGACATCAAAGGAGCCACAATCCATGCTTAAGAAGCTACCCGGATCTAAAATCGTGAAAGTTGAAGCTGCCAGAGACCACCTCGGCAAGCTGCTCAATCAGGTCAACAGCGGCGAAGAACACCTTATTTTGAAAAGTTGGGCATGCCGGTCGCCATTGCCATTAGTCTCAGTGACTACGAAGAATACAAGCGCCTCCTCTCCATTTATCCCTGTGGCGCTAGACAAGAATCTTTTATAGACGGACAGGTTGCCTAGGTGTCTTTTTCTATCTTACATTACGAGAACTAGCCTCCCCTACCAGCCACAGTCGCCAGGGTTACCGTAAGGGAGCTAGTCCCGCTCTATTCAGCCTAAACCCGCAAAACGCCTTTAAAAACATTGATTTTAGAGATTTTAATGTGTTTTAACCGGGAATAGCTTAACTCAGTTGGTATTGTTGCCAGGCCCGCCAGAAAGTGTAGGCAGCAAGCAGACCGAGGAGGGTATAAAAACCGAAATTAATCGCTCTATCGGGCAGTTTCGGCAGATAGCGCGTACTAACCTGGGAACCCAACAGCCCCCCGATTCCCAAATAATACCCGATAAAAACTCAACATTCTGCTGGAGAGTATGGCTGAGGGTTGCCACCGACGCCGTAATTGCGATCGCCCCCAGACTAGTTCTCACCGCCGTTTTAATCGGTTCATTGAGGAGCAAGATTTGCAGCGGTACCATGATCACGCCGCCGCCGACGCCAAACAGTCCCGCCAAGAATCCCGCCGCACCGCCGGTTCCCAGCCGAATCGGCAAATTTCCTGCCACAGCCTGGGCATCCTCGCCGCTGGCCCTGCCCTGAGACTGGAACTGTCGCCGCCCACTAGCCAGAAAAATATTAACCATCAACAGGCCCCCAAAGGCTCCTAGCAGCCCGTAAGACGGCAGCCGCTCTGCCAAATACGCTCCCAGAGGAGCTGTGGCGATCGCCGGGAGTCCGAGCCACAAAACCTTGGGCAGAATCAGATAGCCCATGCGCCAGTTTTGCAGGCTAGCAGAGAGAGAAGTCAGTAAAATCGCTAAATTACTGGTTGCAACCGCCTGGATCGGCTCATAACCGATGGCAACCATCAAAGGAACCAAAATCACACCGCCGCCGACGCCCAGTAATCCCGCCAGTAACCCCGTGAGCAAACCGCCCCCAGCGAGCAACCCCCCTTCCGCAATCATCACTGGCTCCTGATCCTAGGTTTTGACAAATTGTTTGCAGCATAAACTCATCATAGTTCTTCCTCTTCGCCTATCTGCCTAAAAGGCTCGTCGGCAGCCGCTGTCTGCACGGGAATCGCGGCGATAATCGCATCAATGACTTTGCCCACCGGTACAATCTCCAAGCCTAAATCCTCTGGCAAACTCTGCCCTTTGGGAACAATCGCCCGTTTGAATCCCAGTTTCGCCGCCTCTTTCAGCCGCAACTCCATTTGAGACACCAGCCGCACCTGCCCGCCCAGGCCAATCTCGCCCACCATCACCGTGCGCGGATCGACCAGGCGATCGCGAAAACTCGCCACCACCGCGATGGCCATGCCCAGATCGGCCGCAGGTTCGGCCACGTTCAACCCCCCGGCGGAGGCCACGTAAGCATCCAATTTAGAGAGGGGAATGCCCACCCGCTTTTCCAAAACCGCCAGAATTTGCTGGAGGCGATTGTAATCAACCCCCGTGGTGGAACGGCGTGGCGAACTGTAGCTCGTCGGCGCAACCAGGGCCTGCAGCTCAACCACAATGGGACGGGTGCCCTCACAGGCGACGACCGTAGCCGTTCCCGGCGCTATTTCCTCCCGATTGCCCAAAAATAACTCTGAGGGATTCACCACCTCCCGCAACCCCTGTTCCACCATCTCAAAAATGCCAATTTCGTGGGTCGCCCCAAACCGATTTTTGACCGATCGCAGCAGGCGATGGGAGGCATAGCGATCGCCTTCAAAATACAGCACCGTATCTACCAAATGTTCTAAAACTCGCGGCCCGGCGATCGTCCCTTCCTTCGTGACGTGACCCACAATAAACAAAGTAATGTTCTCCCGCTTAGCTACCTGCATCAGTGCAGAAGTACATTCCCGTACCTGCGCCACGGAACCGGGGGCTGAGGTGAGAGAGGCAAAGTAAAGGGTTTGAATGCTGTCAATGACGGCGACTTGAGGCTTGAGGGATTCTAATTCCCGCAGAATTTCCTCTAAATCCGTTTCCGGCATTACATAAAGGTTCGGCTCCCCCCCAGGCTCCTCCGGTGGTTGGCGGCCATTAATAGATTCGGCCCCAGGCTCTGAAGCCGTCCCCATGCCTAGGCGAGCAGCCCGCAGCTTGACCTGCTGGCCGGATTCTTCCGCACAAACGTAGAGAATGCGGGGCAGGATAGCGGCTAATTGGTTGGCGACCTGCAACAGCAACGTCGATTTACCGATGCCCGGATCGCCGCCGATCAGTACCAGGGAGCCGGGAACAATGCCCCCGCCTAAAACCCGGTCTAACTCCCCATAACCAGAGGCAAAACGGGAGAGAGCATCGCCTTGAATGTCGGAGAACCGGCGGGAAGCGCGGGGATGGAGGGCGCTGGGAGATTTGGCCCCTGGCCGGGCCGCTGACTGCCAGCCAGGCCGGGCCGGTGTGGGCGACGGGCTGACCGTTTGTTCTTGCAAGGGCTGGAGACTGTTACAGTTGGGACAGCGGCCCCACCACTGCATCTGCTCGGCCCCACATTCATTACAAACATAAATCGTTTTGGTTTTTGCCATGAGAAAAAGGTGAATACACCCCAAAAAATTGGTAATCGACACCAGTGGCAACAATTCTTGTCAAGAATCGATTATGCTAACAGCTCTGGGCTGAATTTCCTGAAAATGCTGGCGTCGCCTGGGTCTATTGGGCAAAAGTTAAAGAAATAGTGCAAAAGTTATCTGCTCGAAACAGAAGTATTTAGAATGTTAATAAACAATTAGCCGCTTAAGATAACTAAAGCAGGAGAGTCGATTCACTTGGAAAGTCATAAAGAAAAGATCTTGGTGGTTGACGACGAAGCAAGCATTCGCCGCATATTAGAGACCCGTTTGTCCATGATTGGTTACGATGTGGTCACCGCTGCCGATGGGGAAGAGGCTTTGGAAACTTTTCGCAATAGCGACCCCGATCTGGTGGTTTTGGATGTAATGATGCCCAAGCTGGATGGCTACGGAGTCTGCCAGGAGCTGCGTAAAGAATCGGACATTCCCATTATTATGTTAACGGCCTTGGGGGATGTGGCTGACCGCATCACGGGACTGGAATTGGGGGCTGACGATTATGTGGTCAAGCCGTTCTCGCCCAAGGAGCTAGAGGCAAGAATTCGCTCGGTTTTACGACGGGTTGAGAAAAATGGCGCGCCGGGGATTCCCAGTTCTGGGGTGATTCACGTCGCTTCTATTCGCATTGATACTAATAAGCGTCAGGTTTACAAGGGCGACGAACGCATCCGGCTGACGGGAATGGAATTTAGTTTGCTGGAGCTGCTGGTCAGTCGTTCGGGAGAGCCGTTTTCGCGATCGGAGATTCTTCAGGAGGTCTGGGGCTACACGCCGGAGCGTCACGTCGATACCCGCGTGGTGGATGTGCATATCTCCCGACTACGGGCTAAGTTAGAGGACGATCCCAGTAATCCTGAATTGATCCTCACGGCTAGGGGAACGGGTTACCTCTTTCAACGGATTTTAGAACCGGGCGAGGAATAGGCCGCTCCCGTCCCTTGCTGTTAGGCCGCCCAGGCATAGGACTAGTTCAGTTACTCCCTTGACGCTATGGCGCAATCCGATCCGAACCGAGTGCTGCGATCGCTGCCGCTGTGGGCGGGCAGTTTGGGAGCCGTACTGTTGCTGATTAATCGCTGGTTGACCCCCCAATTAACGCAGGCCCAGGCTCGCTCTGATGTTTTGGGGGTAATTTTGAGTGCGCTGCTGATTTTGGCGGGGTTGCTGTGGCAACAGGTGCAGCCGCGATCGCCGGAAGCGGTGTCATTGATTGGGGAAGAAGGGTTTGAACTAGCGCCCCAGTTGCCGGAAATCCTCAAGCGGGAATTAGCCTGGGCCTCCCACTTGCTGTTGACCAACACCGCTACGCGATCGCTGGTGGTGTATTATCGCGGGGAAGTTTGGCTGCGACGGGGGATTTTGGTAAAAAATCCGCTGGTAACGCCGGGAGCGATCTTAAAGCGGGTCATGGAAACCCAGCGTCCGGTTTATCTAGTGGATCTGAAAGTTTATCCCGGTCGCATTGAGTTTAATTATCTGCCGGAGAATGTCCAGGGGGCGATCTGCCAGCCCTTGGGCGGGGAAGGGGCATTAATTTTGGGAGCGAATGCGCCCCGCAGCTATACTAAGCAAGATGAGAGCTGGATCGCTGGTATTGCCGATAAACTAACAGATACAATTCAGCAGCACCAGATTTAGCCGAAAAAAGTTCTTGTTCTACCCGCAGCGGTAGCTATCCTGAGGTAGTGACAAACTATAGGATATACCCAATATAATCTCAAGCAATATTTGCCAATACAAATAGCTCTTAATTTGGCGTTGCACAGTTGCCAATGAATCAGGTGAATAAAGGAATGGTCAGGTTTTTGAGATCCTGAAGGAGTAATCGGAGCTAATGTTCTAGTATTTCCTTAAATTTAAAATAAAAGAGAGTTTTATGCCTTAATCTGGATAAATATACATTCTCCCTACCATCTGCGATCGCCTTTCCCAAGGGGGTTTGGGTTAAAATCTTGGCTATTCCAGGCTGGGCTTTTTTTAGGGAAGCGGCTGATTGCGAAAATCAGAATATTGGGCATCCAAATGATAGGCTCTTTTCGCAAATCGCCTAAAGAAATAGTTGAAAAGTTTGCAGTTGGCGCTGAACTTTCCAGAAATCAGAGAGATGGGTTTTAGGTAGAGACTGGCCCAGGTTTTGAAAGACTAAGCCGATAGGGATTTTGATTCATCTTGCAGTTGAAGACAGCGAGCAATAAGGGCCCGAAGCGGCAATGAGAGGGCCGACGCCGCCCCTGGATTGTCCCCAACCCACATAGGCTAAACCTTTATAATCAGCTAAAAAAGAGCCGCCATAACATTGAACGATCGCTCCTTGAACCCGCTGGAGTGCAGGGGGTAAAAACGGGTAGGCAACCTTAAATCCCGTGGCGCAAACGATCAATTCAACCGTTTCGCGACTGCCATCCACAAATTCAACCTCCCAACCGTCTAAATAACGTACTGCTGGCTTGGGAAGAATGCGGCCGTGCTGAATATAGTAAGGAACTTCATTATTTAAGGTCGGATGTTTGGCAAAAATTCGATGTTGGGGCTGGGGCAATCCATAGTTCTGGTGAGGGCCAAAGGTGAGGCGAATAATGCCATAAATCAGCAGTCTTTGCAGCCATTCCGGCATCCACCACACCACTAAATCGGTGACTGGAACCCCGCCAAAGCTTTTCGGTATAAACCAAACCGATTCTCGCAGGCTTAAGAAGGCTTTTTCGCCGACGCGGGCGGCTTCTGCGGCTAAATCGCAGGCGGAATTACCGCCGCCAATCACTAAAACCCGCTTCCCTCGCAGTTGGTCGGGGTGCTTATAGGCTTTTGAGTGAATTATTTCTCCTTTAAATTCCCCCTGCAACTCCGGAAATCGCTGGCACCAGTGATGGCCATTGCAGATAATGACCCCTTTATAAAGGCGGGTTTCCCCCTGGGCAAAGCTTACTTCCCAAAGATTATTTTCCCTTGGGCGAACGTAGGTAACGGTTCGGTTTAATTCAATGCGATCACCTAGTTGGAAATGCTCGGCGAAGGATTGAAGATAATCCCACATTTGTTGCGCGTTGGGAAAATGGGGATAGGTTTTGGGCATGGGAAAGTGGGGGAATTCCGTGGCTTTTTCGAGGAAATAATGTGGGCAGTTTGGTAGACGCCATGATACCAATTGCCCCCAATGCGATCGCTCCCGTCCACTTGGTCGTAGGCAATATTCGCCTCCTTAAGGGCTTGAGCAATGCCCAGCCCCACAAAACCTGCCCCAATAATCAACTGTTTTTCCGTGGTATCTCGGCTGTTTGCGGTATTGGGGAGATTAATAACCTGCATTGTTAGGTTTCCTGCGGAAAAGTTCACTAAACCAGAACACCCCGCCGGGAAAATACTGCTGGCTCAGGTGAATGAGTTGGGCGATCGCATCGGGAAAGACCTCGAATTGATTGCGAGCGATGGCTTGAATAGTTTTGCCCATGATTTGAGCGGGATCGCTGACAAATTTGGGCGAATTGCTGTTGTGGGTCGCCAGGGTTCCGTATTGCGGGGAGTGCAAAATCGCCGTCCGACTAAAAAAGGGATAAACAACGGTGACGTTTACATTATAAAATTTGACTTCCCGAAGTAGTCCTTCACTAAACCCGCGCAAGCCAAATTTACTGGCCGAATAGTGGGCCAGTCCAGCCGGGGCCGCCCAACCGGCGATCGAGGAAATATTAACGATATGGCCGCGGCGGCGAGCAATCATATCTGCCACAAATAGAGAGCTTAAGCGCATGGGAGCCAGTAGGTTGATTTGCAGCAATTTCTCCCATTTTTCCGTTGGAACCTCGTCTATTCGTCCAAACAGGCCGATTCCGGCATTGTTAATTAAAACATCAACCGCTATCCCCAACGCCTGCACGCGATGATACAGGGTTTCACACCCCTGGCGATCGCCTAAATCCACGCCCAGGCAAGCCAAAATTTCTCCCGTGGCGATTTCCCGCCCCAGGGACTCCGCGCGATCCCAGAGCTGCTTTTCATCGCGATCGCTTAAAATCAAGCGACTGCCAGCGCTAAGCAACTGTTTTGTAAGTTCCTGACCAAATCCCCCTGCCGCTCCCGTAATCAGGACAACGGCTCCCTTAAGTTGCGTCATTTTGCCAGCGGTTACCCCAAAGTCTAGGCTAGAGAAATTTAGGCGATTGCAGTAGTTTCAACAGCAATATAGCCCAAGGAATTTTCAGATCGGGGAGGAGTCCAGGGACGTTTTTTAGGGCTGTCCAGACTGACGGTAGCAAAAATCGCAAAGATCGCAGAGATGCCGGGCGGTTTCCAGCTTTATCCACCAAGTTGTAGCGCTCAGCTAGTTCGGCCACCACGGCAACGCGACCCGTGTAGTCCATAATTTTGGCGTCAGCGGCCAGGGCGGCGATCGCCCGTCCCGTCAGCAGGGGTGTTTCCCAGTTGTAACCGTCACCAAAAGCTTGTAAGCCAGCTTTTTCGCTTAAATTATCTTTGGTTTCAGCTACTAAGCGCGTAATTTGTTCTGTTCCCACAATTCCTGGCCAGATTGACAGAGAAGCCACGTTATGGGGTTTTAGCTCCACCGCCATGTCCGCTGCCAGGCGATCGCAGGCCGATTTGCCCGTGCCGTAGGCGACACCAAAAATATAAGCTAGACCTCCCCAGGAGGAAATTGTGCAAATTAATCCTTTTTTCCGGGATACCATGAGTCGAGCCGCAAAAACGCTGGCTAGATAGTGACTGCGCAGGCCCGCGCGATTAACCGCATCCCAAAGCTGGGGGTCGCACTCCCAAAAGGGCCGGCCGCTGGCCTGGCTGATGGCCGACACTCCTGAAAAAACGTTGTTTACTAACAAATCAAGCTGTCCCTGTTGTTCTGCCGCAATCTGCTCGAATAGACAGCGAATTTGCTCGTCATCGCTATGATCGACCTGAAGGGGAATGCAGGTGCCGCCAGCCCCTTCAACTGCCAAGGCTGTGTCCTGCAAACTGCCCGACAATCCCTCGCTGTGCGGTGCGCTGGTCAAGGTGCGGCCAGTAACATACACCGTTGCCCCCGCCTCCCCCAACCCCACGGCAATTCCCAGTCCCACGCCTCGCGTTGCCCCAGTGACCAAGGCTACTTTACCGTTTAGGGGTTTCATCATCGCTGGTGTTCCTCGCTGAGTTTCCCTCCGCTATGCTAGAGCAAAACCACTGGGTCGTTAATCTTGAGGGGGAGAGGTTTTGCCGTTATCGTGGCTAATTTTCGGAATTAGCGGACTATTTTCCCTGCTGAGTCTGTGGATCGTGGTTTCTGCCCCGACATTCTTTCTGTTACCCCTAGGAATTGCTGCGCCAGAGCTAAGTCCCTGGTTGCTAGTCGCCAATGCGATCGCCCTTGGGGTCAATCTTGTCTATGGGAAAAACCTTAATTTTGCCCTTTTATGTAGTTTATTGAGCTTGGGATTAAGCTTGCTGCCCTTGGTGCAGTTTCCTAGTGCCAATCAACGGATGGCTGCGGAAATGGAAGCCCGTTTAGGCAAGGATTATTTAAACCCGGTTTCTCAATCACTACAGACCCAACTGCGTCCTCGTCCGCTGGTTCTGTCCGAGGTGTTTTCGGGCATTCCCCTGGGGGCGGTGCGCTGCCAGCGAGGCATCGTCTTTGCCAATCCCGATGGCGTTAACTTAACGCTTAACAGCTATCTTCCCCCACTTCCCGGTAAATATCCCGGTATTGTCATCATTTATGGCGGCGCTTGGCAAACTGGCTCACCAGAGCGGGGAGAATCTATGAGTCGCTACCTGGCCGCTCAGGGTTACGCCGCGATCGCCATTTCCTATCGCCATGCCCCTCAATACCAATTTCCGGCGCAACTGGAAGACGTGCAGGCAGCATTGAGCTATATCCAAGACCATGCCGACGAACTAGAAGTCAATCTCCAGCGAATGGCGGTGTTGGGGCGATCTGCGGGGGCACAATTGGCGATGCTAGCGGCCTATCAAGGGAATCTAATGCCTTTGCGGGCAGTTGTGAATTATTACGGGCCGGCAGACTTGCAGAGAGGCTACAACGAGTTACCCTTCCCCGATCCCATTAATGTCCGAGGGGTTTTAAAGGCATTTTTAGGCGGTTCTCCAGAAGAACGACCCGAACTTTACCGAAAAGCCTCTCCCATTCACGCGCTTCGCCCCGGACTGCCGCCGACTCTGCTAGTTTATGCCCGACGCGATCGCCTAGTGAAAGTGGAGTTTGGCCGGGGTTTATACGAGGCATTGCGCGATAGCCAAAATGTTGCGGTTTGGCTAGAAATTCCCTGGGCCGAACATGCCTTCGACGCGGTTTTTTCAGGAATCGGCAATCAGTTGTCTTTGTATTATGTGGAGCGTTTTTTAGCTTGGGCTTTAGCCGAGGGGTGAGAGGATTAAATCCTGTGAGAATGGGCACTTTAAGCGGATACAACTATAAATCTGCAACTTGCCAGCAAATCCGGGCATTGACCTGAGCAAAAAAAAGGGCCCGCATGATTCACCGAAATTTGCATTGACAGCTCGCCTTTCTGTCTTTGCTTTCGTTACTCTGCGGGCACACCAACCTAAACCAATCCTTGGTTGCTTTTCTCTTTCCTGTCTTGACTTTGAATATCCCGCGAATCCCCAGAACAAACAACCTAAGTATCCCAAGTTAACCTGGGAACTTAAGGGCTTAACTTCTCATACTCCCTAATACCCCGTTTTGCTTCTCAATATACTCCGAGGGGCGATCGCGCTACCTGAAGCGGGTTTGTCCCTTGCTCCCAGACCCCTTGCGTGAGTGTAACCCCGCTCATTGCAGTCGATTATTTCTTAGCAACATCGGTTGTTCGACCCATTCCTGAATGGGTCGGTAATTCCTTGAAATAGGGATTATTATCTGGTTTTTTATGGCTATTCTCGCAAAACATAGCCAACGCCTCGCACGGTTTGAATGAGGCGCTTTTCCTGATTGGCTTCTAACTTAAGGCGCAGATAGCGAATGTAAACTTCGATAATATTAGAATCTCCCATGAAGTCGTAGCCCCAAACCGTCTCCAGGATTTGGTCGCGGGTGAGTACCTGCCGGGGATGGGCAAGCAAATAGTCTAATAAATCGAATTCTTTGGCAGTTAGCTCAATGAGGCGATCGCCCCGGTGGACTTCACGGGTGCTGCGGTTGAGGCGCAGGTCAGCAAACTGCAAAACATGGGCATCGCGGTCTTGGTTGCGGCGCAGGTGGGCGCGGAGTCGGGCTAGCAGTTCTTCAATACTGAAAGGTTTCACGATGTAATCGTCTGCCCCCGCATCTAACCCGGCCACGCGATCGCTAATCTCGTCCTTGGCGGTCAGGAGAATAATGGGGATGCGACTGCCCGTTTCCCGCAGGCGACGACAAATTTCCTGGCCCGAAATCCCTGGCAGCATCCAATCCAGCAAAATTAAATCCGGTTCGATTTCCCGGGCAGCGGTCAATCCTTCTAGACCGTCGTTGGCGATCGTCACCTGATAGCCCTCATATTTCAGCTCTAAATCGATAAATTGAGCTAATTTGCTCTCATCTTCCACTAGAAGAATATGCGCCGCCGAGGTCATGGTATTAATGCTTGGTAGAGGGAAAACAGACCGCACTCTGGGGTATTACCTAAGCAGCCAGCGTCAGGGGCTACTCACGAGGCGGATTTTCCTAATGATACTGTAACCCCGCTCCCCTGCGGATTCCCTCCTCTCTCACCCTAGACTGGGTCGCGGCGATCGCCCCCCATCAGGAAAAATAAGACCCCAAAAAGTAGGTTAGATTGTATTTCGGGGATGAAATAGTTTTTTAAAGCTGGCTGCGATAGAGCGCTTCGGGGAGAATCAGCTCTCAAGTTTTAAGTTTCGGGCGGAAACCCTGGGTTCAAACCTATTGAAGCAGCATTTTTCAGGAATTATACCCCAGCAAAATTAGCGGTTGTTTTCACGATGGTGAATTTTCTCTCTGACTCAACCACGGACATCGAAAACCGTAAAGCCGAGCATCTACGGGTTTGTTTGGAAGAATCCGTTAACTTTCCCCAAACAACCACCGGACTGGAGCGCTATCGCTTTAGCCACTGCTGCCTCCCGGAGTTGGAGCGCTCCCAAATCTCGCTGCAAACCTCTTTTTTGGGCAGGGTTCTGCGATCGCCGCTGTTGATTTCTTCCATGACGGGCGGGACGGAATTTGCCAAAACCATTAACCAACGCTTGGCCAGAGCTGCCCAGCAGTATGGTTTGGCCATGGGCGTTGGCTCCCAGCGCATCGGCCTGGAAAATTGGGCGTTGATGTCCACCTTTGCGGTGCGCTCCCAGGCTCCCGATATTTTACTCCTGGCCAATTTGGGGGCTGTACAGCTCAACTACGGTTATGCGGTGGACGAGTGCCGTCGTGCTGTTGAGAGCCTGGAGGCGGACGGTTTAATTCTCCACCTCAATCCCCTGCAAGAATCTGTCCAATCCGAAGGGGATACAAATTTTCGAGGAATTCTTGCTAAAATTGCCCTTCTCTGCCAGCAACTTCCCGTGCCCGTGGTGGTTAAGGAAGTGGGCAACGGCATTTCTGCGGCGATCGCCGAGAAGTTGTTAGCAGTGGGGGTCAGCGCCATTGATGTGGCCGGAGCGGGGGGAACTTCTTGGGCCCGGGTGGAAAGTCAGCGGGCGAAGGATCGCCGTCAACAACACCTGGGTCAGACCTTTGCCGATTGGGGATTGCCCACCGCCGATTGTGTGGTTCAAATCCGCGATCGCTTTCCTGAGGTTCCCCTGATTGCCTCTGGTGGCATTGCCAACGGTCTCGATGCTGCCAAAGCCATTGCCCTCGGTGCCAATGTGGTCGGCATGGCCCGTCCCTTCCTCCAAGCCGCCGCCGAGTCGGAAACGGAATTGGCCGAGTTTGTCCAATTGGCGATCGCCGAACTGGAGACGGTTTTATTCTGTACTGGCAGCGCCAGTCTGGCGGAATTGCAGCGATCGGGAGTTCTATTGAAGATTAACTAGAATAGCCAACCGGGTTTTTGCCCAATCAGCCCTGAAAACCCCAAAACCACCCTGATGACAGCACAATGGCCGCCCCAATAAAGAGCGGCCACCGATAAATTCACCAGAGAGACAAGGCCTGTCTGGAACTTTAGAGATTAGTAATCAAAGTCGCCGCCACCGGGAGCTGCGGGAGCTTTTTCTTTCTCTGGCTTGTCCACAACGATGCACTCGGTTGTCAAGACCATGCCAGCAATGGAAGCTGCGTTTTGCAGGGCCGAACGGGTTACCTTAGCCGGATCAACGATGCCTGCCTCAAACATATCGACGAACTCGTTGGTCGCAGCGTTGAAACCAACGTTGAAGTCCTTCTCTTTGACGCGCTCAGCAATCACCGCACCGTTCTGGCCCGCGTTCTCGGCAATGCGCTTCAGGGGAGCGGACAGGGCCCGACCCACGATGCTAGCTCCGGTCAACTCTTCCCCACTCAGGGTGCTGTTGGCCCAGGTTTCCAGATCAGGAGTCAGGTGGGCCAAGGTGGTACCGCCACCAGGAACAATTCCTTCCTCTACGGCTGCTTTGGTGGCGTTAATCGCATCTTCCAGGCGCAGCTTGCGGTCTTTCATCTCGGTTTCCGTGGCTGCCCCGACTTTAATCACGGCAACGCCCCCTGCCAACTTAGCAAGGCGCTCTTGCAGCTTTTCTTTGTCGTAGGAAGAGTCGGTCTCCTCGATTTGACGGCGGATTTGCTCGCAACGGGCCTTGACAGCCGCTTCGTTGCCTTCGGCAACAATGGTGGTGTTGTCTTTGGTAATGGTCATGCGGCGGGCTTTCCCCAGCATGTCGGGACGGGTACTTTCCAGCTTCAAACCGGCATCTTCGCTGATCACCTGTCCACCGGTGAGGGTCGCAATGTCTTGCAGCATCGCTTTACGGCGATCGCCAAAGCCAGGGGCTTTAATAGCAGATACATTCAGTACCCCACGCAGACGGTTGACCACCAGGGTTGCCAGGGCTTCTTTTTCGATGTCTTCAGCAATAATCACCAGGGGACGGCCTTGACGGGCCACTTGCTCCAGTACCGGAACTAGATCTTGTACTAGCGTAATCTTTTTGTCGGTGATCAGGATTTGCGGCTCGTCGAACACGCACTCCATCCGCTCGGCGTCGGTGACAAAGTAGGGTGAGATATAAGCCCTTGTCAAAGCGCATTCCTTCGGTGACTTCCAGCTCGGTAGTCATGGATTTGCCTTCTTCGAGGGAAATCACGCCTTCCTTGCCGACTTTATCCATCGCTTCCGCGATCATTTGTCCGACTTCGTCGTCGTTCCCCGCAGAAATCGCACCTACTTGCGCGATCGCCTTAGAGTCTTCCACTGGCTTGGCATGTTCGGCAATCTTAGCAACCAAATATTCGGTGGCTTTATCAATGCCGCGCTTGAGGGAAATGGGGTTAGCACCCGCTGCCACGTTCCGCAACCCTTCTTTAACAATTGCGTGGGCGAGAACGGTTGCCGTAGTGGTTCCGTCCCCAGCTACGTCGTTGGTTTTAGAAGCCGCTTGCCGGATCAGGGAAACCCCGGTGTTCTCAATGTGGTCTTCTAGCTCAATCTCTTTGGCGATGGTCACCCCGTCATTGACGATCTGGGGAGCGCCAAACTTCTTTTCCAAAACGACGTTGCGGCCTTTGGGGCCCAGGGTAACGGCAACGGCTTCAGCCAGCAGATCGATGCCTCGCTCTAGGGCGCGCCGCGCTTCTTCGTTGTAAACAATTGTCTTAGCCATAGTTGCACTCCGAGATGTCTAAAAAATAGGTCAAAAGTGGTTTGAGACGCTGGAATTAGGAAACTACAGCCAGAATATCTTTCTCGGACAGCAGCACGTAGTCGTCGCCGCCAAATTTAACATCGGTGCCAGCGTACTTGGAGTAGAGGACTTTGTCGCCTACTTTTACTTCCATCGGCTGGTAGCTGCCATCGTCGTTGCGCTTGCCGGGGCCAACTTGGACGATTTCACCGATTTGGGGCTTTTCTTTAGCGGTGTCCGGCAAAAAAATACCGCCTTGGGTCTTTTCTTCGCTAGGGCTGACCTTGACAAAGACGCGCTCGCCCAGGGGCTTAACGGTGGAAACAGATAGGGAAATAGCTGCCATGATTCCTCCAAAATGCGGTTGTGGCAGTGCCAAAAACGTGCGTTTGCTGCAAAGACTGAATTTAGCACTCTCACCTTACGAGTGCTAATGTAGCGAAAGACCCCAGCGGAATGCAACTCTAGGGCCAGTACGGTTTCCCGAACTCTTGTCTGATGAGGTTTTCAGCCACCAAGTATCCTAGGGGTGAAGCAATCGCTCAATTTGGGCAGAGTTGAGCTGCTCAACGTTGGCTAGCACTAGGGCTGCCCCGGCGGTTTGCAGTTGCTCGGCGTAAGTCTGCTGTCGCCGTTCGTCCGGTTTGGACGTGGGGGGCAAAATCCCAACGGCAATCCATTGCCGCTCCGGCTGTAATTCCCTAGCCTTGAGGATGGTACGCATGTCCGCAACCGTATCTCCAACATAGAAAACGGGACAAGGCAGGGGCGATCGCTCCAGGCGTTGAACCGCGGTAAACAGTCCGGTCGGATTGGGCTTGCCAGGGGCATCTTCCATCGCCACCAGCACGGGTGGCTCTAGTCCCAAGCGCTTACAGAGGACATATTCTGCCGAGCCTCTGGTCGCACCGCTAAAAAAGCCCAGTCAATGCCAGCAGCGCTTAAGGTTGCTAAATAGCTAGCCCCCAGCAATAGCGGCTCGTTGGCAATGTAACCATTCCACTGCACCGGGTCGCTCCCCCGATAGCGTTCCTGGAAATAAGCCACAATTCCAGCAAACTCCAGGGGAATAGCGGTTCTCGTCCCGTCCTTTTTGGCAAAATACCGATAAATCAATTCCTGAGAGGCTTCCCAATCATTATTCCAAATCCCCTCGCCCTTAAGCTGGTCAATGTCCTCTAGGCGGGGCCGGCAACCACCCTCGGTAAAATACTCGACCGTATCGGCGATCGCGCGGCGATAGGACTGGCTCACATCGCGCACCACGCCATCAATATCGAAAACAACAATACAGCTCATGGCCTTACCTCTCACTTTCCCCCTGGACTGCCTGGCTCTCTCTCGTCAGTCGGGAGCGACCTAGGCTAGAATGAAGCTTGTCCATTCCCGCCCGTTGGGGGTTGTCTTAGATTCTTGGAGGTCTCTTTGTCGAGATTTATTTTAAAGGTTCTTTGGTTAAATAAAGATGTGGCGATCGCAGTCGATCATGTAGTGGGTAACGGTACGAGTCCTTTGACTGCCTACTTTTTCTGGCCCCGTAATGATGCTTGGCAGCAGCTTAAAGACGAGTTAGATGGCAAGACCTGGATTTCAGAACCAGAGCGCATTGAAATCCTCAACCAAGCCACTGAAGTCATCAACTATTGGCAGGATTTGCGCAATCAAGGCAAGCACATCAAAATGCAAGAAGCCCAAGGACGGTTTCCTGAAGTCATTTTTACCGGCAGCAATTAACGAGCGCTGGCTTATAAACCAGGGATTAGGGCAGGGGAAACTGCCCTTTTTTGTTCGGCCGATTCTGAGCTGTTTAAATTACAGGACGCCGCCAGCAGCTTGAAAACGGGCCCGGCTGCGTTTGAGGGCGCGGGTTGCCTGAATTTGTTTTGGCGATCGCTGCCTTTTTGGGCCTCGTTGTAGCGTTGCTGCGCCGTATCAAATTCACCGCGAGCCGCATCCTTGTCGATATCGCTGCCGAGTTGCGCGCTATTGACTAGAACTTTGACTTCGTTACTTTCAACTTCGGCAAACCCGCCCAGCACGGCGATGGTCAGCCAGTCTTTTCCGGAGCGCACTCGCATGACACCGATATCTAAGGCCGTCAGCAGGGGAGCGTGGCCGGGCAGAACCCCCAGTTGTCCCGTCGTACTGGGGAGAATGATTTCTTCAACCGGGTTATCCCAAACAATTTTGTCCGGGGTGATTACGCGCACAGTTAATGCCATGATTGCGTCACAGGTAATGATTGGGGAATTCACAAGGGAGCACGGCGGCGGATCGCCGCCATGCCCCGCTGGCAATGCAAGTTTAACCTTGCTTGAGCTTCTCAGCTTTTTCGATAGCTTGTTGAATGTTGCCTACCAGATAAAAGGCTTGTTCTGGCAGTTCGTCCAGTTCACCAGAGAGAATCATCTGGAAGCCTTTAATGGTGTCTTCCACGGTGACGTACTGGCCGGACTGGCCGGTAAAGACTTCCGCCACAAAGAAAGGCTGAGACAGGAAGCGCTCGACTTTGCGGGCCCGGTCTACGATGCGGCGGTCTTCTTCTGATAGTTCATCCAGACCCAGGATGGCAATGATGTCTTGGAGTTCTTTGTACCGTTGCAGGGTGGACTGAACGGCACGGGCAGTTTTGTAGTGCTCTTCGCCAACGATCGCCGGTTGCAGCATCGTGCTGGTGGAAGACAGGGGATCTACCGCCGGATAAATCCCCTTGGAAGCCAGGGAGCGAGACAATACCGTCGTCCCATCCAGGTGAGCAAAGGTCGTTGCTGGAGCGGGGTCGGTTAAGTCGTCAGCGGGGACGTAAACCGCTTGAATCGAAGTAATAGAACCTTCTTTGGTGGAGGTAATGCGCTCTTGCAGGTCGCCCATATCCGTACCCAGGGTGGGTTGGTAACCTACCGCCGAGGGCATCCGGCCCAAGAGTGCCGATACTTCCGAACCCGCTTGAACGAAGCGGAAAATGTTGTCGATGAAGAGCAGTACGTCTTGCTTGTTGATGTCGCGGAAGTATTCTGCCATCGTCAGAGCCGTCAGTCCGACGCGCATTCTCGCTCCCGGCGGTTCGTTCATCTGTCCGTAAACCAGCGCAATTTTGGAGTCGCCCAGGCTTTCTTCGTTGATAACCTTGGACTCCATCATTTCGTTGTAGAGGTCATTGCCCTCGCGGGTGCGCTCGCCCACGCCGCCGAATACGGAAACTCCGCCGTGCTGGGTAGCAATGTTGTTGATCAATTCCATCATGATCACGGTTTTACCCACGCCCGCACCGCCAAACAAGCCGATTTTGCCACCACGACGGTAGGGGGTGAGCAGGTCAATTACCTTAACCCCTGTTTCAAAAATAGAGGGTTTGGTTTCGAGTTCGGTGAACTTGGGGGCGCTACGGTGAATAGGGGACTTTTCCTGGCTTTCAACGGGGCCCTGGTTATCAACAGGTTCTCCCAGGACGTTAAAGATCCGGCCGAGGGTCGGCTGACCGACGGGAACGGTAATGGGAGCGCCAGTGTCGGTGACTTCCATGCCGCGTACCAGACCATCGGTGCTGCTCATGGCAACGGCGCGTACCTGGTTGTCGCCCAGTAACTGCTGCACTTCGCAGGTCACAGCAACGTCTCTGCCTGCGGGATTTTTGCCTTCAATTTTCAAAGCATTGTAGATGCGGGGCAGGCTGCCGCTGGGAAAAACGGCATCAACAACCGGGCCGATTACCTGAACAATTTTGCCAACTTGGGTTTTCTCTGTGGTGGCTACCATGCTTTTGCCTACTGGGTGGTTGGTTAAAGACTCGCAAGTCTTAAGTTTAGATAAAATTTGCCTCACCCTAGATTACCATCCTCTGGTTCCTCGCTAGCGTGAGCGCAACGGGGAAAGCGCTAATTCCCCAACCGAGCGTGCCGCTGGGGCAACAGGTGTTTCCAGGGATTGACCATTTAAGCTCGATCGGCTGTCTTTGTGAGTCTGATGAAGCCGTAACGCCAAGCTAGTGTGGGGGCGATCGCAGGCATCATACCATTTTTACTAAAAATAATCCCTCGCGAGTACAAGGGTAGGGTGAATATTCGGGATAGCTACTTAACGATTTAGCTTTGGGTGCTGCCTCTTACATTCGACAGGAGGGTAGGCGCGTTTAGCTCAACTGCCGCAGGAAAATTGATTTTATTAATAATGGGAATGTCGGTTATTTATGATGTTCAGCCAGCTCGACACCCTATAGAAATTTCAGGAAATTGGCGAAGAGGGTTGACTGAAAGTTCCTCCGTATAGATCGACAAAACGATTGTACAAACGCATTGTTTCATGGCTAGAAATACGCCTGGAGGTAAGTAAGCGGGAGAGATTTCGCTGAGTAAGTCGTTGAAGATAGGGCAGATCTTCGTATAAAGTCAAGCAGGAAGCACAATGGAAAAGCAACTGCAATAAAGGCCGCGGCCAGTCCAAATCGCTGTAGATATCCACCAGAAACTTGTGTTTGTCTTCACCTAAAGGAAAAACGTTAAACATGACAATAACTTTTTTGCCGCCATAAACAGGAACTCTTAGCTCAACGGTGTGGGAGGAGTGCAGCGTTAATTCGACTTCTACTGCTTCTTGCCGCCAAATTCTCAAGGCATTAACGGGTGAATCAAGTTGGGTTTGAAAGGTTAATTTACCACCAATCCCAGTCGCCTGAAAGTAGCTGACGCCTACTACCTTGAGGTTATTGAGGCTAAAGCTATGCACGTTCTCCAAATGCTTGAGGTTGAGCAGGTGATAGATTTGGCAAAGATAGGGGAAAGGCAGGGTGTATTCTTGGGAAATAATATGGTAATCTCCTAGGTCTAACAGTTGGGCTTGCAGCGATCGCCAAGTTGCTTCCTGGGGGCAGGAATAGCCAGCATCGGGAGCGTCAGGGGAGGGGACAGGGCCTTCGGGTTTGAGGTAGAGCCAGAAAATAAATAGCAGCGAGGCAACAAAAACTTGGGAAATTTCCGGGGCGGATAAGCTCCCGTCTCCCAGGGCAGCCAGGCCGCGATCGCCAATGGCAAAAAGCCAAGAAGGAATGCCCAACCCCCACAGTCCCGTTTTAAACAGGCTGATATAGTCGGTATTTAGGGGTAAATAAGGTTGAATCTGGCTATTTTTGGGAAGCGCTTGCTTGACCATAAGGGTGAGAAATCCGAGAACGGTAGCGATAATATTCCAAGCTGTTGCAGGGGGATTCCTATCAGAAATAGTGGCCTCCCTAGCCTGCTTGTTAGAAAAGTTAACACTGTTTGGAAGAAGCTCCCCTCTGTCCCAGGTGTAGCTCTTTAGTGCTTCAAGAAAAGCCCAATCCTGAGGGCGATTGCGCTCCGCGCACTGGCAAAGCCAATCGCGGGTTGGGCTGGAAGGGAGGGAAGTTAAAGGCGGTAAGCGTTCTGTCAAGGTATGGAGGCAGTCTTAACCTGGAGCGCTTACACTGAATCTACAAAAGCCCCTAGGGGCTGCCATTTAGAAAAACGAGGCAACAGCGATGATTGAACCCCCTGGAATCCAGCAAGGCTCTCTTGTGACCTCCCTGGGCAGAATGGTATATTACACAAACAGTGGTGAGCTTTGGCAACTGACCGACGAGCTGGAGTCAGAGCGACCTAAATTGGTATTTTTGCACGGATTTGGCGGTGGTTCTTCGGCCTACGAATGGTCAAAGGTTTATCCTGCTTTTGCCAGCGACTATCAAATACTGGCTCCCGATTTAATTGGCTGGGGACGCTCCGAACACCCAGAACGGAATTATCGTCCCGAAGATTATGTTGCTATTATTATTGAATTCCTGGAAAAAATTTGCGGCGAACCGACCCCGGTGATTGCTTCGTCCCTGACAGCAGCCTTTACGATTCGGGCTGCTATTGAACGTCCTGATCTGTTCAAGCTGTTAATTTTAACAACACCGGCAGGCTTATCGGATTTCGGCGAGAATTACACCCAGAGCTTTTTTGCCCAACTGATCGCCACACCCATCCTCGATCGCCTACTGTACAGTGTTGGGGTAGCAACGGCCGGAGGCATTCAAAACTTTCTCGAAAACCGCCAATTTGCGAATTCAAGCCTGGTTTACCCGGAAATTGTGCAAGCTTATTTAAAATCTGCCCAACAACCCAGGGGCGATTATGCCGCGCTAGCCTTTGTCCGGGGGGATTTGTGCTTTGATTTGGCGAATTACGTGCCGCAGTTAGCAACACCCACAGCGATTCTCTGGGGCAGAAAGTCTCAATTCACCGGGCCAGAAATTGGCCAGCGCTTAGCCGATTTAAATCCAGGGGCAATTAAGGTGTTTCAGGTTCTCGAAGATGTTGGCTTAACGCCGCAGCTCGAACTTCCCGCGGTCACCATCGGCTTAATTCGCAAGTATCTCAAGCTGCTATCGGCTTAGTCTGTCCTGAATCCGCTTGACAAAATCGGTGCTGGTAGAGGCGATCGCCGCGATCTCTTCCGCTGACATGCCCCGTTGTAGAAGATTGCCTACGATCTGGGCTAATTGTTGCTGCGCTTCTTCGGCTCGTTGAAATTCCTGTTCAGCTCGCTGGTGTTCCTGCTCGGCTCGTTGAAATTCTTGCTCGGCTCGTTGGCGTTCAGCGGCAGTAATTTCAGCCTCAGTTGGCAAAAGTGTTCCGTCTGCTCCCACCCACCGCAGCCAAGTCGCCTGGACGCCCTTATACGCACCGAGCCATCGGGTTAAGCCCAAGCCCAGTACCCGACTTTTGAGATAACCTTGCTCATTGGGGGATTGGGGGATGTAACAACCTCCCTCAAGGCGAAATCCGGCCCAATCTTCTGGATTAAAAGGATCAAACCAAAAATACTCCGAAACGTGCATTTTTTGCTCATATATTTGCTTTTTTGCGCCTTTGTCGTATTTAGCTGTACTGTGGGAGAGCAACTCGATAATCACGTCAGGGGTCTTGTTTTCTTGCCAACAGACCCAGCTTTTGCGCTCGCCCTTGGGAACTCCGACAGCTGCAAAAAAAATCCGGCCCTCGAAAATCCTGGTTGCGGACTTGCTCCAAGCTGAAATAGACAAACATGTTGCCCCCGGCATAGCCGTCTTCCCGCTCATCCAGCCAGGGCTGTAAGGCATCCAGCAAAATATCCATTTGGCACTTGTGACGCTGGCTTTCCATGGGGACTCCATCGGTATGCGGTAGTTCGTCCTGGGTCGGTGGCAGGGAATAAATGCCAGCATCAAGGAGTTCAGGGGTAATTGTCATTTTCTCTCCCGCAGGCTCTCTTTCTGACCGGATTAAAGCCTGCTTCTCCTAGAATAGCAGTTGCGATCTGCGATCGCCGACATAGCAAAGAACGCTGTGAATAAGGCTCCCAATTTTTCAATCAATTGTAATTTAGGGACGGACGGATCGACTCAGCCCAGAAAGTCTGCCACAATGGGAAAGTATGAGTTCAATGTTGACCCATTTTTACTAAGGAAATTATCCTGCGAGCCGACAGTCAAGACCGTCTCGATCGCTGGCTAGCCAGCCAACCGGAAAGTTTATCGCGATCGCGAATTCAAAAGTTAATTGAAGCGGGCTGTGTTGAGGTGAATGGACAGGTTTGCTATGAGAAAAACACCAGGATACAAGTAGGGGATGAAATTGTGGTTGTCCTTCCTGAAGAGCAGCCGTTAGAGTTGAAACCTGAACGGATTCCCCTGGATATTCTCTATGAAGATGCAGAAATTATTGTGATTAATAAACAGGCTGGCCTGGTGGTGCATCCGGCTCCCGGCCATTACAGTGGCACTCTAGTCAATGCTTTACTTTATCATTGCCAGGATTTAGCGGGAATTAACGGGATTCTACGGCCAGGTATCGTTCATCGTCTCGACAAGGACACCACGGGCGCGATCGCCGTTGCTAAAACCGATCGAGCTTACCAGTACTTACAGGCTCAGTTTCAGACAAAAACGGCCCGTAGGGAATATTTAGGCGTAGTTTATGGCGTCCCACCTGGGGAAACGGGCACTATCGATCGGCCCCTGGGACGACATCCGGTAGATCGGGTCAAAATGTCGGTGGTTCCCCTAGAAAAAGGGGGTAGAACGGCGATAACTCACTACAAAATCCGGGAACGTTTGAGTAACTACACCCTACTCCACTTTTGCCTGGAAACGGGGCGAACCCATCAAATTCGCGTTCATTGCCAATTTTTGGGCCATCCTTTAGTTGGCGATCGCGAATATGGTTCTGGGCGATCGGTTGGGGTTAATTTACCCGGTCAGGCCCTACACGCTTGGAAACTAAGTTTAATTCACCCCGTAACTCAACAGTTAATTGAAACTTTCGCGCCCCTGCCAGAGCATTTTCAAAAACTTCTCTCGGTACTGCGCGATCGCTCCCGCTAATCAAAAAATATAAATTCTATTCTTTAACCTGATTCAAACGGCAATTCCCTCCAATTCTTCATCAGTCAGCTCATATAATGCCTGTAGCTTTTGCAGTTTTTCCCCATCAGCTTGCCAAAAATTGCGACCATGTGCTTCTAATAGTCTGCCTACAATATTACGAAAGGCTTCAGGATTAGCCTGCCGCAATTTTGCTGCCATTTCTGAATCGAGAGCATAGGCATCAGCGGCTTGGTCATACACCCAGTTGTCCTTAAATCTTGCCGTAGCCCCCCATCCAATTAAAGCGGTCATGCGTTGAGAAATTTCATAAGCTCCCCCCGATCCTTGATTAGCCATTGCTTCAGCCCATTTCGGGTTCAGGAGTTTAGTTCGATATTCTAATCGTAATAAATCTTCCAACTTTCTTGGCGTTGTATCTCTGGAAAAACTCTCTACAAAAGTCGTATTAACGCGCTTTCCACTTTGTTTTTCTGCTGCTTGTTTTAAAGCTCCTGTGTTGGCATAGTACTCCTGAATGTCGGTCAATCCATATTCCACTGAATCAATCTCCTGCACAATGCGATCGCAACTTTTCAAGAGTTGTTGCAATACTTCTGGTCTTGCTTGGCCTTTATCTTTACGACCATAGCTGTAGGCATTACGGCGCTCCCAAGTGGCAGCCAATTCTGTCTCTGAATCCCAGTTACTGTCGACGATTTGGTCGTTCACTAAAGAGCCAAAATCCCCTGCTGGGTTAGAAAAGAGCCGAGCAGCCGCATTAGTATTGCCTTGGGCTTGCAACTCCAGGGTATGTTTACGAATATAATTGTCCGAGATAGATTCCTTGACATGAGCAGCCCGTAAAAATAAATCATCTAGCAACTCAATAATATTCACAAAACTATCGCGGAAAATCCCAGATAGGTTAGCCAAGACATCAATGCGGGGATGACCCACTTCAGAAATAGGTTTAAGTCCATAGCAGACAATGCGCCCTGTTCCTTCTTTAACTGGTTCAGCCCCGACTAATTCTAAAAGAATCCCTAAAGATTCGCCTTTGGTTTTAATTGCATCTAGTCCCCAGAGCATGACGGCGACGGTTTCAGGATAAGTGCTCTGCTCCTCCAGGTGTTGAGCAATTATTTTTTGAGCAATTTCTCGTCCCCTTTCGTAAGCCGCAGGAGAAGGCATTCGATAGGGATCTAAGGCATGAATATTGCGTCCAGTCGGTAAAACACCGGGGCCATCTCGCAACAGATCGCCACCAGGAGCCGGAAGAATGTATTCGCCATTTAGTCCGCGCAATAGATTAGTTATTTCTTCATCTGTTTGCAATAATAATTGGCGTGTCAATTTAGCTGTATCATCTTGTCCCGCGTAATCGTTAATCTTGGACTCGCTCAAATATGCCTGTACGTATGACTGCAATTTTTCTTCATCAGGAATTTCTCCTAAAATATGCAAGCCAGAGGAAAATAAACGTTGTTCCACAATTTGAAGATATTCGTAAACCTGGACAAAGTAACGGTTAATCGCATTTCGACTAAAAAGGCGGCTGTTTTCCACAGTAAAGTCAATACCGTCCTTAAGTCCTTCCACAAAAGGACAATCTTTATCCAACCCCGTATCGACAATTTTCTGACAAATTGAATCGCGCAAAATGTAATTTTTTGCTGGATCTTCTCGATATTCAGTAATTAATTCTCGCAAAGTCATGAGTTCTTTATACAAACCAGCTCTACCGTAGGGAGGAACGTTATGAGAGATTAAAACCCCGTAACCTCGCCGTTTTGCTAAGATGGATTCCGATGGATTATTGGCCGCGTACACATATAAATTTGGCAGATTTCCCAATAAAATATCCGGCCAGGAATAACCCGTGTTTCCCAAGGATGAACCGGGCAGCCATTCAACTGTGCCATGCATGCCGAAATGAACGATAGCATCAGCTTGAAGTTCTTCTTGCAGCCATTTATAAAATGCCGCATATTGTGGATGAGGGGTCAAGTCTTTCTCAAACATTAATCGCATGGGATCGCCCGCAATTCCTAATGGTGGTTGTACGCCAATCCAAATATTTCCATAGCGAATTCCCCCCATTACAAGTTCATCACCAATAGTTTTTATCCCCGTACCAGTTAAGCTCTGCCAATGTTTTTCAATGCGAGTGGTTAGCAAATATCCTAGCCACTTTTCTAAAACTTTGACATTGACGCGATAACTTGGTCTTTCGGCATAAGTTGCCTCGTCTGCTGCTTTGACTTCTTGAATAATGCCCTCTCCATCCTCAGGAAAGTCGCCCACTGTGTATCCTGCCTCTTTAAGCGCTTGCAAGAAATTAAGCAGCGATCGCGGAACGTTAAGCAAGGCCGCAGTTCCTGTAGCGCCGTAACCAGGGGGAAACCCATAGAGAATCACGGCAATTTTGCGATCGCAAGGAGGAGTTTGTCGAAGTTTTATCCAGCTTTTTAAGCGTCCGGTCAAGCGTTTCACTCGTTCAGGAATGAGATATATCTCTTCACCTACCAAACCTCCCAGCGGAATCGTGTCGATCGCGCCGTCTAATTCAGGGAGAGAATATAAAACAACACTTTGTAGTCCTCCAATTCCTTGTTTTGTCCAAGAATGAATATCTTGAATTAGCAAAGGCGCAGCAACAATGTAAGGAACATTTTTGGCACTGAGAATTCCTTTGGCAACTTCTACCTGCCGCCCGGCTTCCATAGAACCTGCTGGGCCCCCAACTAAAGGAAAGCCTATGGTAGAAACAATTGCATCCACTTCTATCGTGTCTTTTGATAATGAAGGAACTTCTACGATCCCTCGCTGTCGCTGCTGAGTCTCATGGCGAGTGGTCATCCAATCACGAACGGCAACATGCCCTTCCACGCCATTGAGAAAAATAGGTAGGGGAATTAATCCCTGTTGCTCAAACTGACGAATCAATTGAGGAATATAAGACTGTTTTGTAATTACATGCTTGCGATAAAGAAGAATTCCCACAGTTGGCTTATGGGTAGGGGATGAGTTATTTTTGCTCAACCTGTGCCAGCGATATTTCTGATACCAGTCCCAATATTCACGAGGAGAACTGAAGTAACCAGGATAATCAGGATGTATCAATCCCGTATTCGGCGTTTCGATAGGCGGCTGAATTTCGCCAACCTTTAATCCCAGGTACTTTTCGGCTAGCGTCCAACACAAAGCAGCAAAGTTTTCAGCTCCACCAGCATTCCAATAACCGTAGATAATCAACCAATTTCGTAAGTCCTGAACTTTTTGAACGGGAATAAATTTAAGCAGTTTTGGCCCTGCTTTTAGAAAGCTAATATAACCAGCTAGCTTGTCTTCTTCTCGTCCACTAGAAAATTTGTTAAGAATAAATGCTACAGGTTTCGGCATTCCCTTGGACTTGTCTGCGATCGCAAATTTTCCCAGTTGAGTTAAGCTCATTAATTCTAAAGCCGACTCGAACACTAAGCGAATGGGAATATGCCGCACCCGCTCCCGCAGCCACAGTACTTGATCATAGTCAAAAATTAGGCTACAAAAAACAACTTGAGCATCTTTTAAAGCCGCTTCTAATAATTGGGGTGATGTTCTGATGTCGGCATCGCTAAATACCTGAACCTCCAGCGCCTGACAGCGAGCAGCAGCTATTTCGGCTCCCTGACGATACAGTTTAGAGTTGAAAGATTCAAATCCAGCAATTAAAACAATCCGTTCCATGTTCAAGTCCACTGGCTGTCATTAGATATTATTTTACTAAATCGATCGGTGTGTAGACAAAAATAAGCTGAGTAGTTTTGCTGTTTTTACAGGGAAAATGGCTTGGGCGAAACCTCATGAATTATCACCTATCGACTTGTGGCCAGCCAATCTCGAATTTCTTGCGCTAGCCACATAAGTTCTCGCTCAGTTAGTCTATTCCCTAAAAGCTGCGATCGAATTGCTCTGGATTATAATCGAATGAGACGTGATAATTACTTCTGTCGCGGCTACTCGTC
>JAAUTE010000105.1 GCA_012031815.1 Chloroflexaceae bacterium
TCTCTACCTGGTCTGGCTGGGCTGATGCTTCCTCGCCTAACGTCATTAACGGCGTGCGTTCAGAAACCATTGCCCGATGGATTGTTAAGCAATACCCGCGCCGCACCTACCCTGCTGTATTACTCGGTTCTTCCAATGGTGCTGCCGTCCATCTCTGCGCGGCGTTAGGCATGCCTTATCTTTGCAAACTGTCTTGGTTTGCTTGCGACATCGCGCCGATATTGACAATCCCTGCCCAGAACTGCCCTGGTCAGAACATATTGTCCAACAGTTGCTCACCAATAATCCCGACCTCTGGGTTTACCAGATGCACGATCCCAACCAGGATCGCCTTAAAGTAGGTCGCGTTGCCTATTTTCGCCTCAAACAAGCCTGCCTTACCCCTTCCTACAGCCAATTCCTCCAACATCACCTCGCTCCCGGCGGTACGATCTTTCTCCTGGAATGCAACTACTCCTGGCTCTCTACCAAAATTAGCGATCGCCACATTTTTCAGTTTGGTGGCAAAGGCGGTCTCGAACCCCAGGAATATTTAGAGCCTAGCGCACAAATAAGCCAATTTCTTCAAGATAGAGGCTCTTTACACCAGCAATGGCATCCTCCCGCCGCCGATGGCAGTTGGCCAGAGTCAGAATGGGGATTTGAGCCAGCCTTAAGAGAAGAGGTAGAACGATTGGCTCGCCATCGAGGCTTTCGCCTGCGCCGCCTGATCTTCGACGAGCCGCAGGCGCTTAGCGCTTGGGTAGCAAGCCTGTATCGCTGGTGGTATCGACAGCAAGGCTTACCCGATAATCGGCTGTTAGTGGAATCTTTTGTCTATTTAAATCCCTGGTGGGTGCTGCGTCTGGGGCTGGTTCCCTATTGGGCTGTCTTCAACGATCTAGCTTCTCTAGCGTTCCTCAATCACTATCTTGACAGCACTCAGCCCTACAGCGAAATTTACGCCAATCTTTTCTCCAACGGCCTCAACTCCCTGGGCATTGCAACCATTGAGCAATGGCAAGCCGTCCTAGAGCGATCGCCCCACAGTAAATTTATTGGCGTCAACACCCATAAATACCCCGCCGACCTAGCTTCCGCTGTCAGACACTACAGCGATCTCAAAAAACTCAAGCCCCGCTATCCTCTCCCTAACCCCCTGTCCCTGGAAGCTCTAGATACCTTCATCGCTGAAAATCCACAGCCAAAAGTCCACTTCGTTGACTAAAATACAGCAAAATTATAATTTAAACGCCAAAAACTGCGGCAGTCATCTCCAATTTCGGCTTTTGACTTTTGACTTCTGACTTTCCTACGATGTTGCTAGTTAATAGCTCTTGAGGAGACTTTTGGCGTGAACGCAGCCGTAGATTTATTTGCTCCCGTCCAACTTGGCCCTTACACCTTGCCCAACCGCATGGTTATGGCTCCTATGACGCGACTGCGAGCCAACAACGATATTCCCACCCCGACAATGGCTGAATATTACGCCCAGCGAGCCTCTGCCGGATTAATTATTTCCGAATGTACGATGGTGTCTCCGCTTAGTCGGGGCTACCTGAATTGTCCGGGCATCTACACCTCGCGGCAAGTGGAAGGCTGGAAACGGGTGACTGAAGCCGTTCATGGCAAAGGCGGCAAGATTTTCCTGCAATTGTGGCACTGCGGTCGGGTTGCCCATCCCGCCCTCCTCGACGAAGCTCTACCCATTGCCCCCAGCGCGATCGCCGCGCAAGGTCAGCTCCATACGCCCATTGGCAAGGTTCCCCTGGAAACGCCCCGCGCCTTGAAAATCACCGAAATTCCCACTATTATTCAACAGTTTCGTCGGGGAGCGGAAAATGCCCTGGCCGCTGGTTTTGATGGGGTGGAATTGCACGGGGCCTTTGGCTATTTAGTGGATCAGTTTTTGCAGGATGGTTCTAATCAACGCACCGACGAGTACGGCAGCTCGCTGGCCAATCGCGCCCGGTTCTTGCTAGAGGTGATGGCGGCATTGTGCAGCGTTTGGGGCGGCGATCGCGTGGGGGTGAAGCTCTCACCCAGCAATACCTACTACGGCATGTTCGATTCCGATCCCAAGGCGACTTTTGGTTATGCCATTTCTGCCCTGAATGCCTTAAATCTTGCCTATATTCACTTGATGGAACCCAATGAGGCAGATCTGGCCCAGCGGGAGGTAATTAATCCGGTGCTGCCCCTATTTCGCCCCCTGTACGACGGCACGATGATTACCAATGGCGGCTACACCGAGGAAAGCGGTCATGAAGTTTTGGCGTCAGGTCAGGCGCAATTAGTCTCCTTTGGCAAACTCTTTCTGGCCAATCCCGATCTCCCGCAGCGCTTTGCCCACACTGCCCCGCTCAATGAACCCAACCCCAAAACTTTCTACGGCGAAGGCGATCGCCACCCAGAAATCGGTTACTTAGATTATCCTTTCCTGGAGCAGGCTAGCTAGTTTTTGGAGTAATTTGGCGATCGCGCTGGTGGAATTGGTGAGCTTGGTAGATTTCGCGCAATTTTCCGCAAAAAAGCCAAGAAAACGGCTGAGGTAGCTGCTCCTTGGCGGAAAAATCGTTACAGATTGCGGGTCACCATTTTTTGTAGGGGAGGAATTTGCCGCACAGGATCACCTGCACGCGATCGCCGTTGGGGTCTTCGACTTTTTCCACATCCAGGGTGAAATCAATGGCGCTCATGATGCCGTCGCCAAATTTTTCGTGAATGACCGCTTTGAGGGGCAAACCATACACCTGCATGATCTCGTAAAAGCGATAGATCAGGGGATCAGTGGGGATTTCTGGCTCTAGAGAACCTTTTAGGGGCGGATCGGTGAGTTCGAACGCCATTTCTTCGGGTAAACCCAGGGCGGCGACAATCTTTTTCGCTTCATCGAGATCGGCACTGGCCTGGCCGTAAAACACGGCAGCAATCCAAACCTCATCCGACCCAATTCCTTTTCCAGGTCGGCAAAGCTCAATCCTTTGGCTTTTTTCGCATCCAGCAGGTCAAACGTATAGTCAGGAATAGCCACGATCGTTTACTCCTCAGTAGGGGAATCTGAGATAAAAGTACTTTAATTTAGGCCGTTTTGGCCGGGTTGGCTTCGATTGAACAGGTTTTACGGTAGAGGTGCTGCTCCATCTCCAGCTTGAGGGCGTGGTAGTCGGGATGGCTTCGACAGCGTTGCTGATTCCATGTATAAATCAACGGCTGAAAGCCGCGATAACTCCTTCCAAGTTTCCCAAATTCATGCCGCTATTCAGCAACGCTCATCGTTGAGGTGTGCAAGGCGATCGCTCAGGTTCAGAACCTCATCGTTGGAGTTTGGGAGGCGATCGCATCCCCAAAAATCTCAGCGAAGCTCGCAAATGGAGAAACTTAAGCCGCAAACCTGGGTACTCTCAAAATACTAGGATTTGTGAAGGAGAATTGAATTGTATGGATAAGATTGTCAATAAACTTGCCGCTTTGGGCGTGCCGGGGCTGGTCTTGCTGGTGGCGATGGCAGTAACGGGGTGGACGGGAGCGGCTGCTATCACTGCGGCTTTAGCTCTATTGGGCGGGCCGTTTGGGATGCTTGGCGGCATTGCCGTGCTTGGCATCTTAACGTTAGTCGCCAATGGATTAGCCGACTACGGATTTGAAGCTTTGTTTAAAGCAGTGGTCGAGGCGTTGCGAGACAATGGCAAATCTAAGCAAGACATCGAACGAGAAATCCGTTCTTATCCCATTTCCAGCGAACTAAAACAAAAAATTCGGGACTATCTACGGACGATTGACTAAATGAATCAGCACTTTGAAAAATTTGCCCGTCAACTGGCTCAAGATGCGATTCGTCACACTGGAGAGTTAATCATTGATTTGGTTAACGACCAGATTCCTTTGCTCAAGCCTAGCCTGGAAACCTTACAAGACGGAACCCGCCGCTATCCCAAAACCAAAATCCGTCAAAGTGAAAAAAAGTTCGCGATCGCCTGGCGGCCACGCTAGCGGGAAGTCAAACAGAAGTCCAAACCCCAAGTGGCAGAATTGATATTTTAACCAGGTCAGAAATTATTGAAGTCAAGCAAATCAAATTGTACAAACATGCGATCGGCCAAATTACTAGCTACAGTCACTACTATCCCAAACATAAAAAACGCATTCACCTCTACGGTAAAGCGTCATTGAAACAGCGCAATTTTATTATCCAAGAATGTCGAACTGCTGGCGTTGCCGTCACTTTTGAGGATTCTTAACTCCTTTCAGGATAGGGGCTGTCTAGTATTCCAGGCAGTCAGGAGCATTATTGCTTTGTTTACAATCCCGCCGCTGACATTTCCACGCTGAACCTCCAACTCAAAGCCCGGTCGCCTGGCCGCGATCCATTACTCTCCGCAGGTGAATTGGCGATCCAACTCAAAATAAGGGGCATAAATGCCCCCCGATTGTGATCGCCCTACTTGACAGTGACCTTGGCCCCTTGTTCTTCGAGCTTCTTCTTGATATCTTCAGCTTCCTCTTTGGGAACCCCTTCTTTGATGGGTTTCGGTGCCGCTTCCACCAAATCCTTGGCTTCCTTGAGGCCCAAACCAGTGATAGCGCGTACTACTTTAAGGATGGCAATCTTCTTATCCTTAGGTACATCTTCGAGAATCGCGTCAAATTCGGTCTGCTCTTCCTCGGGCGGTGCGGCCTCAGCCGCTGGGCCCGCTGCCGCCGCCGGAGCCATCATCATCATGCCGCCACCCACCGGGGCCGCTGCACTGACGCCAAAGGCTTCTTCAATTTGCTTGACCAACTCCGACGCTTCCAACAAAGTTAGCGCTTTCAATTTTTCGAGAATTTCATCCGTTGCAGCAGACATGGTAGTTTCCTTGAATCACTAAACGAAATTTGGGTAAATCAACTAAGAAGCTTCGCTTTCCGCCGAGCCTTCCTCTTGTTTGGCCGCGATCGCCGCGATCGCCCGAGTAAGAGAACCCGGAACCTCGTTGATGCTGCGAGCCAGAGAAGACGGGACTTGGTTGAGAGAAACGGCCAGGCGAGTAGCAACCGCATTGAGCGCTCCAGCAACCTGGGCCATCAGCACTTCCTTCGGCGGCAAATCGGCGATCGCCTTTACCTGGTCTTCGGTGAGGGCCATGCCTTGCATGACACCGCCGCGAAACTCAGTCTTCTTCTTGTCTTTACGAAAACTTTGGTAAGCGCGAACTGCACCGCCAATATCGTCCTTAACGAGCAAAAAAGCCGAAGAACCTTTGAGAAACTGAGTCATCGGCTGCCAGTTAGCCTGGCCCTGGATGGCCATCCCCATCAAGGTATTTTTGGTCACCTTACAGATCGTTCCGGTCTCGCGCAAGCGCGTGCGTAAATCCGTAATTTCGGCGACCGTCAGCCCTTGATAGTCAATGATCATCATCAATTGAGCTTCGCTCAAAAGTACTTTAAGATCGGCAACAACTTCTTCTTTGTCGCCACGGGTTCTTCCCACGAGTCACCTCCTGGATGGGCAAAACTAAACTGACCTTTTTCAACAGCGAACCCCGACAAGACTGCCGGGGTACAAAGCTAGCATCGCCACTGGCCAAAGATACAAGGATGGACAGATGAGCTGCTTAGCGCTCCCTCGGCAGGATATTAAGCAACTAGCACCTGCTGTCATTGGTTGGCTTATTCAATTGGCAACCGAGTTTTGGCGGTAGCGGCTCTCCTTGCCTGGGTTACTTGTCAAAATTCAGTCAGATTTCACGTTTCTGAGGGCAAATGGCAAATGGTGAGCTGGCGCTCATTAAAATCCACTGCCCGCTTCTTTGGCATGGGTTCCCATGCTAGCACAAACTTTGACCATTCAAACCCACGGGACAGCCGCACCTCGATTTTAATCCTCCAGCTTGAGGTCGCGCAGGGCATTCACCTCAACTTGAATCGACGGCCCCATCGAAGCTGAAACATACATCGTCCGCCAGTAGCGCCCCTTGGCTCCCGATGGGCGGTTGCGGTCAATCACTTCCTGCAAAGCTTTGAGATTTACGAGCAAATCCTCGGCAGCAAAGGAAGCCTTGCCAAACAACACGTGGACAATGCCCGTGCGATCGGCCCGGAATTCCTGCTTACCCGCTTTAAACTCGGCGATCGCGCTTTGCAGGTCGGTGGTGACCGTACCACCTTTTGGAGAGGGCATGAGACCGCGCGGGCCGAGCAAGCGACCGAGACGAGCCACCTGGGGCATCATATCGGGGGTAGCGATGACCAAATCGAAATCTAGTCGCCCATTTTGAATTTCTTCAATCAATTCTTCCGAACCAACAATATCGGCCCCGGCGTTGTTCGCCTCGGCGACCTTCTCCCCCCGCGTGATTACCGCCACACGAATGGTCTGACCGGCACCCTTGGGAAAAGTCACCGTAGTACGCAACTGTTGGTCGGTGTATTTGGGATCGATACCTAAGCGAACATGAGCTTCGGCCGTTTCGTCAAATTTGGCTGTTGCCGTTTCTTTAAGCAACTTAAGGGCTTCTAAGGGGTCGTAGGCCCGTTTTTCAACTTTATCAACAGCCGCTTGCAGGCGGCGGGACAATTTCTTGGTCATGGATGTCTCCTTGGGTACAAGCGAAGCTGGCGGCCTCTCCCCGATAGGTTGTAGTAAAGGATAGATTGCTATTGAAATCAGAACCGTTCGTCAAGATGACGCCACCCGACCCGATCTAAGTTAATCCGTAATCGACACGCCCATATTTCTGGCTGTGCCTGCGACGATTTTCATGGCCGCATCAATGTCATTGGCGTTCAAGTCAGGCATTTTGGTTTGGGCAATTTCCCGCAGCTGATCGCGAGTAATGCTGCCAACGATAGTTTTGTTGGGCTGGTTAGAACCTCGCTCAACGCCAGCGGCCTTGCGGATTAACACCGACGCGGGTGGCGTTTTGAGGACAAAGGTGAAGCTGCGGTCTTCAAATACCGAAATCTCCACCGGAATAATCATGCCGACCTGGGCAGCGGTCTTAGCATTGTATTCTTTGCAGAACATCATGATGTTGACGCCGTGCTGGCCCAAGGCCGGGCCCACGGGCGGGGCTGGGTTGGCTTTACCGGCTGGCAGCGCCAACTTGATAATTGCAACAACTTTTTTGGCCATTTAGCTTCTTTTTTCGACTTGGTTGAACTCCAATTCTACAGGCGTATCTCGCCCAAAAATGGAGAGTAAGGCTTTTAGCTTACTTCTTTCAGGGCTAACTTCAATGACTTCCCCTTCAAAATCTTTAAAGGGCCCCGACAAAACTGTTATCAGATCGCCCACTTTCATGTTGATCTTGATTTCCGGTTCCTGTTCCTCAGCCTGTTTGAAGATGCGCTCTACTTCTGCGGCGCTTAAGGGCAGTGGTTTGACGTGGCCCCGTCCCCGCCCGTAACTGCGCTTCTGCTCGGCTCCCACAAAATTGATGACATGGGGCGTATTTTTACCACCTGCCAGGCTTCGTCTTCCATGACCATTCTCACCAAGACATAGCCCGGAAATACCTTTTCTTCTCCGTGCAAGCGCGAGCCATCTTTGCGGACTTTCACCGTTGGGGTGTGGGGGATTTGTACCTGCAAAATGCGATCGGCCACGTCCAGGGTGTGGATGCGCTGCTCTAAGTTAGTTTTGACGCGCTTCTCACAACCAGAGGCAACCTGGACGGCATACCAACGAGCTAAGGTGGATTTCTGATGCTCCTGCTGTTCGATTTCTTGGAAGGGTTCGGCAGTAAATTCCATCAAAATAGCTTCCCTGCTAACCAAACAAAGAGGTTATCAACAAGATAGACAATAGTTGCAACTAAAATTACCATTAAAATCACCGCCGCTGATTCGCTGAGCAACTGCTGCCGAGACGGCCAGATAACTTTATCCAATTCATTTTGGTGTCTTGAAAAAACTCAACGACCTGCGGGCTCGACTCGTTGTTAGCGGGTTTGGCTTTATCGGTAGTTGCTTCGGGTTTTGATTCGCGATCGGCTACGTTTTTTTTGTCCACGGTTTTACCTCCCTACCCAGACGGTTGTGCAGTTAATCTAGCTGCCATTAGCGATTTAGTTCCGTGGAAGCGGCATCCAGTAAAACGTTCTCGGCAACGCCAATGATTTAAGCTTGGTTTTGACGCGCCCTGGAGGACTTGAACCCCCGACATCAGGTTTTGGAGACCTGCGTTCTACCAACTGAACTAAGGACGCAAGGCTTGCGCTGGCTCGAGTTAGATTCAAGCCTTTTCTACGATAGCGCAATTGTTGGCAAATTGGCAGGAGCAAGGGCAGGCATGATTTTAGCCGCGATCGAAGCGCTGGCGGATGCGGGTGGCTTTCCCGACGCGGTTGCGCAGATAGTAGAGCTTGGCGCGGCGGACTTTCCCTCGGCGCACAATTTTAATGTTGGCGATGCGGGGGGAGTGGAGGAGGAAAACCCTCTCGACGCCGACTCCTTGGAAAACGCGGCGTACGGTGATGGTTTCGTTAATGCCGCCATTGCGTCGGGCAATGACTGTGCCTTCGTAGGGCTGTACCCGCTCTTTACCACTTTCTTGAATCCGTACCCCGACCCGAATGGTGTCGCCAATGTGAATCGTGGGTAGATCGGTTTTGATAAAGGGGGCTTCTATGGCGCGAATAATCTCTTCAGCGTTCATCGGTCTAAAAAAACTCACAATCAATTATCATACTCTAAAATTAAGGGCGTGAAGAGAAGTCCTGATTTTTAAGGGAGCGCCATGCTAGTCGTTGTGATCGCGATTTTTCTGCTGTTAAGTAACTGGATTTTTTCGGAAGGGCTGGTTTTTCTGCCGATCGATCTGTTTAAGATGGTGCGAGAGCTGGGGGGCTGGGGACTGGTGGTGCTGTTGTTGGTGCTGTTGAGCTGGGGCTTTCGGGATTAGGGTTGGGAGCAGGTTTGTTGCTCGGCGGCAATTTTCTGCTGGAGCCACACGGGGACGCCCAGGGATGCCCGGCGATACAATCGCTCAAATTCTCGCACAAAATGGGCTGCTAGTTGGGGATTGTCTAGAATTAGCAGGGTTTCGTCGTTTTTATGGTTGGCGGCCGCTGACCAGTTGTGAGAGCCGGTAATTACCCAACGCTCGTCGATAATGGCAAATTTATGGTGGAGTTTGTCGCCTTTGGGCAGGTCGGGGACGCCGACGGTGGCAATGGGATTTGTCCAGGGTCGGTTGTCTTTCTCGTACTTGCACTTATTGCTCAAGGCGACGCCTAGCATGTCCAATCCTTCACTGAAGTAGCGATAGGCAAAGCCGGGGTCGATGAGGGCTTGGATTTCGGCTCCCTGGTCGCGAACCGGCTGGAGGCGATCGGCGATTTTTGCTCACTGAAGACAAACAGGGCGAGTTTGACGGATTTTGTCCCTTGACCAATTGCGTTGGCGATCGCCCCGTTGGGGCTAGTCTCCCAGGGTTGTTTGGGTGAAAAGGGAGAAAACTGGACGCGGAGGTTGGTAGGGCCAAGTTGTAGCGATTGGGGCGGGCGGGGGGGTTTTCCCAGTCCAAATTCACTGTTATTCTGTCCGCCAGGGCCGTCTCCCCACATTCGGTTAAATTCTTCGGCAAAGAGACTGGCTAATTGAGGACTGGCAATTTTGAGAAAGTGATTGGCGTTGCCTCTGGTTTCGGGATTGCTGAAGTCGCCGTGAACGTCGCTGAGGGTAAGGTTGGCAGAACCAGTTAGAATCAGTTGATTGTCAATAATGACGAATTTGTGGTGCATCAGCCCACTGCCCTTGGAGCCGTCAGCCGTATCGTCAATGAAGGGGACTCGGGCGTTGCGCAGGATAATCAGGGCGTCTTGGGCGTTACTTTCTGGGGTGCTTATTTGTCCGTCCTGGTTGGTATCGGCCAGCGTCAGAAATTCTTGGTAGCGATCGCTTTCCCGTTGCTCTAGTTCGTCCTGGTCGCTGGGCGGCTGAAATTCGCTCCAGGGTTGGCTGTAGGTGTTTTCGATGATGACTCGCACCCGCAGGCCCGCCCGGTGACGCTCGGCCAGGGCTTGGGCCACCTTGGGCAGGCGCAGCTCTTGAACGGCTAAATCGATGCTGGTGCTGGCTAAGGCGATGCTATCGACGATAATTTGCTCTAAATCGTCTCCGGGGCGAGTCGTGCCGCGATAGGGTTCGGTGTAGTCTGCTCCTTCTGCATGATTGTGGTTGAAATAAACCTGAATCAAGGGGTCTTGGGGGAGTGGCGGCCATCTTGGCTCGCTTTCGACGGTTTCTGGCGTTTGGGCTGTACTAAAGCGAGAGAATAGGGGGGAATTGCAACCAGTCAGCAGGAGGGCGGCGATCGCGATCGCGGTGCGGGTTAGGGAGATCATCGCGGGGGCTGGGGAAGGATTCAGAATTAGAATGCCCACTAGCAACCATTTTCTGTCTCTGTCTAGAATTTGCAACGTTTCGTCAAAATTCAGCGCTGTGGTTTAAAGGCGTTTGGCGATCGCCTAAACATTTCAGAGGCAAAATTGGGATTGAATTAGCTAAATTTACGGTTTTTAGTGCGGACGCGCTCATAAAGCTCCTCCATTACTGCAATAAAAGACGTGTCTGCCTCCCAGAAAGCGGGAAAATCGCCGCCTTTTTTGACAATAATTGCGGGAATCGTGGCGGGTGTGGCTTCTGCGAGGGGGGGCAGGGGTTTATCTGCTAGCCAAAATTCTTTGCGATCGGGGGTGAGGTCGAGGGGGAGCCGCTGGGGGCGGGTAAAACAGGACTCAACGGGTTGGGGGGGTTAGGACTTGCTCATCCAGCCGCCCCGGATAGCACTTTGCCCAGGGGAGATTGGGCTAGTTCGGCCTGGAGTTTTTTGCGAGTAATGCCGCGCAGCTCAAACAACAAAAAGGGGTCTTGGTCTAACTGAGCGGCAATTAAGTAATAGACCCCGGCAATGTGTTTGCAGGGATTGGAATAATCGGGGCAGGAACAGCGGGTTTTAAAATCATCGTAGCTGTCGGGCAGGAGATGCAGTTTTTAGGGGGCGTGAAAGCGGCTTCGATATCATCAGGAATTTCTCCAATTAACAGTTTGGAAATCCAACTGGCTTTAGATCCTAAATTGGCGATAATCTTCGACCAATTTTTAGCCGCAATGGGTTTGATTTTAATCGTGGTTTCGTAGAGTGGTTCTTTGTAAACGCCAAAGTAAGGATTGATCGATCCCCGGACTTGAGCGGAGACCAAGCCATCTTCAATGGTGTAGTGTTTAATCTTACCGCCCCGAGCGTATGAGCGGCCTCGACCCAATCTGCCTGACTCTGTAAAGGATTCCAGGGCCGCAATAAAGCGCTGGCCCCACCAGGTTTTACTCATTTTGTTCATGGCGATCGCTCCGCTAGAGGATGGTTTGTTTATTAAGGGCGATTAGCTGCTTGAAGCTCTCGTTATCCAGCTCGCTCAACCAAGCTTCGTCACTTCCCACAATGGCTTGGGCAATTTTTTGTTTGTCTTCGATCATCTGGTCGATGCGTTCTTCCAGGGTTCCCAAAACGACGAATTTATGCACGAACACATTTTTTTTCTGGCCAATTCTAAAGGCGCGATCGGTGGCTTGATTTTCCACGGCTGGGTTCCACCAGCGATCGAAGTGAAAGACATGATTGGCTTTGGTTAGGGTAATGCCAACGCCTCCTGCTTTCAAGGATAAAATAAACACAGAGGGTGGGGTTTGGGGGTCTTGAAATTCGGCGATCGCTTTTTCTCGTTTCAGTCGGAGTGTACCGCCGTGGAGATAGTAAGTGTTGTAGTGAAAATCATGTTTAAAAAATCGCTCCAGGGCGTCGCCAATGTCGGTGAATTGGGTAAAAACCAGTAAACTTTCCCCTTCGGCAATGACTTCTTCGGCCATTTCTCCCAGGCGCTCTAGTTTTTGCGATCGCTGAGGGGTGAACTCACTGTCATCCTGAAGAAATTGACGGGGGTGGTTGCAAATTTGCTTAAGTTTGGTCAGGGTCGAGAGGATTAAACCTTTGCGCTGGATGCCTTCGGCACGTTGGATTTGCTCTAGCACATCTTTGACCACGGCTTCGTAGAGTGAGCCTTGTTCTTTGGTAAGGTTACAATATTGTTTTTGCTCCAATTTCTGGGGCAGGTCTTTAATAATTTGCTGGTCGGTTTTGAGGCGACGCAAAATGAAGGGTTGGGTTAGTTGTTTGAGTACCTGTACCTGGCGCTGATTGTTTTCTTTGTGAACGGGAATTTCAAAGGTTCGGCGAAACTGTGTTTCTTTGCCCAAATAACCAGGATTTAAAAAGTTAAAAATTGACCAGAGATCCAGCAGACGGTTTTCTACAGGGGTTCCGGTTAACGCCAGGCGATGGTTCGCCTCTAATTTCAAAATTGCCTTAGTTTGAGCTGCTTTGGGATTTTTGATATTTTGGGCTTCATCTAACACCAACCGCCACCACTGGACTTCCTGGAGTCGTTTTGCATCCTTGCGGGCCAGGGTAAAGGACGTAATCACCACATCACTCTCCGCACAGGCTTGCACAAACATCCCAGTTTCCGTAGGGCGATCGCCGCCGTGGTGGATAGCAACCCGCAATTGTGGGGCGAATTTTTGAATTTCTTTGTGCCAGTTGCCAATAACCGAAGTGGGGACAACCAAGAGTGTGGGAGGAACAGATTGAAAATTTTCCCGTTCTAGAAGTAATCGAGCAATCACTTGCACCGATTTTCCTAAACCCATATCATCGGCTAAGCAACCATTTAATCCCAGTTGTTCAAGGTACTGAATCCAGGCAACGCCTCGTTTTTGATAGTCTCGCAAAGATCCCTGTAGTCCAGGTGGATTGTTAATGGGTTCTAGGCGCTGGGGTTCGTTTAATTTAGCCAGCATCCCTGCTAAGGTTTCGTCGGGATCAATTTCGATGTCACCATCACTTTCGGCACCGACTCGCATCAGATCTAACAGGGTCAATTCCGGCTGCCCTTGCTGGTGAGATTGCCAAAATTCCAGCATTTGTTTCATGCTTAGTCTGGTCGAGTTCTAGCCATTGACCGCGAAATTTAACTAGCTGGGGTTTTGGCATTGACAAGCTGTTGCCATCCT
>JAAUTE010000106.1 GCA_012031815.1 Chloroflexaceae bacterium
GTTACCGTCAATCCTGTTGGCGGCGATACACCGACAAATAACGACGATATTCTCGAAGGTGACATCGACTTCTCCGGTATTGGTAACCTGTTGTTTGTCGGTGCAGGTCAGGATATCGTCAATGCCGGCCCCATCCCAGAAACCGTCGCTACGGGTTCGCGCAACCGCATCTATGGCGGTGCAGGGACAGACGAGTTGCTGGCAGGCACGAACGATCGCCTCTTCGGCGGGTCAGACACCGACAGACTTATCGCCGGTAATGGCAATAATCGTTTGTTTGGCGGCCCTGGCAACGACCAACTGACCATTGGTTCAGGAGACCGCGCTTTTGGCAATGGAGGTGACGACGAACTCCATGCAATCCTTAGTCAAGGCGGCGCTCGTCTCTACGGCGGTGCGGGAGATGACCTGTTCTTCCTCGGTGCAGGCGATCGCATTGTTGGGGGTGACGGCAATGACCAAATCTTCGTAGGTGAAGGCGGCAATAACCTGATTACCGGCGGGGCCGGCGCAGATGAGTTTGCGATCGCCAATAATGGTGTCATCCCCGCAGCGATTAATACCATCACCGACTTTGAAACTGGGGAGGACTTCATCAGCATCAATGGCTTGGACTTGAGCTTTGCCAACGTGACCTTAACGGCGCAAAACGGCGATACCCTAGTGAGCGTTCTCCAAGGCGACCTGGCGGTACTGCTGGAAGTTAACCCCAATTCGTTGAGTGCCGCTAACTTTGTTTTCGCTTAAAACAGCTAATTGCCAGCTAGCTAATCGTTAGTGATAGCTAAAGCCACATCCCCATCTTACTGAGATAGCTGGATGTGGCTTTTTAATGGTTTGTTGGGGTTAATGGTCGCAAACCTGAACCGAGGAAATCTGGGCCGCCGTTACAATGTCAAGAATAAACTACTCCAACCCGCTTTGCTGCGTCAGGACATTCTGCGGTTTCTCGGCGCTTCCTGTGAGAAATATGATTTATTGGACTGACTCACCTTCTGAACCTCTATAAAACGAGAATTCTGTCAAAATGACTTGTGACAGTTAAGATGCAAAATATGGGTTACAACGATAGTTTTTTGCGGCGTTTCGGTTTTGAAAGCTCATAGGGCCCCTCGCATTCGTAGCTTTGAGCGGGCCAGGCTTGGGCGTTGAAATCGCGCAAAGGCACCACTTTAAAACAGGGCAAGGCGATGATTTGACTAATGGGGGCCCACAATAAACTGCGGCCCACATCTAGCGCCGTTTTCCACCGAGATTCCTGATTGCCCGGCCGGCCTTTTTCGCGAACGACTTCCAATTCCATCGCGATGCCCCGCGCTCCCAGCAAGATCTGGCCCATCAGCTTCGCTCGCGGTAGGTGGCGTTTCGACGTAACCAGGATGACTTTGTGGACTCCCCAGCGTTGCAAGATGGGAATGCCAAACACAAAATTGCCAAAGGTCGAGTCGGCGCATTGTTCCAGCCAAACCGGCTCCACAGAAGCTCGCTGCTGCTGAAATACATGAAAAATACAGGGATCTTTCGAGCCTTGGGAAATTAGAATTTTTGCCCTGGAAACGCCGGAGAAAGCTGGGCGGCCCGAATTTCTCGCTGAACGCTGCCGCCCAGGACAAAAATCCCATCCACCGGACGAGTGGCGTTGAGCTGCACGATCGCCGTTCCCCGCACGAGCCAGCTTAACAACAACAAAACCATTGCGATCGCCGCCAGTTGGCGCAGACGTTTTTGGCTGCGCCGGGCGGACAGTTTACCCTGTAAGTTCAGGCGTTTTTCGGGGGGTCACGGCTAGAATTCAGCGCTGAGAGGGGTGCGCGGGAAGGGAATTACATCGCGAATGTTGCCCATTCCGGTCATAAATTGAATGGCACGTTCAAATCCTAGACCAAAACCGGCGTGGGGAACCGTTCCATAGCGGCGGAGGTCTAGATACCACCATAAATCCGTCGCTGCTATGCCCTGGGCTTGCAGGCGTTGTTCCAGGACATCTAGCCGTTCTTCCCGCTGGGAGCCACCTATAATCTCGCCCACTTTCGGCACCAGGACATCCATCGCCGCCACGGTTCTTTCGTCGTCGTTTAAGCGCATGTAAAATGCTTTGATCTCTTTGGGGTAATCCGTGACGATAACGGGCTTTTTGAAGAGCGTTTCTGCAAGATAGCGTTCGTGTTCTGACTGGAGATCCACGCCCCAGGCTACGGGATATGCAAAGGGCTGGCTGGCTTTCTCCAACAGGGAAACTGCTTCGGTGTAAGTAATGCGCTCAAATTCGTGGTTAATAATGTTTTCTGCCGTGGCCAGCACCGTGGGATCAATGCGATCGCCAAAAAATTGCAGGTCATCGGGACAGGCTTCCAAGACAGCCCGGAAAATATGTTTGAGAAAGGCTTCGGCTAAATCCTGGTCGCCTTGGAGGTCGCAGAAAGCCATCTCCGGTTCCACCATCCAAAATTCCGCTAAATGGCGGGAAGTGTTGGAGTTTTCCGCGCGAAAGGTGGGGCCGAAAGTATAAACCTTTTGGAAGGACAGGGCCATCACCTCTGCCTGTAACTGACCGCTCACGGTGAGATAGGCGTGGCGTCCGAAGAAATCCTGGGAAAAATCCACTTGCTGCTGGTCATTGCGGGGCAAATTCTCGAAATCGAGGTTAGTTACCGTAAATAGCTCCCCGGCTCCCTCGCAGTCATTGGTCGTAATGATGGGGGAGTGAATCCACAAAAATCCCCGTTCCTGGAAAATTGATGGATGGCAGCCGCGCAAGCATTGCGAACGCGAAAAATAGCGCCCAAAGTGTTCGTCCGCCCTCGCAAGTGACCAAGATTTCGCAAAAACTCAAAGGAGTGGCGCTTTTTTTGCAGGGGATAGGTTTCGGGGTCAGATTCTCCATAAACCTGAATCGCGCTGGCCTTTAGCTCCAAGCGCTGTCCTTTTCCCTGGGAGGCAACCAAACAGCCCGCAATCTCCACCGAGGCTCCGATGTTGAGTTGCCTAAGCAAGCTGTCATAGTCTAGTAAATCCGGTTCGAGAACCACTTGCAGGTTAGCTAGGGAGGAACCGTCGTTCACTTCAACAAACGAAAAGTTCTTCAATTCTCGCTTGGTACGCACCCAGCCTTGAATGGTTACGTTTTCATCGGGTTGAGCACTGCTTAAAACTTCTGCAATCCGTTTAACCATGAAGGGCTAGCTATTGATAATGGCTACTATTTTAGCTCACGGGAAAAATGGCAAGGGTGCGGCTGCGATCGCGTTGAGGGGTGAGTTGAGGGAGATTAGCCCGTTAAATCTTGTGCCTTGGGATTGATTTTAGGGGAGGGCCGCAAGCTGAAAATTGGGCGTTGCTGTCCTATGTTGAATCGACGGCTGAAAGCCTTGAGGACTTCTTGAAAGTTTCCCAAATTCATACCGCTATTCAGCAGCGCCACAGGGGTAGTCCGGCATCGTACCCACCCCTGGTAACTTAATCCGCCGGTGCTAAGGGATAGGGTTTTCGTGAGCTTATCCAACTGCTGTACCAGCAAGCTCAGGAATAGTCCCACATCCGTCACCACACCCACCGATTCCACCGAGCCGCGATCGCTTAATTTGGTCACCACGGCGGGATTGATATCGACACAGACCATCTTCACCCCCGCAGGAGTCATGTTACCGACGCCAATGGAGTGCAGCATGGTGGAAAGCATCAAAATCATGTCCGTGCCTTCCAGTAGGCGAGCATACTGGCTTTGGGCTTTCAGCAAATCCATTTCCGTATCCGGCAGGGGGCCGTCATCGCGAATGGAGCCAGCCAGACAGAAGGGGACGTTGTTTTTGACGCACTCGTACATCACGCCTTTGGTGAGGATGCCTTGCTCCACGGCCTGGACAATACTGCCGCAGCGACGAATAGTATTAATCACCTTCAAATGATGCCGATGGCCGCCCGTGACCGGAATGCCCCGCTGCATATCCACGCCCAAGGACGTTCCCATTAAGGCTTGCTCAATGTCGTGAACCGCGATCGCATTGCCCCCTAGGAGTGCCTGCACGTAGCCTTCGCGAATTAAACGGGACAAATGATTAGCGCCTCCGGTGTGAATCACCACGGGCCCGGCGGTGACCAGGACTTTGCCGCCCTGGTCGCGGATTTGGCGCAGTTCCCAGGCAATTTGCTCCACCACTAACTCGACGCGCCGTTCGCTGGAAACCCCCGCGCCCATGAAGCTAAACTCCTGTTGCCCCCTCGGTTCGCGAGATGCCGCCTTCCTGACGGTGCGAATGCCTTCCACCCCTACCACCACGCGATCGCCGACTTGCAGATCCCGCAGCAAGCAACACCGGGCCGCAATTCCCTCGGCACTTTCCCCAAGGGCGATCGCCCCATCCATGCGCTGATTTTGTACCCGCACCCATTGACCCTGGATGAGAACTTCAGTAGGGTAGATTGTCGTCACGTAGAAATCATCCGGCGCGACCCCCGCTTTTTCCACTAGCTCGGCGCGAGCATCCCCAATCTCTTGAATGGGAGAAACTGCACCTAAATCTATGAGCTGAAGCAAAATTTCTTCCAAAACATCCGCCGCCGGAGCCGATACCCGTACCTCTGCCGTTGACGTACTCTGTCGCTGTTCCCCTAACTGGAAATTCAAGACCTGGAAACTGCCCCCTCGCTCCACGATCGCATCCAGGGCCTGGTTCATAATACCGGCATCTAATAGGTGGCCTTCCAGGTGAATCGTGCGGCTTTCCACGGGAATATTGCCATGAACGTCTTCCAGCACTGGCTCATTCACCCGCAGGGTTAAACACTTAGCTGCACCCCCCGCTTTTAAAAATTCAGTCAGAGGTGTTTCAATCACCGCAAACCCAAGCTGATGCAACCGCTGCTGCAAGGGCTGGCCGGCACGATTCATCACAATCACGGACTCAACATTAACCGCATTGCAGGCGAAATTAACCGCATCCGTCTCCTCTAGGGCGATCCGCCTTTCCGAAGGAACCCGGCGTTCGATTAAATGATTGGAGTAGGCATCGAAGGCCGCCGGATAATACAACAAATAGCCGCCGCTCAACGGGCAGAAGCAGGTATCGAGATGATAAAAGCGCTCATCTATCAATCGCAGGGATAAGACTTCAATATCTAGCCATTTCGCCAAATAAAGGTGGGAATCCAGCTCGGTGCGGAATCCGTAACCGGCCCACAACCAGCGTCCTTCGCGATCCAGCAGGGCATCCCCTGCACCTTCAAAGGGCAGATCCTTGGGCAGTTCGTAAACCTTAAAACCCTGTTCCTTAAACCAATCCCTAAAAATAAGGCTCTTCCCCCTGGCGCTCTGGGTGTAAAAAGCGGCTGAGGACCACATTTTCTCCTAAAACCAGCCCCGCATTCGCCGTAAATACCATGTCCGGCCAGCCTGGTTCGGGGGGGACTAGTTCCACTGTTGCTTGCTCGTTGAGAATTTGATAGAGCTTTTGCCACTGCTCAGCGGCGCGATCGCGAGAAGATTTACGAATATTCCCTTCCATCCAGGGATTGATAACATAGTCCACCTCGTAGTGATCGGGGGAGCACATAAGAAAACGAATTGACTCAGCCATAATTCAAATCCAGTTAAATTCTAGAGACGCCGCCAAAACTGAATCCAGGGATAAACCTGGGAAGCGATCGCCAAGGGTCGCTGCACCGGCAGTTTTCGCCAGCCTCTTATTTTAGGGGATGAATTGGGTCTCTGCTTAGGAAGATGTCAGTCTCTCCTCACCTGTGGGGCTGCCGAATTGCACTTAGCTTAAACCAGAGAATGGTCGAAGCGAGCAGCAGGGTAGCTGAGTTAGCAATGACAACCGGGGCATCCTGGGTGGAGATGCCGTAAATAATCCACAATAGGACGCCCGTACAGAATAGGGAAAACATGGTTAAGGAAATATCTTTGGTCGATCGTGTTTTCCAGGTTTTCAGGACTTGGGGCACAAAGGAGAGCGTGGTAAGGGTGCCTGCGATCAAACCAAGGAGCGTTTTGAATTCCATAACAACGGCCAGGGCGCATTAAGGGGCTACCCGTCAGGATAGCTTGGGAGGGATGAATTTTCAGTCCAAGCCTGCGATCGCCATTTTGGAAATGCCCTTAGGTCGGCGTAGCCTTCCCGTAGGAAATTCGCAAGTCCGTCCGCTGCACTGCCCTGTTAGATCTCTGATAGTCTAGCAAATCTGGTTCTACCAAACTTAGTGTGTAGAATCAAGCGGCAAAATACCAAGTCAACAAGCTTCTGATGTAAAAGTCATCAAAATTCCTAAAGCCATAAGCTCTCCTTTTTATCAGTTTGAGTTTATTATTGATTCCTTCAACCACTCCTTGACTAGTTCTCTGGTCAAAGTAAGCAACAATTTCGCCAATCCATCTCCTAATCGTCTTGCTACTTTGCGGAAAGTATTTAGTTACCTCTTTAAGCCAATCACTCAAGCTATAAAGATTGAATGTCAAGCCGGTCAAGCTTTATCAGGATTTAAAAAAATAATAATCCGATCAAGATATGAAATAAATTCTCAATGTATTTACACACCAAGTTCGGTAGAGCCCTTTTTTACAAACCCCTCAAGACCCAAAAGAGACTAAAGAGACTAATAATGAAATGGAATGGAAACGTTTATTCGCTGCAAGACTATTAGCCGAGGCGAAACTAGAAACGGATTTAGCGATCAATGAATACCTAGAATTTTTGGAACGCAGCCAAGGGAAACAAAACGATCGTATTATATGCGAAGCAATCAAAGAAAAATGTTTTAACGAAATCAACAAGGAATTTGCCCTTCTCTTATTATTGTCTTCATTAAAAGACAGCGACAAGAACATCAGATTTCGGGAGGATATTGCCGATATTTCGCAAAAATCTTACTTTCAAGAACCCACGGTTATAGAAGTTTTTTTCGATGTCATTCAAGAATGATACAATGACTTAGAAGGGACGAAAGAGAAGAATGATATAAAAAAATTATTCCTAAACTTTTTGGGCATCTAGTGAAAGCATCAAAACACACTAATTCTGAATTAATAACTAAGTTTACATCCTTATGCAGGACAGAAAACGCCTCATAAAACACAGACGCCCTGAACCAAAATACAGATTAGTACTTAGTTCATCCAATTAACTACGGTTCATTATTACCTGCTTAACTTACTTTCCCTCTTTCTCCTCAAAACCTTCATAAGCCGTAACGATTTTTTGCACCAGGGGATGGCGGACGACATCGCTCTGACCGAGTTGACAGAAAGCAATTCCTTCTACATTTCGCAAAATCTTTTGGGCCACAATTAACCCCGATTCTTGATGTTCGGGTAGGTCGGTTTGGGTAATGTCTCCAGTAACAACCATGCGCGACCCATTGCCTAAGCGCGTTAGCATCATTTTTAACTGGGCTGGGGTGGTGTTTTGGGCCTCGTCAACGATGATAAAAGCATTATTCAACGTCCGCCCGCGCATGTAAGCCAACGGTGCCACTTCAATCTTGCCCCGCTCCATCAGATCCGGGATCTTCTCCGGGTCAATAAACTCATACAACGCATCATACAACGGTCGCAAAAACGGATTCACCTTCTGCTGCAAGTCCCCCGGCAAAAATCCCAGTTTCTCCCCCGCTTCCACCGCCGGCCGCGTCAAAATTAGGCGATCGCATTCGTTCTTCAAGAGTGCCTGCACCGCCAAAACCGCCGCCAAAAAGGTTTTTCCCGTCCCCGCCGGGCCAATGCAAAAGGTCACCGCATGGGTTTGAATCGCCCGGACATACTGGCGCTGGCGGAAGGTTTTTGCCCGAATTAAGTCCCCTCGCCGCGTCGTTGCCAGAACCTGGCGCTGTAAATCCTGATACTCATCCTGGCGTCCCGTATCCATCGCCTGGAACGCTGTTAGGATGTCGGGGATAGAAATCACCTTCTCCTGCTGCCACAAGGGTTCCAGCGAACGCACCACCTGGGTTGCCCGCGATACCGGCGTTTCCTGCCCAGAAATCCACAAATCCTGACCCCGCATCACCAGAAGCGCCCCTGTTTGCCGCGCCAGTAACTTTAAATTTTCTTCCCCCGGCCCCGCCAAGGCGATCGCACTTTGGGGAGAGGGCAATTCGATGGTCTCGGAAACGTCACTCATTCAGCTATCAATACCCAATCAATTCATCTTGACAAACTTTCCCTAAACTGCTAGTAAAACTATTTCTTTGCCTGATGTTGCTCCTACAATTTAGTACCTCCCATTACTGCCGTAAAGCTCGCCTCGCCCTCGGTTACAAAGGCCTTCCTTACCAGGTACAAAACCTCACCCCCGGCCTCCACCTCCTCCGCCTCAAGCCCCTCACCGGACTAACCACCGTTCCCGTCCTGCTGCCCCAACAACCCGACCAGCCCCAAGCGATCGCCGATTCCACCCGCATTTTCCGTTACCTGGAAGCCCTTGCCCCCGAACCCGCCCTCTTTTTAAAAGATGAAAACGCCCAACGTCAAGCCTGGCTCCTGGAAGACTGGCTAGATGAGAGCATTGGCACGGCAACTCGCTTTGTTTACTACGATTTTCGTGCAGGCACAGGCAAAAGCCTCGACCCGTCCCTCTCCAGTCAGATTGTCATCAATATCGTGCGCCGCCAATATGGAATTACCCCCGCCTCCGTTAAACTAGCAGCAGAACGGCTAGAACAGGCTTTCTCGATCCTCAGCCCTTGGCAAAAACAACCCTATTTGCTGGGAAACCTGAGCCTTGCCGACCTCAGCGCCGCTGCCCTCCTCAGCCCCCTGGCCCGCATTCCCGAATACCGCGATCGCCATCCTTGGCTGTTTCAACGCCTGAGAGAAATTCACGCCCTTTGTCACGAACCCCTGCCACCGGGATTGAGCTAAACCATGAAGCCAACATTAAAAATTCTTTTTCTGGTAATATTTGGCTGGTGCGGATTGCACCAATCGGCGGGTTTAGCCCTGCCGCCTCCCGATGAAATCCCCGAAGAAGTCCTGCGCAACGAGATAATTCTGGAAGGCATTTCTCCCATTAGCGGCGAACCCCTTAGCCCCGCTGAATACGCCGAACTGCAAGCAAGACTTGCCGAAAGTCCCTTTCCTCCCCAGGTTAATCCTAAAATTCAGGAGCTAGTTTTGCTGCTTAATATTCGCAAATTCCTGCAAATCCTAACGCCTTTTTAAACTAGCCGGGAGCGCAGCCCTGACTCCTGTCTCCAGTTTTTCCAACTATCCTACTCCCTGTCAACCCCAAGAAATATTTCCGATTAGCGCCGCAAAAACTGTCAATCTATGTATCATTTTTATAAGGTATATAAACAATTGTTGATATCGGTAGTTTAATAATGCCCGCAACCCTTTCCCCCGACCAGGTTAATTTAATTGTTAGCAATCTCCACCAAGACCCCTTTTCGGTTCTAGGTTCCCATCCCCTAGACCAAAACGGTGCTGTCGAAAGTTGGGTGGTTCGCGCCTACCTCCCCGAAGCCGAAGCGGCCTGGGTGGTCTGTCCCCAGGAGCGCACCGAGTACCCGATGCAGTCGATACATCACCCGCAGTTTTTTGAGTGCGTCATCGCCACCCCGGAGTTGATCAACTACCAACTGCGAATTCGTGAAAACGGTCACGATCGAGTAATTTACGATCCCTATGCGTTTCGCTCTCCGAAGCTGACTGAGTTTGACATTCATCTGTTTGCAGAAGGCAATCATCACCGTATCTATGAGAAGTTGGGGGCCCATCCCACCGAAGTCAATGGTGTTGCTGGCGTTTACTTTGCCGTTTGGGCCCCCAACGCCCGTAATGTCTCGCTTTTGGGCGATTTCAACAGTTGGGATGGCCGCCACCACCAGATGCGGAAGGGGGATAACGGCGTTTGGGAATTGTTTATCCCGGAAATTGGCGTTGGAACCCACTACAAGTACGAAATTAAAAACTGGGAAGGTCACATCTACGAAAAAACTGACCCTTACGGTTTTCAGCAAGAGGTGCGCCCTAAAACCGCTTCCATCGTCGCCAATCTAGATCGTTATCAATGGCACGATGCCGATTGGCTGGAGAAGCGCCGCCACCACCGACCCCCTCACCCAGGCGATCGCCGTTTACGAGGTGCATCTTGGCTCTTGGCTCCACGGGGCTGCCTCCGAATCGATGCCGCTGTTAAATGGGGAATCGGCATCGGTGCAGGTGTCCGAACTTAAACCAGGCGCTCGCTTTTTGAGCTATTACGAGCTAGCCCACCAGCTCATTCCCTACGTTAAAGAGCTGGGCTACACCCACATTGAGCTGCTGCCCGTTGCCGAACATCCCTTCGACGGTTCTTGGGGCTATCAAGTTACGGGTTACTACGCTCCCACCTCGCGCTACGGCAACCCGGAAGATTTCATGTATTTTGTGGATCGCTGCCACGAAAATGGCATTGGCGTGATCGTGGACTGGGTTCCGGGACATTTTCCCAAAGACGGTCACGGTTTAGCTTTTGATGGCTCCCACCTCTACGAACATGCCGATCCCCGTAAGGGCGAACATAAGGAATGGGGAACCCTGGTCTTTAACTACAGCCGCCACGAGGTACGGAATTTTCTGGTGGCTAACGCCCTATTTTGGTTTGATAAGTATCATATTGATGGAATTCGGGTGGACGCGGTCGCTTCCATGCTCTACCTGGATTACAACCGCAAAGAAGGTCAGTGGGTTCCCAACCGCTATGGAGGCCGAGAAAATCTGGATGCAGCCGATTTTATCCGCCAGGTCAATAGCGTCCTGTTTACTTACTTTCCTGGGGTTCTCTCCATCGCCGAAGAATCGACGGCCTGGCCGATGGTGTCCTGGCCCACCTATGTTGGCGGCTTGGGATTTAACCTCAAGTGGAATATGGGCTGGATGCACGATATGCTGGACTATTTCAGCATGGATCCCTGGTTTCGCCAGTTTCATCAAAACAACGTCACCTTTAGCATCTGGTATCACCACAGCGAAAACTACATGCTGGCTCTATCTCACGATGAGATTGTTCACGGCAAGAGTAATATGTTGGGCAAGATGCCAGGAGACAGTTGGCAGAAATTTGCCAATGTACGCTGTTTATTCAGCTTTATGTACGCGCACCCTGGTAAAAAGACCCAGTTTATGAGCATGGAGTTCGGCCAGTGGAGCGAGTGGAATGTTTGGGGAGATCTGGAGTGGCAACTGCTGCAATATGAACCCCACCAGCAGCTCAAGCGCTTTTTCTGCGATCTTAATGCGCTATACGCCAGCCAGCCAGCGCTATACGACCAGGATTTTGAACAGGCGGGATTTGAGTGGATTGATTGCAGCGATAACCGCCACAGCGTGGTTTCTTTTATTCGCCGCAGCAAAGACTCCTCGGAGTTTATCGTGACGGTTTGCAATTTCACGCCCCAGCCCCACAGTCATTATCGAGTGGGCGTCCCGGAAGCGGGTTTCTACACGGAGTTGTTCAATAGCGACGCTCGTCAGTACGGCGGCAGCAATATGGGGAATTTGGGCGGTAAGTGGACTGACGAGTGGTGGTTCCACAACAGTTCTTATTCGATCGACCTGTGTTTGCCTCCTTTGGGCGTGTTAATTTTGAAGCTCGATCGGGAGAAAACATTGGCTGCGGTAGAAAATGAATAGTTTTGAGTCGATCGATCGGTTGGCAAATGTAACTTAATTTTTGACAAAGCTACCCATTATTTCGCGATTGGGTAGCTTTATTGATATTAACTAAAGCTGTACGCTATAGGCGAACACAACCGAGGAAGAAAACATATACAGGAAGTTGCCACTGCGGTACAGTGCGGTTCGAGGCCGATATCGATTTAAGTGCTGGGACTAACAAATGTAATTGTTCTATCTGCACCAAAACCAGAAATTGGAACGCGATCGTTAAGCCTGATGCCTTTCGGTTGCTGACAGGAGAAGACGCACTGAATGACTATCAATTCGGCAGGAAAAATATGCACCATCTGTTTTGTCGGTATTGCGGGGTGCGATCGTTTGCACGAAGATATGTTGAGGCGATCGGCGGTGACTATAGCGGTTCTCACCAACATGAGGTACACCAAATTCTCCGAATTTCAGCATTTTCGAGCGTTTTTTTGTACCTCACCTATCCGAGAAAGGCTATACTAATGAATGATGCAATTAAAACCTACAATTCGATGTCCGAACTTTATGCTGCCTTTGGCGGCAAGCTAGAGCAAGAAGTTGATTTTTACTAGCGATCGCTTACAAGTCCTCAAATTGTTGATTACTCAGGCAGCCATTTCACTGGAAAATGCTCGGCTGTATCAAGAGGTAAAAGACTATGCCGAAACACTGCAAAGGCAGGTAGAAGAAGGAACCCAAGCCTTGCAGCAGGAGATCGCTGAACGTCAACAAACCGAAGCGGCGTTGAGACAAAGTGAAGCAAATTATCGCAACCTGCTCCAAACCGCAAATTCAGTCATCATTCGCTACGATGCGCAAGGACGGATTCACTACATCAACGATTATGGGATAAAACTTCTTGGCTATGAAGAACATGAGATTTTAGGGCGAACCTTATTTGAAACCATCGTTCCCGAAACCGAAATCTCTGGACGCGATATGAGACCCATGGTTCACGATTTACTTCGCAATCCTCAATCGTACCCGAAAGGTGAGGGTGAAAACCTGTGTCGAGACGGTCGGCGAGTTTGGATGGAGTGGTCGAATCAAGCCATCTTCAATGAACAGGGAGAATTAGTTGAAATCTTATCGGTTGGCAACGACACCACCCAGCGCAAACAAGCAGAAGAGGCATTACAACGCAGTGAAGCCAAGTTCCGAAATATCTTTGAAAACTCGCAGGTCGGCATCTTCCGAGTCCGCCTCTCGGATGGATTACTTCTCGATGCCAATCAACGCCATGCCAATCTGTTTGGCTTTGATTCACCAGAGGAGATCATTGGGCTTGAACACGTCATAGGCTATTATGCAGATCCCAGCGATCACCAACACCTCGTTGAGTTGCTGAAGCGGGATCGGGAAGT
>JAAUTE010000107.1 GCA_012031815.1 Chloroflexaceae bacterium
TTTCTCTCTCCCACTCTAAATAGGCTTGGGATAATGCCATGATTAATTGCTCCTCCTCGGTGTCAATCAGCTCACTACTTTCTATATTAATTTTCCAGGTCGCCAGCAGCTTTAAAATCGGTCTCCGTCTGGCATCCTCGACTGGTAGAGCGATTACTTCAGAGATCGCCCGCTCCTGAGTTCGACCTTTACCCAAGAGCCTCAGCCATAGGGTTTCTTCGACTACGGGCAACTGATGGAGGACGACAATGCCGATTTTCAGGGAATCAGGACTAAAGTAGACGCCATCGGGCCAGGAGACCTGGGATTTGGCTCCTAAGCTTTCCAGCAAGGCCGGGGAAGCGGTGGGGGTAAATAGCCACAATTGGGGCAGCTCAGTCCCGGAGAGCCGATTTCCTGCCCGTTTAGCCTGGCGATAGGATTCAGCGGTGACCCAAGCCGCTTTGAGGATGCAGCGATTCACCTCCTCTGGGGAGGGGGCGTTGCGATAGGGTTCTAGGGCACAGGGACTAGCAACCATTCTGCCCAGAAGACCCAGGTTTTGCCGCTGTTGCGCCCGTTCAGGGGCTGGAGTCACCCATAGGTCAATTAGCAGGGGTTCGGCGGGCACTTCCCGACTAATTTCTACGATACTGCTGGGGGTGAGGACTTCTTCCAAGAATTGCTTGCTGAATTGGTCAAAGCGATTGCGGGTCATCCAGGATTGGTTTCCAGTTATCAGTATGATGATACGGACAAAACTGGTTGCCTGGATTGCCAAACACAAGAACTTCATAGTTGCGGTTACAAGAGCGATCGCCTTTTGAGCAGACCATGATTGCCCAGCGAGAAATTTCACCGTGACACCAAGAAAAGCGATCGCCTGTGAGCAGAGCATGATCGCCACACCAAGGAAAGCGATCGCCTTTTGAGCAGACTATGAGCGCCCCAGCTAAAACCCCATCCATCAGGTCTGGAACGTCATCACCCAAGAAATTTTCTCGGACAGTGGAGAAAAAAGCTCGGCGGTTGAAGAAAATTTGTAAAATGTTTTACAAAATAAGTCGGACAGTGGAGAAAAAAGCTTGGTCATTGCAGTTCCATTCTCGGACAGTAGAAAAAAAGATTAGAAAAGCTTATATGGTGCTTGGGGCATAGAAGAATCCGGGCGATCGCTTCAGACTCAAAGTTTATTGCAAGGGTTACAAATGCGATCGCCTTTGTTAGTGTCTGGAGTGCGTAGCAAACTTGTAGGGTTGTGGCGAGGTCAAGGTGGGTGTTGAGTGACGAGAGCTAAAGGACAGGAGCAGTATGATTAAGGATGCAGAGTATTGAAGGAGTTAAATCATGGAATATGTTGACAGGGAGGAATTGCTGAGACGGTATGCTGCTGGAGAGCAGGATTTTAGAGGAGTTGAACTCCGCATCGGCGGGGGATTCGCTCCTCTCGATGATTTAAGTGGTATCAACCTCAGTGGGAACAGCTTAGACGAAGAATATTTTGCTGGAATTATACTGAGAAACGCCAATTTGCGTCAAGCTCGATTCGCTCAAGCCGATTTCATGGGAACTGACTTGACTGGAGCCGACCTGCGGGAAGCAGATCTGCGCTACGCCAACTTTCGCTCCGCTAACCTTAGCCAAGCTGATTTGCGAGGAGCGAGGATTTACTCTACTAGCTTTACCCAAGCCAATTTGGCCGAAGCTGATTTGAGAGGAGTTAAGCTTGAGATCTCCTCACTGAGAGAAGCCAATCTAACTGGAGCCAATTTGGAAGGGGCTGATTTGAGTGAAGCTATTTTCAAAAATACCATCATGCCAGATGGCAGTATTCGCAATAGCTGAGGTCGAGGAAAAACTTGACGAGACCGTAAGTAGTGCTGCTGGTGAGGCAGTAGCAGGGTTATTTCATTCTAAATAGGGACAAAATGTGCTTAAGTCCAAAGGAACATTTTCGTCGTGCTTGAGCCATATTAGTAAAGCCAGCCGCTCGATAGAGATTAATGGCTAAATTCCTGGCAACTGCCCAAAGATGAGGGAGAAAACCCGTGCGAATCCTCGACCTATCCTCTCCTTAAGTCACGTCACGCACATAATGGACGCAATTTTCTACCTTCCAGTAGCCTCGTATTCTAGTGGCAAAGGATTCTGCTGTCTCTGGGAGGTCAGAAATATAATAACGAGTTTCCTTTTCCAGTTTTAATCGATACTTTCGCTCTGATTCCACCCGAATTATCGTGGCTGCTCCTGGCCACTCTGGTAAACTCCCTTCTGGTATTTCACAAATACTCACTTTCCGTTTTTCTAATCGTCCATGACCCTTATTCACTTGCTCGTAGGTTGCTTCTGGTCGAAATTGGGTTTCAACAAAGCGATAAAGTTTCGGTTGATTGCCTTTAACTGCTGCTAAATAGTGATTTCCTGTCTTCCTAATCGCTCTAATCGTTTTTTTGGGTATTAATGGCATCAAAGGCGAAAACAACTCCTGATAAAGCCAGTTTTTTGATGAATTTTGGCAACGCTGTCACCTCGTTGCTTCCCGGTGTCACCCCATAGGGTTCTAAGGTCAAGCCTCTCTCCACCACATAACCACTCACCAAGACAATCGCCGGATGAGAATCTCCTGTCTGCCCATCCAGGTTAACCTGGTACGACCCTCTTAAGGTCTTCCCGTCCAGGCTGACTGTTTCTTTCTCCTTTGGTGTAATCTCGAAAAATTGCGCGATTCTCGCTGCATATTCTCTGTAATCAGTCTCTAATAATGCTCGTCTCACCGTACTGTAAGAGGGGATTCGTTCGACACCAAACAGTTCTTTAAGTTCTATCGCGTGATAGTTTAACCAGTCTCCAATAGCTAAAAAACCTTGGTTTCCTGCGGCTACGGCTAGAGTAAATAGGGCTAGACACAGTTGTAATGAATGTCTTCTGCCCTGTTTGCGCCTTCCGTCGGGCATTCCTTCAAACACTTTCAACAGCGCTATTTCAGACATTGCTCTCCTGCTTTTCAACTTAACATACCTATTCTACCTCGTAGAATGAAATAGCCCTGAGGCAGTAGAAGGTACTAGATTACAGGAAATGCATTCAAGGGATTATTCCCAGTCCAGGTAAATACTTTATTTTCAATCTGATCCTGAATTGCCTGAGAAATATTGGAGAAAAAGTCATAGTGAGTTCCGGGATTCAGGTTGTCTTGGTTTAACTGATGCTCAAGATCGCGAACCGTAATTATTTGTCCTCCTCCTTCATGCCAGCGTGCAAATGCTGTATCGGTTCCTGTAGGAGGTAGTTCATTAGGAAAGAGCACAGCAACTACGGGAGCATCTTCCGTAATATCAGCAATCCCTTGACCCGGTTCCAAAACTGTAATGATCTTCCAAAAGTACTCTGGCACGTTAACGTCTTCTGAGCTGTCGTAAGCATTTACTGTATCAATAGACCCTCCAGTCCCTGCAATGATATAAAGCTCTCTGCCTCTCTCATTAACCAGGTCTCTACTAAACTTCTCAAGCTCACTCCAAACTGGACTGTTAAGTTTTTGGTGCTGTGGAACAATATTTGAAAGTAAAGCAACCGAAAGGCCATCCACGCGATTCCTATCACGATCCGCCGCCGGAACTAAATGACCTGCTTCATAGCGAAAAGGTGTCCCAGGAATCTCAAGTTCTGGCAGATTTAGTTCGGTGTAAGTCTCCGGCGGAACTTGATACCAGCCTTCAGAGAGCCTCACGTCTGCCTCAAAATTTTCTCGTGGGTTAGATGGAGTAGTAAACCAGGACGAATTCAACTGCCAGCTAGCCCAAAGAGGAGCATTATCAGTTCTACTGTAGGCAACAGTGTATTGAGGTCTTTCAATCAGGAAGTTATCCTCGTAAAGCTCATTAAGATTGGCATTGTCTGACTCATCTAGCCCAGGGTCAAACAAGACTCTAGCTTCAGTTGGGTTGCCTAGCAGCAAATGTTCACTCTGAAAGAAAATATCATCCAAATAAACACTTGGCGCTCCAGCGTCTAGTTTAAAACTCAGGGTTGCTACTTTACCTCGCAGCGCATTAGGAATATCAAAGTGAAAGGTTTCAAAACCTTGGCTACCATAACTAATTCGGTTACCTTGGTAATTGGCAGCAAAGGGATTAGGATTCGAGATAATTTCTACCCCTTCAAGTCTTTGGGCTTGTCGAGGAGAGTTTAAAGCATCCTTAGTCAGGACATCAGAAGTTAGCTCATAGAGCGTAGCATCAGGAGTATTTTCTTGGATAAAGATTCTCAAAAAACTGCCTTCTGAAGCTGGCTCGACATCGGGCACATGCAAATCAAAGCGGAGAACGCCCCAATCAGGAACGACAAAACGATTATGAGTGATGCTTTCGCTTGGATTCAACTCAAGAGCATAATTGTCATTGTCATCGCTACCAGGAGTATAAACCCCTGGTAACTCGCTGTGTCGCTCAATCAAACTATCCTGAAGTAAACTGCCCCCGCCACCGTTGTAGAAAGCCCATCCAGGAATGGCTTGAGCATTGCCCAAGTCGGTAAAGATCGCATCAAAATTACCATTAAACAGGGTAGGAACCGCAAAATCACCGCGCATCCTGGCTCGATAAGTATTATCCTCCCACAAGAATACCCGCTCAGTCGTCTCCGGCAGTGGACGTAAATCGAGACCCCCTCCTAGAACAGAATAGAACCAACCCGTACCAATGCCTTCCCCCGGAGCATTCCTATCGCCTACCGCAAAATTGGCCGCCTCATGGACAGGACGATACCAGGGCAGCACCACCTCCCCAGGAAAATCTCGCAGGCGATCGCCCTCGCGGCGATAGATCAACTCCCCATTGGCAAACTGCTCCCGATTCAAATCAGCCGTGCCTGCGTACCAGGACAGAGCGCGCTGATGAGCAATATCCCCCGTCTCAGCAGAAAACCCAGCCAAACTCACAGGAGAGGGATTTCCTGCCCCATCCACCCCTCCCAACCAGAATTCGTAGTCAGGCAAATTAGCCCTGGAAGCAACTGGCCGGATTGTAACGCCCGATGACTCCTTTGACCTGTTCGGCTGTATTGTCCTCATTAACAATACTGCGGGCAATTTCTTCGAGAACTTGATTAGTTTGAAGGCTTTGAGTGGAATTAACTTCCAAACTGCGACTCAGAACCGTAACGCTGCTAAAAGTCGCAGCCGCAGGAGTAATCGGCGTCGGGAACGGGGCAATGTTAAGATGATGTCGAACAGAGAGTGCCAGAGGTCGAAGGCGGTATCATTGAGGGTAAATGCGTTAAATTCTACAGAAAAATTGTGGAAAGACTGATTGCTAAAGAAGCATATAGACGCTATGCTGCTGTGGCAAACGAGATTTCTCTAATCCTGGATTGAATGATTTGAGTGGCATTAACTTGAGTAGAGCCAAGCTGATTGAAACTACTCTGGCATTCGTCGATTTGAGAAGAATTGTATCCACATTGACGAACAATCTCCTCAACCCACTCTGCCGAGAATCCAGCAGAATATCGAAACCAGCGATGCACGGGCAATTTTATGTTGTCTATGAACGTGCCCGATCTGCTTGTCTTTAGTTGATTAATCATCGGCAAACGTTGAAGATTTCTGGCTCCCTAAAATAAACACCTTAGCTAGGGATTAGCCGCAAAACTGAACTCAGCCTAGCGCAAAATCTCCTGGAGTTGGTGCTGTTGCCACAGGGATTGGTAGAGTCCCGGTTGGACGAGTAGATCTTCGTGGCGGCCGCTTTGAACAATTTCGCCCCGATCCATCACCAAGATCCGATCCGCGATCGCCGCCGCTGAAAGTTGGTGGGAGATGAAAATAACGGTTTTGCGCTGGATTCCCTGGGATAAATTCTGCAAAATCTGGGTGGCGGTTTGATTGTCCACGCTGGAGAGGGAATCATCAAGGATCAACAGAGGCGCATCCACTAACAAGGCCCTGGCTAGAGAAGTGCGCTGTCGCTGACCGCCGGATAGGGTGATGCCTCGTTCGCCGACGACGGTTTCGTACTCGCGGGGAAAATTCAGGATTTCAGCATGGATTTGCGCCTGTTTGGCCGCTTCAGTGACAGCAGGCTGTTCTGCAACCGGCTCTCCGTAGCGGATATTGTTTTTAACTGTGGTACTGAAGAGAAAACTCTCCTGGGGAACAAAGGCGATCGCGCCGCGCAGGCTGTCTAGAGCGATTTGGGTAATGTCGCGATCGTCAAGAAAGACCTGCCCAGGACTAACCTCCAACAAGCGCGGCAGAATATTGGCGAGGGTGGATTTACCGGAACCGATGGGGCCGACGATGGCCACGGTTTCCCCTGGATTAACCACGAAAGATAGATCGCGCAAGGTCGGTTCAGAATTACCCGGATAGGCAAAGCTAAGGTGGCGGGCTTCGATTTTTCCTTGGGGTTGCTCTAAAGTCAGGGAACGCCCAGCAGCGACACTGGCAATGCGCGGCTGGACTTGCAAGATGCCTTCCACGCGATCGACGCTGACTTCGCCTCGCTGATAGGCCGTAATCGTAAATCCTAACAGCGCGGTCGGAAACACCAGCCGCTCCACCAACAAAATTAAGGTCACAAACTCGCCCACCGTAATCGCCTGGGTCGCGATCGCCCCGGCCCCCTGCCAAAGCAATACCAACAGACTTACATAGGACAACCCTTCCACCAGAGGAAAGAGAAAATTACGGGTGCGGGCCAGCTTGAGATTGTCGGCCAGCAGGCGATCGTTGCGCTGGGCAAAGGCTTGGCGTTCGTTTTCCTCCTGGGCATAGATTTTAATCAAGGCGATGCCGCTCATGTCTTCCTGAATCAGTTGGCTCAGCTCCGACAGCCGCTCCTGCACCGCCAATTGCTCGGTTTGCAACCTGCCACTAAACAGTTGTACCGCAAGCAACATCAACGGATAAACCGCGATCGCCAACAGGCTCAAACGCACATTAATGGACAGCATCACCGGCAGGGTCAGGGCGTAGGCAAAAATCGTATTGATTAAGCTGAGGAGGGCAAAGCCAACCAGGCGACGAATGTTATCAATATCGCTGGTAGCACGGTTAATTAAGTCTCCTGAAGGGTTTGCAGCAAAATAAGCTGGTTCTAGCCCCAGTAAATGGCTAAAAAGCCGCTGTTTGAGGTCGTATTCCACCTGCCGTCCCAATCCGAAGAGAACCAGGCGCGATAGCATCCGAATCACCCACATTAGGGAAGCCAGGGCAAAAATCGTCAGAGCGGTATTGCGGAGCTGGCCAGCGGTAAAGGTTTCTCGCAGAAAATCGATGCTATCACCAATCAATCCCGGCAGATAGACGCCAAGGGCATTGACGATCAGCAAGGCCACCGTGCCAAAGAGTACCAGCCGCCCGTGAGGACGCAAATAAGCACCCAGTCGTTGTAAACGCCGCCAATTAATCATGTCTCAACTTTAACAAGTTCCTTGCGCCTTCTTGAATCGTCCGAGAAACGGAAGTCCAAGCCCAACTCATTAACTCATTGAAGAAAGAGTCTAGAGTCTATAATGGCTCCAATCTGGCAAACCGCCGACAACCGCCGGTTAGAGGTAACAACGAACCTCCAGTTCCCCGACTTCTTGCTGCTCAGTAAAAGCCATAAAGCTGAAAGCAGACTCTGCCATAATGTCTCGCCCTAGTTGACAACTGCTTTCAATTAATTAAAGATTAATCTTAATAAAACAATTCAGTAGAACCTTTAACCGACATGAGTAAGCTTTCAAGACGTTTGTTTTTGACCGGTGGGACGGCGATCGCTGCCGCCGCACTCACAGAAATGGGCAGATCCCGTCCAGGCGCGGCACAATCGGGGGTGGTCAACCTTTATTCGGCTCGCCACTACAACACCGACAACGCCCTCTACGCAAACTTCACTAAGCAAACTGGCATCAAAGTCAACCTCATCGAAGGAACCGCCGACGCCCTGGTAGAGCGGATTCTCAGTGAAGGTGCCAACAGTCCTGCCGATGTCCTCCTCACCGTCGATGCGGGTAATCTCTGGCAGGCCCAGCAACGGGGCGTGTTTGCTCCCATCAACTCAGCGGCACTCAATCAAAGAATTCCCGCTAGTTTGCGCGATCCCCAGGGCCATTGGTATGGGCTTACCCGACGGGCACGGATCATTATCTACAACAAAGACCGGGTCAATCCCACTCAGCTTTCTACCTACGAAGATTTAGCCAACCCCAAGTGGCGCGGCAAGATCTTAGTCCGCTCCTCCAGCCATATCTACAACCAATCCCTGGTCGCCGCCATGATCGCAAACTTGGGCGAACCCAAAACCCTCACCTGGATCGAAGGCTTAATGAGCAATCTAGCCCGTTCTCCCGAAGGCAATGATACCGCTCAAATCAGTGCTTGTGCGGCTGGGGTCGGTACCATCGCCATTGCCAATCATTATTATTTAGCTCGCCTAAAAGCTTCCAATAAACCCGAAGACCAAGCGATCGCCAAAAAAGTGGGTTTATTCTTCCCAGATCAGCGCGGCAGAGGCACTCATGTCAACATCAGCGGCGGCGGCGTCCTCAAAAATGCTCCCCATCGGGACGCGGCGATTAAGTTTTTGGAGTATTTATCAACACCACAGGTACAGCAGGGTTTCGCAGAAGGAAACTATGAATATCCTGTGGTTGCTGGCGTGGCTTTATCACCTATTCTACAAAGTTTTGGTAATTTCAAAGCCGATCCCGTAAACGTGGCAAGCTACGGTCGCAATCAGAAATTAGCCGTACAGCTTATGGATCGAGGTCGCTGGGCATAAATCGCTTTTCTTAAGGGAAGCGTTGCTGATTCTTAGGACTAATTCCTGGGAAACTTAGGAGAATTACCCATTCCCCCATCTTCCCAATCCTAAGCTAATGAACTACTCCAACCCGCTTTGCTGAGGTTGGAGTTTCCAACGCTCCAACTAACGATCGTCCCAACCCATTGAACATTGAATAATCCTGTGAAAGCGATCGCCCCTGCGAACCCCACAAACTAATGGCGCAAAACCCGAAGATTCTACGCCATTAATTTAAGTTATTGCATTAGCTTTGCGATCGCCTAGAAGCGGTTAGCGTTGGGCTTGTAAACGATGAAGCTAACAGTTTCGCACTGCTTGATGTTGTCGAGACCAATCTCTAACACGACTACAGGATTTAGGCGATCGCGTTTTTAGCCAACAGTTATAATTGCGGTGATTAATTGAGTGAGTATCAGATATGAGCAAGCTAGTTCTTGAGATTCCCTCCCAGATAGCCGATTCTCTGCAAGTTCCCCCCTTAGATCGCCTCCCTCGCGTGCAGCGGGAATTGGCAGTTCGTCTATATCAAAAAGGATTGCTCTCTTTTGGAAAAGCGAGAGAATTAGCCCAAATGACGAAATGGGAGTTTCATTCCTTACTCGGAGATGAGGGAGTTGAACGCAGTTATGATTTGGAAGAGCTAGAGAATGACCTTAATACGTTGGAGCAGTTAAGTTGAGGGCTGTCAGCAATTCTTCGGTTTTGATTGCCCTCAGCAGTATCGGGAAATTATCCCTATTACCTCTGCGATTTTCCAAGAGAATTGTAATTCCCCAAGCGGTTTGGCATGAAGTGGTAGAAACGGGAATAGGGCGAACCGGGGCGGCAGAAGTTTTAGCAGGTTTAAATCACTGGCTAACCGTTCAGCAAGTGGTAAATAAACCCCTGGTTTTACTACTACAGCAAAATTTGGACAAGGGTGAAGCCGAGGCGATCGCGCTATTTTCTGAGCAACCGTTGGAAGCCTTATTGCTAGATGAAAAAGAAGCCAGAAAAGTAGCGCAAACACTCAACTTACCTGTACTGGGTACTTTAGGACTTTTGATTTGGGCTAAGCAACAGGGGATTATTTCCAGCTTGAGAGACCAACTGAACGCTCTACAAACGGTAGGTAAGTTTCGTCTTGGCAGACAAGTTTATGAGGAAGCGCTGCGCCGAGTGGGGGAACTGTAGTTTTTTTTGGTGAGCGAGCAACAGCGATCGCCCCTGGTGAACCCTACAGACTAATGGCGCAAAACCCGAAGATTCTACGCCATTAATTTAAGCTATTGGATTAGCTTTGCGATCGCCTAGAAACGGTTAGCGTTGGGCTTGTAAACGATGAAGCTAACGGTCTGGCACTGCTTGATGTTGTCGAAACCAACCACGCGGATGTAGGAATTGGAGTACTCAGAGCGGCACTCGCGCACTTCATTGAGAACATCCTGCGCAGTCGTAGCGCTAAACAGGGGCAGCTTCCACAGCGTCCAGTGGTGGTCGGTGGGTTTGGGGTCTTCCTGGAATTCGATCGCCGGAATGTAACCTTGATCGATCATGTACTCAATCTGCTTGACAATCTGCTGATCGGTCAGCGGCGGCAGATAGGAAAGGGTCTCGAAGCGGCGCTCTTTCGGTAAAGTCTTCATGATTTTAAAACAACTAAAGTGGACGGTTTAGCGATCGCTTGATTCATTACTGTCTAGCTCAGCGCTAGCACTCTCCGACGGACTTGCCTCCGGTTGGGCCTGGGTTAGCCGCTCCAACAACTGACGGCGATGTTCCAAATTGGATTGCACAATACTAGAACGCACCATCGCTGGCAGCAAATCCAGCACCGACTCGGCCAGGTGTTCCCGCACAGTCATAATCCGCAATACCAGTTCCTTATGCTCAGCCATCAACTCCTGCAAAAACTGCTCCCCATCCTGAACGCGATTGCCAGAAGCATATTGGCGCAGCCAAATCCCTTTACCGGGATTGGTTTCCCCAAGCTGGTCGATGATGATTCGCACTGCCTGATAGGTCAGATAGCTCTGCAAGACCTTAACCGTATCTTCTGCAATTTTTTTTTGGATACATGAATGACACCCTGTCCCAACCAATCGGTGAAGAAGCTGTTAGTCATGGAAGTCTAATTTTTGTAACCCCAAAACTAACAACTCCGGGCAGCTTAGAGTGTATCCACAGCAGCAAACTCGAACTTGATTTCCTTCCAGAGTTCGCAAGCAACTTTCAGTTCAGGAGACCAGCGAGTGGCTTCGCGGATGATATCGTTGCCTTCACGGGCGAGGCTGCGGCCTTCGTTACGAGCCTGGACGCAAGCTTCTAGGGCAACCCGGTTAGCCGTTGCACCCGGTGCATTACCCCAGGGGTGACCCAAAGTACCGCCACCAAACTGCAAGCAAGAATCGTCGCCAAAGATTTCTACCAGGGCGGGCATGTGCCAAACGTGGATACCACCAGAGGCAACGGGCATCACCCCAGGCATGGAAGCCCAATCTTGGGTGAAGAAAATACCCCGCGAGCGATCTTCTTCCACGTAATCTTCCCGCATTTGGTCAACGAAGCCCATCGTGATGCCCCGTTCCCCTTCCAATTTGCCCACAACCGTACCGGAGTGCAGGTGGTCGCCGCCGGACATCCGCAAGCACTTGGCCAAAACGCGGAAGTGAATCCCGTGGTTGCGCTGGCGGTCGATTACGGCGTGCATAGCACGGTGAATGTGCAGCAACAGACCGTTATCGCGGCAGTACTTCGCCAGGGTGGTGTTAGCGGTGAATCCCCCTGTCAGGTAGTCGTGCATGACGATGGGAGTCTTGATTTCTTTGGCGAATTCCGCCCGCTGCATCATTTGCTCGCAGGTGGGAGCGGTAACGTTCAGGTAGTGACCTTTGATTTCATTGGTTTCTGCCTGTGCCTTTTCAATGGCCTCTTGCACGAACAAGAAGCGATCGCGCCAGCGCATGAAGGGCTGGGAGTTAATGTTTTCGTCGTCTTTGGTGAAGTCTAGACCGCCGCGCAGGCACTCGTAAACCGCACGTCCGTAGTTCTTCGCCGATAAGCCCAGCTTGGGTTTGATGGTGCAACCCAGCAGCGGACGACCGTATTTGTTCAACTTGTCCCGCTCAACGGTGATGCCGTGGGGAGGGCCTTGGAAGGTCTTTAGGTAAGCCACCGGAATCCGCAGGTCTTCCAAACGCAGGGCTTTCAGTGCCTTAAAACCAAAAACGTTGCCGACAATGGAAGTCAGCATGTTGGTAACGGAGCCTTCCTCGAAGAGATCCAGCGGATAAGCGACAAACATGAAGTACTGGTTGTCTTCGCCCGGAACGGCTTCAATGTCGTAGCAGCGGCCCTTGTAGCGGTCGAGGTCGGTCAGGTTGTCCGTCCAAACCGTCGTCCAGGTTCCGGTAGACGATTCAGCGGCAACGGCTGCACCCGCTTCTTCGGGAGGAACGCCAGGCTGGGGCGTTACCCGGAAAGCCGCCAGCAGATCCGTATCTTTAGGGGTATAGTCGGGGGTGTAGTAAGTCAGCGCGTAATCTTTAACGCCTGCCTGGAACCCAGCAGATGATTTTGCTTGCACCATTTTCAGTTTCTCCAATCACAGTTGCCTACATCCTCTCCGGCGAAGGGGCACCTCGCCCTAGAAAACGCTTTAAACTAAACGTTAATAAAACTTCCGGTCTAATTCATTCACTTGACCTAGCTTTCGAGTTTTAATCTTAACATGATTTTAGATTTGTTTTTAGATTTGGCAAGGCTTTTTTGCCCGTGTCCATAGCAATTTCTGGCGATCGCGATTAGTTTGTCTAATCTAATGTCAGTGGTTCTAGATAAGGTTAGGGTTAGGGTAAATTAATCACGCTGTCCCTTGATGTCTCGTGACAGTCTCTTGACAGGAGGAACAGGGGAGCCATAGTTTTGCCAGCCTTTGCGGCGATCGCCTTGAAT
>JAAUTE010000108.1 GCA_012031815.1 Chloroflexaceae bacterium
CGCAACCCGATCGACCGTTTACTGCCTCCTCAAACCGACAGATGATCCTCCGCTTAAGTCGCTTTTACGCCGGAGAATCCGCAAGCAGCTCCCCAAGCTTTAGAGTCGATTGCTTCCTTGAAAACCACTTAATTTCCTGACTTGCAGCCGCAACGGGAGTCGGCTTCCATCGGAGCTACTTGGAGCGCTGCGTCAGGCACGGAATCACCATGAATGTATCGACTTACACCCTCAAGCAAATCAATGGTTGGTCACAGCAGCTACGGCCGTCTAGCCAGAAACCCCGTAGGATAGCTGCCCGTCCTTTCTTCGATCTTTTAGCGCCGCTGCGACGGTGGCTCAACAATCTTGAAATCAACAATCCTCGACGGGCCCATCGCTTGTGTGCGGCGATCCCGGCCCAATGCCCCTTTGCCCGCGATTTAAAATTCTTCAATCGTACCCTGGTGAGCATACCGCCGCTGTGTAAGCTGAATCCCCTCTACGATGAAGTTGTCGCCTTGCGCTTTCGGGCATTGTGCTATTTAGCCGAAGCCTGCGGTGAGGATATCAGCCGTTACTGTTAGACCGGCCGATTGCTGGTAAGATACCTAGGTATTAACGCACTTGTCGTGTAATCTTCGCGTTCCCGCTCATGGCGCTGATCTCCTTAAGAGCCTGGTATCTCAAGCAGTACGAACCGATTAAAGAGGTTGTCAAACGCCCTCATGACCTGCGACTGAGCCGGAGTGGCCTGCTTAAATCGGGGTTGAGGGCTGATTTTTTAGAGGAAATTCAACAAGTCCAGGAATCAGACTGGTTTGGTCGCTACCTTGAAGGCGATCGCATTGAGTTTTACATTGAAGGCAGTGGTGGCTATGTAGTCGCCAATGTTGACCTCATCTCTCACGAAATTTACTTTACTAAGCAAGATCTAGCTTCCTGGCTCGATCCCATTGTGTTTTTAAGCTATCAGACCGAATATGATCCCGCTGGTAGCGCCTTACAAGCCGTACTGACCGATACCATCATTGACCTCAATCGGCGATCGCGCCTGACCCTGACCTTAGAAAAGTCCCACCGACCCCCAGAAGCGCCGTTGCGCCTGAGCGATACCCAACTACGAAAAATTCGGAAATGCTTGCTTTTTGTAGCCGATCGAACCGCGATCGCCGCCTTTCCCCAAGAAGGCAAGTCCCGCCTGCTGCCGAGTCCCAATGTGAGCGTCGAGATTGGCTACGCCCTACAAAGTAAGCGTCCTGGGCAGATATTGCTAGTAAGCATGGAACGAGCCGACTTAAAGGGCTTATTTCCCTTCGACCTGCCCCAGCATCAGCAGTTACAGTTTAAGGACGCTAAAGACCTTAACAAAACCCTCCCCGGTCTTGTCGAGGCCCTACTACAGCGGTTTAATCTCTTGCACTAGAAAAAAATGTGTGTTTTGTCCTCAATATTGCCCATAATAAGGGAGAAAGATTGGGGATAACCTTGCCATGCCAAGACAGCCAGACGAATACGCAGTGCATCTGTTTTTGTCGAGCGGACACAAAGAAGATATCCGCTTTGCGAGCATTCAGGATTTTCAGAAATGGTACAGCAATCAACTGGTGCCGAAAAGCGCCTCCACTGAATTAATGAATGTGCCTATTAAAAATATTCAGGGTGAGTATATGGTAATACGTCCCTCCTGTGTTGTTGCCATTCGGGTGGAGCCAGTGTTTTTTGGCAGCGTCGATCGCTATGACGAAGAAGATGAAGCCTAATCTGGGTTCCACCAGGGCGGGAACTCTGCCAGGCGGCTTGAGGTTGTTGGTAAGCGAAGACATTACAACCAGGGGCACTAGGCTCTGCTCAGAAATTTCGTTCAAAATATGGAGATTAGACGGCTAGGCTCACATTTATTGGCAATCGGCTTGGGTTTTGCTGCGTCCGGTGGTGGGAGCATATTTTCAGCGTTCTCTCCTGGATACAGCCTTCTGGAGCGGAGAAAAACCGGCGCTGTTGCAGGCGATTAACCATAGCCTCCGCTGTTTACCGAAAATCGGCGCAAAGCCCCTGCGTTCACGCATGGGGATATAAGCCGGGGCTGTTGACGACACTCGCTGAACAAATTGGCGAAGCCACCAGAGAAGGGAGATGGAGGAAACAGCCAACAACCCAGGTAATAGCCACAAGAACTCTAGGTTGTTTTTCTGCCACTTTGTACACTAATGGGCTATACCTTATTATGGTGGCAAGGTATTCAACCACTTAAAAAACCTAGCCGTCGAAAGACAAAGCGCTGTACCTTGAAAATTGAATCTATGCGGTTCTACTGCATTTTTCTAGACTCCACCTCGCAGTAGGTAAAAGATTCAGAGGAGCTAGGCAAACAGTATTTTGAAGTTAATCGCTTCAAGGCTAAACAGGGCTTGCAGTAATGCAACTACGGTAGGGCTATACCGGAAGTAACGCTTGGGGAGAGCCTCTCCTCTGGCTTGGACAACGCAAGGAATTCAAGTTAAGAGATCTCGGTGAACCAAGAATCCCCGTGGCTTTAGCCCTGGGGATTGTCAAAAACTCCCAAACCGATAAACACCTAGCAAACTTGCCCAAAGCTTTCACGCCGGTTTACGCGGGCGATACTTCTAAATTAACCCTAAAATAGGTCAAGGTCGGCCACCGCTCCTACACTGCTTGACGAAACTAACTTGGCGTATTTAGCCAACACGCCTCTGGTGTAACGGGGTTGGGGCTGCTGCCAGTTAGCGCGACGGCGGGCCAGTTCTTCATCGGCAACATGCAACTGTAACAGCCGGGCCGGAGCATCAATGGTAATCCTATCTCCTTCTTCCACGAGGGCGATCGCGCCGCCAACGGCCGCTTCCGGGGCAACGTGACCGATCACTAACCCATAGGTTCCTCCCGAAAACCGCCCATCGGTGATCAAGCCCACGGCATCGCCCAAACCTGCCCCAATAATCGCTGAAGTGGGAGCTAGCATTTCCCGCATCCCCGGGCCACCTTTGGGGCCTTCGTAGCGGACAACAACGACATCGCCGGGCTGAATCTGTCCACTCAAAATCGCGCCAGACAGTCTTCCTCTGATTCAAACACGCGAGCCGGGCCGGTAATGGTAGGCTTCTTGACACCGCTAATTTTCGCGACTGCTCCTTCGGTTGCCAGATTCCCCTTCAAAATCGCCAGGTGGCCCTGGGCATAGAGGGGCTGGCTCCAGGGACGAATTACATCTTGGTGGTTGGGCGGCTCGTCGGGAACCTCTGCCAACAGTTCCGCAATCGTCTGGCCTGTAATGGTTAGAGCCTCTCCATGCAACAATCCATGAACCAACAGCATTTTCATCACCTGGGGAATGCCGCCCGCGCGATGCAAATCCACCGTCACGTAGCGTCCCGACGGCTTCAGGTCGCATAAAACCGGCACTTTGGCTCGAATCGTCTCAAAATCATCCAGGGTTAACGCCACCCCGATGGTGTGGGCGATCGCCAACAGGTGCAGCACCGCATTAGTAGAACCGCCCACGGCCATCACGACGGCGATCGCATTTTCAAAGGCTTTACGGGTGAGAATCTGGGAAGGCAAAATTTGCTGGCGAATGGGCTTCCACGAGGACGAGGGCCGATTTTTCGGTGCTGTCGGCCTTTTCGTCATCTTCTGCGGCCATGGTCGAAGAATAGGGCAAACTCATCCCCATCGCTTCAAAGGCCGAGGACATGGTATTGGCCGTAAACATGCCACCACAGGAACCCGCCCCCGGACAGGCCCGCCGCTCAATTTCTAGCAGTTCCTGGTCGTCGATTTTGCCCGCGCTGTACTGGCCCACGGCTTCAAAAGCGCTTACCACCGTCAAGTCCTGGCCCTGGTACTGCCCCGGCTTAATCGTGCCGCCATAGACAAAAATTCCCGGAATATTCATGCGGGCGATGGCGATCATGGCTCCCGGCATATTCTTGTCGCAGCCGCCAATGGCCAGAACGCCGTCCATACTTTGGGCATTACAGGCCGTTTCAATAGAATCGGCAATCACCTCGCGGGACACCAGGGAATACTTCATCCCCTCTGTCCCCATGGAAATCCCATCGCTGACCGTAATCGTGCCAAACAGTTGCGGCATGGCCCCGGCTTGTCGGAGCGCTCCTTCTGCTCGCAGGGCCAGGTGATTGATGCTGATATTGCAGGGAGTAATTGTGCTGTAACCGCTGGCTAATCCCACAATCGGCTTGGTAAAATCTTCATCCCCAAACCCGACGGCTCGGAGCATGGCACGGTTAGGGGTTCTCTGTTTGCCCCCGGTCACAACGCGGCTTCTCAAATTCTCAGACATGACTCGGATGCGCTCCTGAACTGTTTCTCATCAATCCTGGTGGATCTAGCATAGCAGCAGCGGCGATCGCTAGAGTTGAAGTTACAATGCTGTCACAGAGAATTAAATCTTGCTTGAATCTTGGCTAAGCTCGATGAAGAATTACAGGCGAACATCACATTTATGGAAAGCAAAACGAAGACAAAATCATCTTCTTTCCTGTGCATCGAAACCAAGACCTGAAAATTGGAATATTGAAAGCAATTTATGAAGATCGCTTAATCACTAGCAGATGATTTATGAAAAACTTTTGTTCCTTGTTCAGGGGGTTTTGCTCAATTTCTGCTGTAACCAACGCCAGAGCGCTGCAACCGTCTCCTCCAGCCATAGAATAATGCGATCCAGCCATTCCAGAACCCGCTCCAGGGGATGCTTGACATAACCCACGGCGATCGCCTCTGTTTCAATCCAGGTGGTTGATGCTTCCAGTTCCGCCTCCAGTGGCATCGCCAAGTTTTGATTGACCGTTTCCCTGGGGCTGTCAACCACTAAAGATTGGGGCTGCAAGGAAGCGATCGCCGGAGAAGGAGTCCCCTCCAGGGTTGGCTCCAACGCCTTGGCCCTGGGAACTGCTAATCCCGCAGGTAAAGCGACGGGAGCCGGAGTTTTACTGGTTGAGCTGATTGCCTCCGGTTGGCCAAATAAATCTTCCCAAGAGAGCCAGGGATCTTCCTCAATTCTTGGCAGTGCTACCGTCTCTCCAGGAGCAGCTAGGTGAGAAGGTTGATTTTCGCCGGGGATCTGTCCCTTTCCCTGGGAGGAGCCGCCAAAAAGTAGTCGACTGCCGCTTGAATCAGCAGGCTAATTTGAAAGGGATCGCCAGTGCCGGAAGCCGCTAAGGTTTCAGTCCGCCAATGGTCTAGCCTGGGCCCCGCCTGGGCCAAGGTTTGAGTCAGCGATCGCGTCAGAGGATGGGCTAGCGTTGCTAGCTGGGCGCTTTGCTGGGTTAGCCACCGAGCGATCGCCGAATTTCCAGGGTGTTGTTCCAGCGCAGGAGCTAGCGGGGTCGTTCCTTGGGGCAAATGAGCGGTTTGGTCGCCAGCGCCGGAGAGGGACTGCGATCGCCCGCCAAAAAAGTAATCTACAGCGGCTTGAATTAAGGCACTCAGTTGTCCGGGTTGGTTTCATTGGTTGGGGCTGTCGGTTTGGCAGGCGGGTTAGCGACGGATTCGCGGAGTTGGGCGACCCGACTTTCCACTTGCGCCAGAGTGCGATCGGCAACGGCAACGAGCTTGGTAGCGGCAACGGTAAGCCAAGGACGAGAAGCCAACAAATCTACCAAGGTTGACTCATTGAAGGCATTAAGTTTTCTCATCCAGGGACTGCGCTGCACCGAGTCGATGGTTTGCCAGAAGAATCGCACCGGAGCTAAGGAAGCCTCTCGATTGCCCAAAACTCCCTGCGTAGCGGCTGTTTGCAGATAAATTCGCTGCTCCCAGTAAGTGGCGATCGCTTCAGCCAGACGCTGCTCTAGCTGCTGAATTTGCTCGTCGCAGAGGAGGTCGAGAACCTGATTATTGGCAGTGACCAGCATCAAACGGCGATTACTAAGCTGGGTGGCAATGCCGCGAATTGTAACCTGAAAGTCGCTGGGCAGTTCTGACGCCACCACTGCCGTCTTTTGAGAGGCTAACTGACCGCTAAAAACCGCAACTTCTGGCTCTAAAATTACAAATCCAGAGGGCAGCCAGGGATTAAGTCCCGCTAGCACCTGTTGAATCGGACGACTGGGCGTTGGCGGCGTCAGCGGCAATTGAGGGGGCGAAGTTGGGCGTTCGGGCGGTTCCAGGCGATCGCGCTCAGGCGCTGCTGCGGGGAGCGGGTTTGGGGTCTGAAATGGTTTTCCAGGACGGGTTGTTCGTGACCCTTGCCTTGAACCAGCAAATAAATCGGATAGAGCAGAAGCTGTAATCCCCACTGGGCAGCGCCCTGCAACTGCCGGAAGGTAACCTCTAGGCGATCGCCCCACCGACGGACGCGATGATTAATGGCATTAAATAACTTGCTTTTATAGGGGCCGCTTGAAAAAGACATAAGCCAAAAATTACCCAATTAAATAGCACGGCTGGCTACTCAAGACCAGGAAAAGAGCGCTTGGCGCTGGCGATCGCTTCAGCCATCAGATACGTCAATTTTAGATCTAAGCTGCTCTTTTCCCAGTCGAGGGCTGTCACCCGCCTCAAGGGTTTACGCGGCAAAGGAGCCACTGGGGCCGCTACAATCTAGCTAAACGGAAAACTTAGGCAATCTTGGCTGTATGTTGCAAAAAACTTCCTTAGGGTCTGTGGGACTGGTGGTGGGTGGTTTATTGACTATCGTAGGCTTTATAGCCTATGCCACCGGCAACGCCACGCTGAACTTAGCCGGATTCTTTTATGGCGTTCCCTTATTTCTGGGCGGATTGGCCCTAAAAGCCGCAGAACTCAAACCCATTCCCTACAGCCAACCCCCAGCACCGGAGGTCGTAGCCTTGCGGGAACAACAGGCAACCCCAACCCAAAAACAAATTCGTCGAGATGTCATGCGCTATCGCTACGGGCAGGAAGCCCACCTAGACGAATCCCTCCAGCGCTTGGGCTTGAGGCCCACCGATGAGGAACGCCCGCTGTTAACGGGCCTGCGGGAAGTCGTTTGGGAGGGAGCCTACGCCCTTATTTTAGAATTCGATTCTCCCTTGATTAGCCTGGTAAGCTGGCAAGAAAAACTCGAAAAAATCGAATCCTTTTTCGGGCCAGACATTCGCGCAGACATTACCCAACCAGCAGCGGAACGCGTCGAGCTAGCTTTGATCAAAAAATTGCCCTAGTCGCAAAAATGGACGCAACTGGACTCGAACCAGTGACCCCTACGATGTCAACGTAGTACTCTAACCAACTGAGCTATGCGTCCGCGCATTAATTCAAAATAGCACAGGCTAATGGAGCGGGGCAACCGTTGCGATCGCCCAGGGGAAGTGCACAAGGGGGGAGCAGCGCCCCGGGGAAAATTTCGGTTTTGACAGAAACCCTGGGGATAGGTTTTGAGAATGAGCCGGGCTGCAAAAAAGATCGTGAGTCTGGAAGGGGTTTTGCTAAAATAGCAGGCGTCACTAAAGCCTGGTTGTAGAATCTTTGAGCCAAGCCCTCGAAATCCCCAATCTTGATACCCTTGCCCAGGAACTCGCAGCGATTCAGGAGACTGGTTCCAAACGCATTGCTATTCTTGGCTCCCGCCATGTTCCCATGACCCATCAACGGTTGATCGAATTGATGAGTTATGCGCTGGTGCTGGGAGGAAATCGGGTGGTTACCTCTGGCGCAATCGGAACCAATGCCGCTGCGATTAAAGGTGCCATGCGAGCTGATGCTAATCTACTGACCGTGATCTTGCCCCAAAGCCTGAAGCGTCAGCCGAAGGAATCGCGGGAACAGCTCCAGCAGGTGATTCATCTGGTAGAAAATCCCGAAAATGATAATCTCTCTCTAGCAGAAGCGAGTACTTTATGCAACCGTGAGATTGTCGCACGTTGTCAACAGTTGATTTGTTTTGCTTTTCATGATAGCCAAACGCTCTTACAAACCTGCCAAGAAGCGGAAGAGCAGCGTAAATTAGTTACCTTGTTCTACTTCGATTGAATTTATGGCGATTTCCTCCAGTAGTGTTTTGCCGATCGCTATTGCTGCCGCTGCTGTCTTAATTTACTTGCCCTTTCTGGCTGTCGCTGTAGCTCGCGCTCAGGTCGGCTACGATATTAGTGCCCCCAGGGCGCTATTTGACAAGCTTCCCCCCTATGCTCAACGGGCGACTTGGGCCCATCAAAATGCCTTTGAATCCTTTACTATTTTTGTGCCTGCGGCGTTAATGGCCTATTTTATGGGGGTTGAAGGTCAGTGGGTTACGGGAGCGGCGATCTCCTACGTGGTAGCGCGGGTTCTCTACCCGTTCTGCTACATTTTCGATCTGCCTTGGGCGCGTTCTTTGACCTTTGGCCTAGGAACGGCGGCCAGCCTCACCCTGTATGGGTTGAGCTTACTAACTCTCAAGCAAACGCTCTAATTTCAGCTCATTGCCATACTATCTGGCAAGGCTGACCCTCCGGTGGACTCATGATTTGGATGCCAAATGGCTGGCGGTTTGAGCCTATAGGGATATAGGATAGGATCGCTCTTGTTTCGGCACAGCCCGTGGATTGGCTGAGCGTTTCTTTGCTGAGCAAACTATTGTGGAAACATGGGGCAGAAATGTTTACCTCAACAACGCGGCGATCGCTAAATTTACTGCTATTAAATCCAGAATTCTATGGCAGCGCTTAAGTGCTGAAGTATTTAGCGGCGGGATGATAGGCGATGATTGCCGTTGTCGATTGTTCGGGATAAAGTTGTTCGCTCTCGTCCATGTACAAACTAATCCGCTCAGTTTTTAATAGGGTAAGCTGTTTGTACTGGTCTTGAATGTTGGGACAAGCAGGATAGCCAAAACTATAGCGAGACCCGGCATAGCGCTGCTGTAACACATCCCGAAGATTGTCCGGTTCCTGCGGGCCGAATCCCAGTTCCCGCCGAATTCTAGCGTGCGTCCATTCCGCCAATGCCTCCGCTACCTGCACAGCCAAACCGTGATAGTAGAGATAATCGGTGTATTGATTGGCATCAAAGAGTTTTTTGGCAAATTCTGTCGCAATTTCCCCCACGGTCACTGCCTGCATCGGAAAGACATCGACCAATCCCGACTCCCTGGGGCAAAAAAGTCCGCAATACAGAGCCGCTTCCCGGAGCGCTGCCGCGGAAACTCAAACACGGCTGCGGGTTGTAAGTTTTCTACTGGGCTTCCGGCGGCGATCGCCGTGGGGTCGTAGATATAAAGAGAATTGCCGTCGGCTTGGCAGGGAAAATAACCGTAAATTACCTGGGGATGCAGTAAATTTTCCTGGTGAATGCGCTCCTGCCAGCGAGCTAAAATCGGGCGAACCGTTGCGTCTACAAACTCGTCGTAGGCTTCCCGCGACTGCTCCTTGGCTTTGCGAAATTGCCACTGACCCACAAATAAGGCTTGCAAATCCAAGTACCAGAAAATTTCCTCCCAAGAAATATCACCGGGATTCAGCAGCTGTGTGCCCCAAAACGGCGGCTAGTGGTCGGTTAATGTCCAGGGAAATGGCGTCTGAGCGGCGGGGATCGACCGCTTGTACTGCGATCGCGGGTTCAGTGGGCAGGATTTCTGGTTCCGATTCCTGAACTGCCTTGCCATTGCTAGATTGTCCGTTGCTCGCCTCTCCCTCGCCAATCTCGTTTAAAAATCCTTGCCCATCGTCCCAGTTGCCCTCGGCTTTGGCCGGCATTAATTTATCCATGAAGTGCAGGTCAGAAAAGGCATCTTTTCCGTAGACAACCCGACCTTTATAGGTTTTCTGGCAATCTTCATAAACAAACTTCGGCGTTAAGGCCGCTCCTCCTAAAATCACCGGAACCGTAATACCCTCTTCATTAAAAACTGCCAGGTTTTCCTTCATAAACGCCGTTGATTTCACCAACAATCCGCTCATGGCGATGCAGTCCGCTTGATGCTCGCGATAGGCGCTAATGATATTATCTACGGGCTGTTTGATACCCAAATTAATCACCTTGTAGCCATTATTCGACAAAATAATATCAACTAAATTTTTGCCAATATCGTGAACGTCACCTTTCACCGTGGCGATCAAAAACGTACCTTTGGCGTTGCTGGCACTGTCAGACTTCTCCATGAACGGTTCCAGGTAAGCTACCGCCGCTTTCATGGTTTGAGCCGACTGCAACACAAAAGGGAGCTGCATCTGACCTGAGCCAAACAGTTCCCCGACCACCTTCATCCCGTCTAATAGGAACCCGTTAATAATTTCTAAGGGTGGATATTGCTTTAGCGCCTCGACCAGCACGTCCTCTAAACCGATCCGCTCCCCGTCAATAATATGTTGCTTGAGCTGTTCCTCCAGGGGTAAATCTGCCTTGGCCACCCCCTCTTTTTGGGCTGTGGCTCCTTCAAATAAGGTCGTCAGTTCCGCCAGGGGATCGTAGATACAAATCTCTCCCTCAAAGCGGCGGCGATCGCCAATTAGATCCCGACAAATTTGCTGGTGTTCCGGCTCAATTTTGGCCAGGGGCAAAATCTTGCTGGCACTAACAATGGCTGCATCCATACCCGCCGCACAGGCTTGGTGGAGAAATATCGAATTCAACACCTGACGGGCCACGGGGTTTAAACCAAAGGAAACATTGGAAACCCCTAAAATTAGATGACAGCCCGGTAATTCCGTCCGAATGCGCCGGATAGCCTCAATAGTTTCCCGCCCGTTCGCTCGGTCTTCCTCAATCCCCGTGGAAATCGGCAAAGCTAAGGGATCGAAAAAGATTTCCCCCGGCGCAAGGCCAAAGTCTACCGCGGCTTCATAGGCTCGTTTGGCGATCGCAAATTTTTTCTGGGCGGTGCGGCCCATGCCGTCTTCGTCAATGGTGCCGATAACAACCCCAGCCCCGTACTTTTTGGCCAGTTGCAGCACCTCAAAAAAGCGCTCCTCGCCGTCTTCGTAGTTGGTGGAATTGAGGATGCACTTGCCCCCGGCAACCTTCAGCCCCGCCTCCATTTTTTGCCAGTCCGTGGAGTCCAGCATCAGCGGCAGGGTGACATTATTCACCAACCGAGAGACCAAATCGTGCATGTCCCGCACACCGTCCCGCCCTACGTAATCGACGTTAACATCCAAAATGTGGGCCCCTTCCCGCACCTGGGTCTTTGCCAGGGACACCAAACCGTCCCAATCCTCCTCATTGAGCAGCGTCCGGCATTTTTTGAACCACTGGCGTTTAACCGCTCGCCCACAATCAAAAAAGAATTATCTTGCTCGTAGGGTTGGGCCAAATAGATCGAAGCTGCGGCGCGATCGTAGCGGGGTTGGCGGAGCTTAGGGGTTAAGGTTGGGGCAATTTCTGCGAGCTGTTGGATGTGATCGGGGCGCGTCCCGCAGCAGCCGCCAATTACCTGTACGCCCAAATCTTCCACAAAATGCATCAGCGCCATTTTCAACTCCAGCGGGGTGAGTCGATAATGGGCCGCCCCCCCCACATTTTCCGGCAAACCCGCGTTGGGAATACAAGACACGACGAAGGGGGAATGCTCCGAGAGATACTTAATATGCTCCTTCATTTTGTCCGGGCCGGTGGCACAGTTTAAGCCCAGGATATCAAGGGGATAGGGTTCCAAAATCGCTAAAACTGCACTAATTTCTGTCCCTACCAGCATCGTGCCCATCACTTCCATCGTCACCGATACCATCACGGGCAGGCGCTGTCCTTTTTGGTCAAAGACTTCTTGAATCGCGTTGAGCGCCGCTTTAATTTGCAGCACATCCTGGCAAGTTTCCACAATCAACAAATCGGCTCCGCCATCGTAGAGTCCCTCAACCTGCTCCCCATAGGCATTTTTTAGCGCCTCAAAATCAATGTGGCCCAGAGTCGGCAATTTTGTCCCCGGCCCCATCGAGCCAGCCACAAAGCGGGGTTTCTCCGGCGTGGAAAATTCGGCGGCAACTTGCTTGGCCAACTCAGCGGCAGCTTTATTGAGGCTGTATGCCCTGTCTGCTAAATCGTACTCTCCCAGGACGAGCGCCGTGCCCCCAAAGGTATCGGTTTCAATGACATCGGCTCCCGCTGCCAAGTAATCTCGATGGACTTTCGAGACGGCTTCCGGCTTGGTGTGGACAAGATATTCGTTACAGCCTTCGTACTGCTGCCCGCCAAAGTCATCTGCCGTGAGCTGCTGCGTCTGCAAGGAAGTTCCCATCGCCCCATCAAAGACGATGACCGGACGTTGGGGACTGTGGAGACGCGCAAGGAAAGAACTCGTCATAGCCATTTCAAGGAGTCAACGCAAAGAAACCTAACTTTACATTTAACCTGTTTTATGGCGATCGCGCCAAAGTTTTCCGCCCCGGAACCAGCGCTTTAAATGCTCAAAGGGCGGGCACTTGCAGATTTTTGGTGGCGAGCCATTGGGGATTATAAAGTCGCGACTGGTAACGGCTGCCGCCATCGCAAAGCACCGTGACAATGGTGTGACCCGGCCCCATTTCCTTGGCTAGGGCAACGGCCGCTCCCACATTAATCCCCACCGAGCCGCCCATGAATAACCCTTCCCGGTGCAACAATTGGTAAATGACCGCAGCGCTTCGGGGTCGTCGATTTGAATGGCA
>JAAUTE010000109.1 GCA_012031815.1 Chloroflexaceae bacterium
GAGCTGTACCAGCGATAGATCGACCGTACCGCCGCCAAAATCAACAACGAGCAACATTTCCATGCCTGCGGTGCCGTATCCCAGGCCGCGGCCGTCGGTTCGTCCAACAGTTGAATTCTGGGAATGGCCCAGGTTTCGCAAGCCGCATTCAACCAGTTGCGGTAGGGTTCAAAGCTATCTACGGGAACGGTTAGCACCAGGGATTGTGGTTTTTCACCGAGATTTTCCAGCTCTTGCAGAATTTTGCCGAGAAACCACTGTCCTACCTGTTCAAAGGTTACTGTGACGCCCTCTAGGTTGGGGAGAAATCCTTGAACAGCCGTGCCGATGCCTCGCTTAAAGCTGCGGAAACAGCGGGGGTCGCGGGAGAGATCCAATCCGCGATCGCGAACGGCCTGTCCGGCAATAACCTGATTGTGGGCAGCGTCTTCAACGTAGAGCAGGCTGGGAATGAGGGGCGGATTGTTGGCGAGGGTTTGGGAGAGTCCGGGCAAGCTGAGCATCTCCGGCTGGGCGGTGGCGGGATTCCAGCGGGCGATCGCCGTGTTGCTCGTCCCAAAATCAATAGCAATGACCATGAGCGTCGTCTGAGGGAGCGCAGGGGAAACCAGTCTAGTCATCTAGCTTACAATTGCTTCCTGAGAGTTTGCCACCCTTATAATGGACGGGGAGAAAAGATATGTCTGAATTCACTAAACAGTTTCAATGCCTAAAAACGGAACAATTAATTGATTTTGCCCTGGAACACTTAGGCGTAGAAAACGAGGCGCTTCGCCAGGCAGCTCTGCTAGAACACAGTTCTCGAACCAAAAACGATCCTCGTACCCTAGTTGAGTCTCCTGGAAGTTTTGAACTTTTGAGACTAAAAGTTTCTCAGTTGACTTCACCGGATAGCGAGGCGAGGCAGTCAGAAAACTAGGATTTTTGGCAGGCAATTTTATTCGCGAAGCATCGCTTCTTGAATGACTCGGTAGCAATCGGCAATGCTAGCTCGCTCTTTCATGGCTGTTACCAGAGCATCATAAGCTTGGCGCTGTCGCTCCAGTAGATTTTTGGCTTGCAGTAAGGCCCAGCTTTCTTTTTGAGCGTAGGTATTTGGCGGCAGTCCCGCTAATTTCAAGGCTTCTCGCAATCGTTGGCGATCGCCATCTCCTCCCGTTACGCGATCGCCCCTTAACGTTTCAGCCGCAATCCCCGCCATCCAAACCGTGGCATAGCGTTCTAACACCAGGGGCAACTGACGGGGGGTGAGGGTTTGTAGGTAAGTGGTATCGAAAACGACGCCGCCTTGACCGGGCTGTCCCGCCCGCCAGGCTTCCCAAGCCGTTAGCGTGTAGCCAATGACCGGAATACCCAAACAGTAAGCCGCCAAAAAATGACCCGCTTCGTGAATTAGCACCCGCTCCCGTTCCTGCTCCGAGGCAAAGGCATCCACCAGTAAGGTCGCGCCGCGACTCTCCAGGGCCAGGGTATCCACCGCCGCCAATCCCAACAGCCCAGCCGTCACCGCTGCCGGAACCGCTGGGGATAGGTGAATCAACGGGCCAGCCAAGGTTGACATCGTTATGGTGAAAACCGCGATCGCAATCAGGTTGAGAGCAGTTTGAGACATAAGACCCCCGGAATTGGCAAAATAAGGCTTAACAGAATGTTACACTAGGACTGCCCCTCGCGCCCCAGCCAGTGATGACCCTGCGAGCTAGAATTGCCACTTATTTAGACGATATTGAGACCCCAGCGGGCTTGACCACCAATTTAGTCATTTTGGGGTTGATTGTGGTTTCCTCGGTGCTGTTTGTCGTGGAAACATTTGCCTTACCAGAGCAAGCTCAGACCTGGCTGCGGGCGATCGACCTGGGGGTTTCTTTGCTTTTTTTGGGTGAGTATCTGCTGCGCTTCTGGTGCGCGGACGCTAAGCTCAGGTATGTTTTTAGTTTGTTTTCTTGTATTGATTTAGTGGCGATTCTGCCAGGGTTATTTGGTCTTTTAGATATTCGATTTGTGCGGATTCTGCGCTGGCTACGAATCGTGCGGGTGCTGCGGTTTATGAAGCTAGAAGCTTCAGTTCTTCAGCTCAATCGAGCCGATAGTATCATTCTAACTCGTATTCTGTTAACGCTTTTCTCGATAGTTTTTGTCTATTCGGGTCTAATCTATCAGGTCGAACACGAGGTTAATAGTACAGGATTTACAAATTTCCTGGATGCGCTCTATTTTTGCGTGGTCACCATGACAACGGTGGGATTATGGTGACGTGACCCCCCCTTTTCGGAATCGGGACGTATTCTAACTATATTAATGATTTCTACCGGAGTTTTAGTGATTCCCTGGCAGGCGAGCGAACTGATTAAACAATTGGTGAAAGCCGCTAATAAAAGCGATCGCACTTGTGCTGGCTGCGGCCTATCGGCTCACGACACTGACGCTAAGTTCTGCAAGCTCTGCGGCCATCAACTCCCGAAAGCCTTAGAACCCGAATTTGTTGATAAATGACCAAAAATTGGGCGATGGCGCTCAGCCCTGGCCTTGACGGTTGCGGATCAGGGTTTCGGTTAGGGTTGCCAGTTGTTGGAGTTGGGTTTCAAGTTCCGAGGAACGCTGCTGATAAAAGTTTTTCTGCTTCAGGGCCGCCCGTGCCAAATCTTCCCGCTGTCGTTGCAGCGCTAATTTCGCCACCTGCTGCCAGCTATCCCGCTCCCTCAAATACTGGCGATAGCGGGGCTGTACCTCATCCCAAACGACTTTAATATCACCCAAAGCTTGATTAAGTAATCGTTGGGCATTGTCCGGCGTGGTTCCCCCCAGGGCCTGCTGCAACGGTTCCTCCAGATCGCGGGTCTTGAGTTTGGCGATCGCGGGCAGGAAATCTCGAATCTGTTGGCTGTCATTGATGCCTGTCTTACACCAGGTCGCAAAATGCTCACAATTATTGAATAGTAAGTTATATTTCTCCTCCCCTAGCCGACTTGCCGCTCGCTTCAGGGTTTGTTCGGGGATAAAGCAAAAACCACCCCCATACTCCCGCTTAAACAACCGCCGTCCTTGGGTAAAGGTTCCCAATGCCGTCCGCTCTACCCGGGCGCGATCGCCAAACTTGCGGTAGTGAATAACGCTGCCATCGCCGCAGTCAATGCCGTGATGTTCGTAAACCCCTTGCAGGTTCCAAAATTCGCGATAAACGTAAATCTGATCCCCTAGAGTCATGGCTTTCCCAAAAACCCCTTAAAGTCAAAATCTCTCCATCCCCTCCAGTTCTAGCTGTCCTGACCTAATCTCTTCACCCAGGATCAGCAGGACAGCCAGTAACCTTAACGGCCGCGAGCTTGCAGGAAGCGCTTATTCACCTCCGGCCAGTTAACTACGTTCCACCACTGCTTGAGATAGGCCCCGCGATCGTTGCGATACTTCAGGTAATAGGCATGTTCCCAAACATCATTGCCCATAATCGGAACCATGGCGCTCATCCAGGGACTATCCTGATTGAGCGTACTGGTAACGGCAAGTTTGTCCCCCTCCAACACTAGCCAGGCCCAGCCGCTTCCGAAACGGCCGCTGCCCGCTTGGTTAAATTTCTCTTGAAAAGCTTCAAAACTGCCAAAGCTGCTGTCAATGGCCCTGGCCAGTTCGCCCGTAGGTTTACCGCCCGCATTAGGAGCCATAATCTGCCAGAACATCGTGTGATTGACGTGACCGCCGCCGTTATTGCGTACCGTTTGGCGAATATCTTCCGGCAGGCTGTCTAAATTCCGCACCAGGTCTTCAGGACTCTGGTTTCTTAGATTTGGGTACTTGTTAATAGCCGCGTTGAGATTGCGGACATAGCCAGCATGGTGCTTATCGTGGTGAAACCGCATGGTTTCCGCATCAATGTAGGGTTCGAGGGCTTCGTAAGCATAGGGCAAGGGCGCCAGAGTATGAGGCCCTTCAGCGGCTGGCGCAGATTGTGCTTTGGCTTGTTGGGGTAAGGTTCCCAGGGCAACGGCTCCCCCAGAGGCTCCCAGCAAATACAATAGTTGGCGGCGATTAAGACCCATAGCAAAATTTTGTGACTAACGCTACATTTGCTTATTTTACCCGTTATAATGCCCCTTGCCTAATTCAACCTGCACCTAGCGGCTCAATTCCCAAGCCCAACTCGCGGCGCAGCAGATTTAAGGATTTTTCGCCAATATAGTTCTCGCTGCGGATAATCTCTGGCATCCGAATCAGGTTTTCTCTCATCCCTCTCACCGCTTCCCGGACGCGATCGCAACTGGCGGGGTCACTGATAATCGTTTGTGCAGCTCGAATTAAGGAGGTCATGCGGTCTTTATCGTCAACTTGAGCGGTAATAATCAGTAAATCGTCGCCCCGCTGACTGTGAACGATGGTTTCTGCCACTTTCAAGGTTCCGGCACTTAAGCTGACCAGTCCCAAACAGGCATCCTTGGGCAAGTGCTTGACAATATCCAACTCCTTGGCATAGTCATAGATATCCACGGGAATCACCCGCACGGTTTTAGGCGGCGCTAGCTTGAAAACTTCCCCGATGAAGTAGCGGCTCGTAACCACGGTGGCAAACTGCACTGCTGCTAAAATCCCCGGTAAATCTTCAAGTAGCGTTAATTCCACGGGAATGTCCAGAGATTGTTCGATTTCTCGCAGCATTAGCTCTCCTGCGGGAATATCCCGTTGCGGTACGGTGACCAAAACGCGAGCGCTACAGCGTAACCGCCAGTCAATCTCGCCGAGGAGCAGCTCCCGCGCCTGGGAAAGGGTGCAACCTTGGGTCAGCAGTTCGTCCAGGCTCTTTTGAATAGTGGTTCTGGCTTGGGGAAACTGCACTAATAGAGGCGAATCCAGGAGCATTCCTCCTTCATGGCTCTGTACCTTCACATAAATCCCCGATCCCGCTAGAGATTCCACCAATCCCGTGTCTTCCAGTTGGCGATAAACTTTGCTGATCGTGTTGCGGTGCAGCCCCGTGAGCATGGCCAGTTGGCGGGTACTGGGCAAGCGCTGTCCCGGTGGATATTGCCCAGAGGCGATCGCAAACTGAATTTGGTCGAAGAGTTGTTTAGAAGCAGGAATTTCGCTGTCCGGTTGAATTTGAAAGTGAAACATGGTTTTTTTAAAGCTTAAGAAACAAGAGACTGAGGGATGATTATCATAATGGCTATTCTAAAATTAATTCGCCCTATTTTTGAGGGATTTGCGATAGTCTTTCCCCTGCCCCAACCCTTCAGACGCGCCCAAACTGGGATTGTTCGCAGCGCTGACTACTGCCCAACAAGGGACGGCCCTCAGCCCGGCCGCTAACATGTAATATTTTCGTGAATCAACTAACATTCATTTGGGTCTAAACTAGCTCATTAAGCTTGATGGGTTTCGGCGGAGAGGGCCGGCTCGGCCAGAGGTAGGGTAAACCAAAATTGTGACCCCCGCTGCGGCTGGCTGCGAACCCCAATCTTACCGCCGTGGGCTTCAATGATGCGCCGACATTCGTAGGAGCCGATACCAATTCCGGTCAGGCGCTGGTTGCAGTTGCCCCGGACATAGAGCTTAAACAGTTGCTCGCACTGCAATTGATTCATGCCAACGCCGTTATCGGCGATGGTGCAGCGCAGGCAGCCGTTTTCGTAGGTCGCCCCGATCGCAATGCGAACTCCTGGTGGATTGTGTTTGAGGGCGTTATTGAGTAAATGCTCGAACACGCGACGCAATTGTTCGCGATCGGCCGCCGCCGCCGGTAAACCTTGGAGCACTAAATTGTCGGCTACTGCCCCATTTTGCTGCAAGCGCGGTTCAAATTCCCGCAAAATTTCCCCAGCGAACGCTTGTAGATCCAGGGGACGGCGGTGCAGAACACATTCCGTGACTTCCCCACAGTGATTTTCAGAGAGGGCATTGATCAAACTCAGTTGGCGCTCTCCTGACTGGACAATTCTTTCCAAAATAGGGCGAGAGAGGGACAGGGTTTCCCCAGCGCGGCCCTGTAAGTTACGCAAGATCATCAGCAATCCCATAATTGACGTGCGTAGATCGTGGGAAACTGCCTGGATAAACACATTTCTCATCTCGTAGAGCTGCTGTAGCTCCTGCATCTTCTCTTGCAACTGTTGGGTGCGTTCGTTCACCTGCTGTTCGAGGTTGCAATTGAGAGACTGCACTTGGTGGTAAAGTTGAGCCTGCTGGATGGCGATCGCAATTTGGGTAGCAAGCTGAGCGAGCAAATCGATTTCGGCGATCTGCCAGGCGCGGGGAGCCAGACATTGATGGACGATCAACACCCCTAAGCGCTGCTGCTGAACCACTAGGGGAACGACCAGCGCCGCTTTAATTTGGTTGCGTTCATAGTATTGCTTAAGTAGAGGATCTGACTCCACGCAGTCGGTGTTTTCAATGGCCAAGACTTGGCCGTGGACATCAAACGAGGGGGCAGCGGCCAAAAATTCCGGGGGAGGTTCCCAACCCAACAGCGAAGGATAGCAAGGCGCAACCGATTCGGCAATCACTTTCATGCAGGCTTGTGGCTCGTGGAGTGCCAGGTACAGTACGCGATCGGCCCGCAGCAGTTCCCGAATATCGGCGACAGTTCTCTCCAGAATGGCTTCTAAATCTAAGGATTGATGAATTCGCAAGGCGACCTCCGACAGCAGGCGATCGCGTTCCATCGCGCGATGCAATTGTTCATCTGCCTGTTGCCGCTCCGCTACCACCGCCCCCAAAATCAGGGCCGTAATGGTGGATACCGCCATAAAGGTTTGCAGCAATAACACGGCTTCCGTGGGGTCAGATACCTTGACCAGAAAGGGCCCAACCCCTTGCAGCGCTCCGGCCACCGCGATCGCCGACACAATGGCACTGGCCCCCACCGCCCCGCCTACACCAAAGCGTAGGGAAGAGAGCATTAACAAGGGAAAGGGCAAATATTCCAGGGGATAGGCAGTAATGGCGTGTAGTTGCTTGCAGGCAAAAACCAGCCAACTCACCAAGGCGATCGCTCCCATGCCCAAGGTTGCTTCTAAAAGCGCCGGGGTCGGTAGCGGAGGTGAGGGTTTCCATAAACAAAGGCTAGTTGCAATAAAAGCGGCGCAAACACCAAAATGCCCGTGCAGTCTCCCAACCAAACAATCCACCAGTTAAGGGCAAATTGGCGCCAAGAAAGCGTCGCGCTTCCAACTCTGGCTCCCACATCAATGGTCGCATTGATGCCAGGAGACAGCAGGGCCCCCAAGATAATCAGGCCCAGCACGTCCCGCAGTCGCTCTAGAGCCGGGGAAAATCTCCACCAACGCAGCCCTCTCACCGCCGCGATCGCCGACAGGCTGCTTCCCACCGCCGAGGCCAGACACAGCACTGGCGCAACGCCCAAAAAATTGCGTCAGTAAAAAATCTCCTAAAAAAAATCCCCGGCCACAGCCGCTCTCCCCCTAGCAACAGCGCTGCCAGTCCAATCCCGGCACTGGGCCAGACCGGCGAAGCACTGACTTGCTCCCCCAGTTCCCAGTAAAAAATGGCAACAGCGGCACTACTGGCGATCGCCAGGGTTAACGTGGCGACTTGCAGAAAATATTGCCAGCCGGAAACGGATTTACAGGTCATAAAAGGGCGGAGTTTCAAAATTTTGCAACTGCAATTAAGGGGTTACAAACAGAGATAAAACAGCTAGATTTTAGCTTACTTTTTCTCCTAGTATTCAAATCTTGGCGAATTATTTCTTAATTTCGCTTCGTCCAAGCGGGTGAATCAACGGCAGGGTCTGGATTCGTCAAAGCTTAGCTTTAAAGGAAGCTGCTGGGGCTAAAATCAGATAGGGTAAAGATTATTGTCCTCTTAGCAATCGTTATGTCCCAAGAAATCGCCGCTAAACTGAGAATTTTGATTGTAGAAGACGACCCCTTGATGCAGCTCGGTTTGGAGCAAGCCCTGGCCGCCCATGCAGAATTTGAAATTGTGGGTCAAGCCGAAGATGGCTATTCTGGAGTCCAGGCGGCGCTAAAACTACAGCCAGACCTGGTGGTTATGGATATTGGTTTGCCGCGACTGGATGGCATCGCCGCCACCAAGCAACTCAAAGAACAATTGCCCCAGGTGCGAGTGGTTATGCTAACTTCCCACACATTACAAACCGAGGTAATTGCAGCCCTCTCCAGCGGGGCTGATGCCTACTGCATAAAAGGAGCCAGTCTCGATCGCCTATTAGCGGCCATTGAAGCTGCCCAGGATGGTGCAACCTATCTCGATCCCCAAATTGCGCGAGTTGTTTTAAGCAATCTCAAGCCACCAGCCCCCCAGCAAAATATCGGCAATCTTTCGGAGCGGGAGATGGATGTTTTGCGCTTAATTGTTCAAGGTAAGAGCAATACCGAGATTGCAGAAGACCTCTACCTCAGTCCTAACACCATTAAAACCCACGTGCGCGGCATCATGAATAAACTCTCCGTGGACGATCGCGTCCAGGCTGCCGTGGTGGCTTTGCGATCGGGTTTGGTATAAATCTCCCGATTTTGACTGCCATCGTTGGTTTAAAGCTGTATGGGCGGGAGCAACTGAAGGGGATGGGTTTATTTAGTGAGGCCGTGTTTGAGGGCAAAACGGACTAATTCAGTGCGGCTATTGGTTCCGGTTTTGCTAAAGAGGCGACTGACATACTTTTCTACGTTGCGAACGCTGGTTTCTAAACGGCGGGCAATTTCTTTATTCATTAAGCCTTCCGCCACTAAGTCTAGGACGCTTTGTTCGCGGGGTGTTAATTCAATGTGAATGGGAGACGGGGTTGTGATCAGGCTTTGCTGTTGGCCGAGCCGTTCTTTAAGATCTTTGATTTCAAGGATAACTTCGTCTAATTTACCGGTTTCGTCGGGGCTGCTCGCGCTTTTTCTTCGCTCCAGCAGGTTTTTCACAATGGCTTCCAATTCTTCGGGATTAAAGGGTTTGGGTAAATAGGCATCCACCCCAGCTTTATAGCCCTGGATGCGATCGCTGGTCATGCCCCTAGCCGTCAGAAAAATCACGGGAATTCGGGTATAGCGCGCGTCATTGCGGAGCTGTTGCAGAAATTGATAGCCATCGACTTGGGGCATCATGATGTCGGAGATGATCAAATCGGGGGGGGTTTGTTGAATCAGCGCCCAGGCTTCATGGGCACTACTTGCGACTTCTACCTGCAATTCTTCGTCATCTTCCAGATAGGCTTGCACGGATTCGCGAATGCCGGGTTCATCGTCCACTAAGAGGATTTTTGCGGTTCTGCCATTGGGTTTCTCTCGGCTTTACTTTCAATTTAGCGTAGCGATCGCCACTTCTCCTGCGCAAGACCCGATGGCTAGCAGTTCGGTGGTAAGGGTTTGGGGTGAGCGGGGGCGGTTGAGCTTAAGTCTATCTCCCTGTTTGCGTTTGATAATTAGGGCTTGATATAGAAAATTTAGTCAAAGTTTTGGGAAAAGTACCTGGACAATCATTGCTAAGGTGACGGCTTTAGTGTTGCTGGTCTCTGATTTGTTCGTTGATGGCTAAGGATTGCTCGTAGTGGGCGATAAGTCTTCAGCATGGCTTCGCCTAACGCTTGGGATTGATAAGTCTAAATCTCTTCCCCTAACTGTCGCAGTCGCTCAGCTAACCGTTCGGCCCGTTGGCGCTCTGCTTCGGCCTGTTGTTGTGCCATTTCAGCTCGTTGGCGCTCCACGTCAGCCCGTTCACGTTCCACCTCAGTCTGTTGTTGTGCAATTTCAGCTCGCTGCCGTTCCGCTCTAGCCCGCTGCCGTTCCGCTTCAGCCCATTGCCGTTCCGCTTCAGCCCGTTGCCGTTCCGCTTGCGCTTGCTCCCTCTCCACTTCCGCTTCACTGAGATGGCGATCGCCCCTGGCATCAAACCAACTCAACACCTCTCGCTTTAAGGGATCGTCTGGTAAGAGGCAGCGACCAATGCCGAGACCGATTTCTGGCATCCAAAAGGGTTCTCCTGCCTGCAATTGGTAAACCCCATCGACTAATCGATACACCTCAAAAGGACTGTGGCGATCGCGCCGCCAAAATAGGGGATTGTAAATGACGTAATAAAGGACGCCGAGTTTGGCATAAATTGATAGCTTTTCCGTGTATTCACCGCCTGGAGTTTCAGACACCATCTCCAGGGTCAAAATGGGAGGAACATAGTTTTCTTCCCAGAGGACATAGCTTTTCCTGCCTTTGCCGCCCTTGCGCCGCTCTACTCCTAGGCTTAAAAATCCATCAGGAATCACAGGGATTCTAACATTAACTCCTGTGGTGTGATAGATGCCCATATCCACCCCGAAAAACCAGTCATAGCGCTCTCTCCAGAGGTATTGGAGTAGAAACAGCAAGACATTGGGAATAAAATTTTGCTCCTCGTTATCCACTGGGGTCTCATCGGAACCGGGTAATTCCTCGCTGCTGGGCAGTTGGTACGGCAGATTAGATGATAGCATCGGGCGTCTCTCTCCCCATCTTGCGGGACTCTCTCCACCATACCGCTCCCCAATCCTGTCTCTGCGATCGCTCTGTAAGTTTAGGGGACGGGCCATCCTGGCAGCGAGACGGAGGGGGGCAAAATGGATAAGGTTTTACAGTTGTTGTCCCAACTCTTGGCGCAGGCGATAGAGAATCGTGTTGGGTTCAATCTGCGCGAGAATTTCCTGGATTGTCGTACTTGGCCCCAATGGCCCCCAAGAACAACCCGATCGCAAATATTCCTTCGTCACCTGCCCCACTGCATAGGCCCCATAGCCGGCGATCGCCCCTTGGGCCGCTGCAAAGGTGGCGTAACTGCCCAGCAACGTCGGACTCTCCAACCAACTGCCCGCCGCCGCCGCACTTTTCGCCACCGCTAAAGCGATACTACTGCCAATTTCCCCCAGCAATAAGCTACCCGAACTCAGCAAAATCTTGCGCCACAATTTCCCTGCCTCATGGCTGGTGATGGGCAACCCATAAAGCCTCGCCAAGGCCCGAATTAACAGCAAATCCGCCGCCGCTCCCCCTAAAAGATCGAAAATGGCAATGGGATTGGCTGCTACTACAATAGCCTTGTATTTTGCATGCTTCCAAATAATTGCCTCGGCCTGCTCCTGACGCAACGCCAGGGTTTGAGTGGCAATGTTTTCCTCGGCCCCCTTGGCCTGAAACAAGGCATTTAAGGCCAGCAGCGATCGCCCTTCCCGATTGAGAACCGTCAAAATAGTTTCCTGTAATCCGGCAATTTGGGGGGGAACGGCTTCCCATTCCTGGGTGATCCGTCCGTCGGGCCACTCGACGCGCACCGGCAGCGGTTGGGGTTCGGCCGCAACTCGGACAATTTCCTGGGGCGACAAAATCTGACCCACCAGCCCGTCACTGCCCGCACCGAGGGCTTGCAGTTGGGCAAAGATGGCTTCGCGGTCGGTTTCAGGATACAAATCTATCTTGTTAAACACCAAAATTAAAGGCTTGTGACTTTGGCGAAGTTCGCATAGAGCCTGGTATTCTGTTCGCGTAATATCGCCCGCAACGACAAACAAAATCAAATCCGCCTGAGCCGCCACCTCTCGGGCCATGGCCGCCCGTTCTTGTCCGCCAATTTTCATCTAGCCCTGGCGTATCGATTAATTCCACTTGCACCTTGGCACTAGGCGGCGTCCAACTCACGGATTTGGGCCACTTGGTCACGCCGTGGATGGGGCCTGTGGGCAGCAGTTTCTGACCGAGCAAGGCATTGACCACCGCCGATTTACCCCGACTGACCAGGCCAAAGGCGGCGATTTTAATGGCTTTTTGGTCAAGTTTTTCCAGGGAAGTTTTCAGGGATTGCAAATCCTGGCGGACGGCGGCTTGTAGCTCTGCATCCGGGGGATAATTCCAGTGGCGGCGCTTGCTGGCATACCAGGAGAGGGCTTGCTGCAAACTGGCCTTGGCTTGGTTGAGGTGATTTTCCTGTAGAGATGGCAAGGGAAGATCTCAGCTCACTTGAGACTGCTTCTCCATTTTGCGCGATCGCCGCTCCCCTTGACTGTCACCGAAGCGGCCCGCAATAATGAGACCCAGAGTTGAGCAGCCTGCAAAAATGGACGTTAAAGCCGCCGTTGCCCTAGCCCCCGGCCAGCCCCTGAGCCTCGAAACCGTACAGCTTGCCGGGCCCCAAGCCGGAGAAGTTTTGGTAGAAATTAAAGCCACCGGCGTCTGCCACACCGATGCTTACACCCTCTCTGGAGCCGATCCGGAAGGGCTGTTTCCGACGATTTTGGGCCATGAAGGGGCAGGGATCGTGGTTGAGGTCGGGGAAGGGGTCAAAAGCCTTCGGGCCGGCGATCGCGTCATTCCCCTCTACACGCCGGAGTGCCGCTCCTGCCCGTCGTGTCTGAGCCGCAAGACCAACTTGTGCACGTCGATCCGCTCGACGCAGGGGCAGGGGGTGATGCCGGACGGGTCGTCGCGCTTCAAGATCGACGGCAAGCCGGTGTTTCACTACATGGGCTGCTCGACGTTCTCGAACTTCACGGTGCTGCCGGAGATCGCGGTGGCGAAGATCCGCGACGACGCGCCGGCCGACATCGTCTGCTACATCG
>JAAUTE010000110.1 GCA_012031815.1 Chloroflexaceae bacterium
TTGTCTGGCCGGAATCGGCGGACGGGTCAGCGGCATTATGAAGACCACCGAAAGCGCGGAGAAGATTCTGGCGATAGATGGCTGTCCGTTGAATTGCGTAAAAAATTGCCTGGAACAAGCTGGCTTCACCGAGTTTGAACACCTGAATCTGACCGAACTGGGCTTAGTCAAGGGTCAGTCAGCAGTCAACGAGGAAAATATCCAGAAAGTCGTTGATGATGGTAAAACCAAACTGTCAAGCAATTAAAAAAAGGAATCGGCAAATGACTGCGGAAAAAAATAAAAAGAGACTTAAAAATGAATTCGCTGAAATTAATCTTACTGGTTATTGTGGCATCAATCGGAGTAATTTGCCTGGCGCAACAACCGCCGTGCAGTTGCACAAGCGCCGCCTGTAATACTATCTTGGCTGTTGATGCAACAGGAATCAATAAAGAAACCACGGATAAAGCAGTTAACGCAAAATTACCCAAACTGCTTGATCTTGGCGCTAAGAAATGTGTTCCCTGCAAAATGATGGCTCCGATTCTGGAACAGGTGAATGCCAGGCTGCAAGGCCGCTTACAGGTCGTCAAAATTGACACGGACAAGTATCCCCAGCTCGCCTCCCAATATCAAATTGAAGCGCTGCCGACCTTGGTTTTATTTAAAAACGGCCAGCCAGTGGAGCGCATTGAAGGGGTTATGCAAGCACCCCAGCTCATCGCTCAACTCGAAAAGTTGCTGGGTAATTAGGCTCAAAGATTGCCCGATCTACTTGGCTGGAGGCAATACGCCCATCCTACCCAGTCCCGCATCGATCTTTTTGAGCAGCATGAAATCCGCTGGGGGTAAGCGCCAGTGGTCGGGCGAAGGCTGACCAGCGGGCTGCAAAACCTAAACGCCTGCCGAAATTCTGCCGGCCCGGCCCCAATGGGGGCGCTAAAGTGACAGGGAATAATCTGCTGAAATTGCCAGCTTGCAACTTTTTCCACCCAGGCGAGGGTTTCCTGGGGCGCGCGATTGAGAATCAGGGTTTGTAGAACTGGGGCGACCAACAACTGCCCTCCGCCCCGCAGGGCGGCAAAGGATTGTTGCCAATCCGATCGCCACTGAAAAGGATACAGCCCAAAATAACTTTGCCTGGTGCGATCGTTGGCTCGCAGGGCATCGCGAAAGACCTGACCCCAGGGGGGAACTTCCAGGGCAGACGGTTGAAAATAAAGGGAAAATAGGCAAATCCGCTGCCACCCTCGGCGGCGATTAGGCATGGTATCTTCAAAGCCCTCGCTGGCTCGCTCGCGCGCGTGAAACAATAGGGATAGGGATCGAGTTGGACAATCTCCGGCGGCTCCTCCGGAATGGCGATGAGTGAATCGGTCACCAGCAGGGTTTGCGATCGCGGATGCCAAAAGGCGACTTCCGTAAATTGGCCCAGGCCGAGATCGATGGTTCCGAGAGGGGCATAGTCAAACTCGCTAGCAAAGGGAGCCTGGCGGCTGTCTTCAGGCAGCAGGTGGGTACGCTTTCGGGGAAATCCTAGCCAGCTTAGGGGCAAATTCAAAGGAAAACTCCACTGATCCGGCGCGACGAATACTTGCGCTTTGGGAAAAGAGCGGGCAAAGGGGCCGACAAAAATTTTATGCTCCAACCCGGAGCTGGTGGGCAGGATAATATATTTGACATCGCCGTATTTCGCCACCAACTCTCCCAGAAGGCGCAAACATTCCGGGGTGGGTGCAACGGGCGCATAGATCAGCAATCCTCCCCGATGGAGCTTGATAACACTCATGCGGATGGGCACAACCACATAAAAAATGCCTTGAAGCTGGTCAAATGTCCAAAGGGTGTCCTTAACCACTTCCTGCCGCAGGGTTCGCCGCCGGCCGAAGGGATAGAGGGGCAACAGCGGCCAAAACGGCCAGAAAAAGTCTTGGGAGGGCAGCAACTGTCTGGACATTGCCGGTAACGTTAGTGCAATTTATGGGATTGGAAGCGGGGCGCTGCCATGTTAACTCAAATTTGACGCCATTTATTTAAAATTCATGGATAAGAATTTTTGGGAAATGTTTCTGGGGAAAGGTTCTTCAACTCACAGCAGCAACGCCATAATCCTCTGGCATGGCTTCGCTTACCGCCCATTGGGAATTCCTGGGGAACGGGGGCTGGATTAAAATGAGAGCGTCGATCGCCAAAAATTAGCCATGCTTTACCTAGATTCAGCAATCATCAGCGAGGCGCAGTTAGCCAGGCAGTGGGGGTGGGTCAAGGGCATTACCACTAACCCGACCCTGCTGGCCAAGAGCCAATTTTCCCCCGAAGCAACCTTGCACAAACTGGCGGCAATCAGTCTGGGGGAGTTGTATTATCAACTGTGTGCTGCGGATTTAGAAGGAATGCTCCGGGAGGGAGAGCGGGCGGCTGCGCTGATCGGCGAGGAAATTGTCCTGAAAATTCCCGCAACAACCGTCGGTTTTCAGGCAACAGCCCATTTATCTCCTAAAATCCCCTGTTCCGTAACCGCGATTTATAGCGCTGCCCAAGCGGCGATCGCTGCCGAAGCCGGGGCTAAATATGCGATTGTTTACGTCAATCGAGCCACCCGACTCTTGGGCGATGGTTTAGGGTTGACCAGAGAAATGGCGGCAGTCTTAGCGGGAAGCAAGACCGAAATTTTGGCTGCTAGCTTAAAGTCTCCCCAGGAAGCCGCCGCTGCTCTCCAAGCCGGGGCCCATCACCTAACTGTGCCGCTGGCTGTTTTGCAGGCGATGACCACCCAGGAATTATCGGAGCAGACCGTGGCTGAATTTGCCCAAACCGGAAAAGGGATTGATTTTTAGGTTGTTTTTGGCTTAATACCCTTCAAAATTAAATCAGGAAAGTTGCGGCCAGGCTGCTAGGATGGGGACGATGGTAGGGAATTAAGCACCTAAAGCTTGAAAATCGCTAAAAAGCGGTAATATTCTACCAAATCCGTCACCCATCGGAAAAACCAGAACGCTCTAATTAGAGGCTACAGGAGATAAGCTATTGGTTTTATCAAGAAGAGATAAGGTCGGCATTTCCTGATGACAACTGGGGCAGAACCAGTAAACCCGGTTGCGGCTAGCATGCCGTAACAAGCGAGCGGAACAACAAGGACATGTTTTCATGATTTTAAACCGTTTGCTAAAAAAAGGAGTGGTAGAGCAGGTAGCCTTAAATTTGAAAATCCAACGCCTTTAGTCCCTGCTCGTCTTTATTAACTCCTTTAGGATCGCTTAACGTCCTTAAATCCTACCTCTTTCCCAAGTATTGTCTTGGTCAGAAATATAGTTATTCGTCGATCCCCTAGGGCTTGGGCGAGATTTCCGATAGGGTTGGCGATTGGCAATCGCAAAGTAGATCGTCTACCATGTCTCTGACAATTCGGACAGCAACATCTAAGCGATCGCCCACTTGATTAGCTAGGCGGGCCGCATCGGAGGCGGTTCTGGCCAATCTGATCCCGTCCACAAACAACTGTTGGGTTGGGTAGTTCTCAAAAAACTCCAGCAGCGAAATCCGATTATCCACCGCAGAGATTACCAGCGCACCGCGTAGAGATTCAATTACAGCTCGCCGACCGCGGGGATGGAAGATTTGTCCTGCTTGGAATAGTACGTATTCCCCCGGAAGTGAGTTAAAAACATTACTGAGAAAAACGATGCCAACCTCCAATTCCTGGGTTAACACACGACGGACTGACTCTGGCTCAGCCCTGGATACTCTCACCAAAAAACGTACAGAAGAGGACATTCTTCCCGTTTCTGCAAAGGTTCTCAGGTCTTTCACCGCAACGGATTGCTGGAACGGGCCGTAGGTAAAGATAATCGTTTCCGCCGCAGAGGCAGCGCTAGCCCATCCCACCGCGATCGCCGCCAGCGAGAGGCTGCTGGAGCCAGTGAATTTAACCGCTTGACGAAACCATCGCGGTACTCTATCGAAAATCATAATTTCACCCCAAACAAGATTTTTTCACCGAGATCTGGCATTTAGTAGGATGAGAGCGATTCAATGGGCGTCGAAGTCTTTTGACGGTCTACTAGCTTACAATTTTGCAGGTTCAGCTCTTTGCCCGTCGAGGTGCTTCCGGGGGTTGTCACCTGCTCGCACTCACACACAATATCCCGCAAAAAATCCTTAGCAATTTCTAGAGCCGGTAAAATCCGCTCGACAAAGGTCTTGACATCGTTGTAAGCCCCCTCTAAGGGAACAACATTAATCGTGACGCTATCCGCTGGAAAATGACGCAGAATCTCCAGGATTGAGACCCGATTATCATTACTATGCGCCGTTACCACCGCTGTTTTCAACCCTTCTAAATTGGGCCGAGCCGCAGAGGAGGCAATGGTTTCATTGAGCTTGAGCAACAAAAATTCTCCGGTTGTGCTGCTGAGAAAATTATTAATAAAACGCGGATTAATTAACACTTCCCTGGTCAGCAAACTGCTAAGGTTCTGGGGAACCCGACCGCTGGTTTGGAAAAAAGCCTGCATTTGCGGCGGAACTACGCCAGTTTCAGCAAATTGCTGTAAATCTACCAGGTTAAGTGTCACCTGCGCCTGTCTATCCACCAAAACAATCTCCGGCGCTGCGACAGCGCTGCTACCCAAGGCCAACGTCGCACCAATTCCCAACCCCAACAATCGTCCTTGACGCGATACAACAGCGCCTAGCGATCGCCAATCTTGAATGAAACCCATGATGATTTTGCTCCTCAACCAATTATGTTGCTAAGACTATAGCGGCTTTCTCCCATCCGGCTGACTTTTTGCGATAAAACTTGATTTAAGGGGTTTGGTACAATTGTTCTATAATAGAAAAAAGTCCAACCAGGATCACTCTTGGTTGTTATTGATTGAAAACTGATCACCATGACTAAGCATTACGTCCTCTGTCTCAATCCTCAAGCGCAATTCGAGTGGGATCGCTGCGTTTTGAGAAATCCCATCACCGGAGAACGGCCAGACTTGACGGCAATGGTCTCCCAAGCCGTAAACGGTCAGCCGGGGGCCTATCTGGTTTCAGTGAGTCTGGAGGTAACGGTACTAGAAACCGTCTCCTTACCCGCGCGCCAGTCTCAGCCATCCCTAGGGACTCAAAGTTCAAAATTAAGCCCTTCCACCCAAGCTGTGGCGGCTTAGCATTCTTCCCTGGGTTCTCTTGCGATCGCCGCTTTTAGCGGTGTCCTAGGGTGGGACTGACAGCGATAATCCTCACCTTTGAGTTGTCCTTGCCAAAAAGGTGTTAGGCTCTCAGCCATCGAAACCCCAACTCAGTCTACGGCTTTTGCGAAAACAAAGCTTAAAATAGGGCTATTTCAGCTAAATTCCTCGGTTTGCCTCCAAGATCATCGCCCTTACCACATGACCTGGCAAGAGAAATTTTTTTACAATATTTAATGAAATGACATGCAATGGCCAAACCCCCCGTGCAAACCCTGGAAAGCCCGATTAGCGCCGATTCTACCCGACAAGCTGGCGGCAGCGATCCCCAGCGCTTTGATGTCCGCGAAGCTTGGTATCCCGTCTTTTACCTAGCGGATCTCCCCCGCGACCGGCCCCTGTCCTTTACCTTGCTGGGGGAGGATTTAGCGATCTGGTGGGACGCTCAAGCCCAGTGCTGGCGAGCTTTTCAAGATAGTTGCCCCCATCGCCTCGCCCCCTTGAGCGAAGGCAGAATTAATGAGGCAGGATTGCTGGAATGTCCCTACCACGGTTGGTCCTTTACAGGGAGCGGCCAGTGCGATCGCATTCCTCAACAGCCGGAAGGCACTCAAGCCCAAACGGCGAAACGGGCCTGTGCGAAAACTTTCCCCACGGCGATCGCCCAAGGACTGCTGTTTATTTACGCAGGAAATCCCGAGAATGCGGCAGAAACTCCCATTCCCCTCGTCGATCCCCTGGAAGACATGCCAGAAGGATGGGTCGTACTCAATACCTTTCGCGATCTGCCCTACGACGCCCTGACCCTGCTGGAAAATGTCATTGATTCCAGCCATATTCCCTATACCCACCACCAGTCTGTGGGCAACCGCGCCAATGCCGGGCCGGTGGAATTGGAGATTATTTCGGCAGGAAAGGGGGGATTTCAAGGATTTTGGCAGGAAGGCCCCCGGAGAGGAACCCTTGGCTCTCAGCATACGCGCTTTGTTGCCCCAATCTGATGTGGCACGACCTGACCTCGAAGCAGTTTGGCCGCACCCTAACGGTGGTTTATGCGACACCCATTGCTAAAGGAAAATGCCGCCTCTTTGCTCGGTTTCCCTTCAAATTCTCCTCAGAGCTACCGGGATTTTTCCTAAAACTAACCCCCCGCTGGTATTCCCACCTCGGACAGAATAGCATTCTCGAAGACGACCAAATTTTCCTGCACCTTCAAGAGCGTTACTTAGAAGCCGGAGGAGGCAGCCCCAACTACAACAAAACTTGCTATCTGCCCACCAAGGCCGATCGCTTTGTGGAACAGCTCCGCCAATGGGTAAATGAGTACGAGGCTCAACCCTTTCCCGACCAGCCCTTGCCCCCGACCCAACGGCGAGAAGCTCTCTTAGATCGCTACCATTCCCACACCGTTCACTGTGCCAGTTGTTCCGGTGCTTTAGCTAACCTCAAACGGCTGCGGACTGCTTCCGGGGCGATCGCTGCTTGGGGTTGGGCGGTTTCTCCTATTTTGGCTGTTTGGCTAGGTCAACCTGGATTCTGGGCGGTTTTGGGGACAAGCATCGCCAGTATCACCACCGGAATCGTCTGGTGGAAACTGGGTGGATTAGAGCGTCAATTCTACCAAGGCCGTCCCATTCCTCCCCGAAATCTGGACAAATCCTAAGTAGTTTACTACATTGAAATGACAAAAGGAGTTGGCTGACAGCCAGCAGCGGTTAAATTGTCAGCCAGCCCGACAGGTCTCGTTGGATCAGGTCTTCTAGCTTTAGAAGGTCATCGTGATACATATCGATCAGCTTCTGGCGATATTTAATTAAAAGAGGAGATTGGCTCTTGGAGTGGGAGTTCCATTCAATGAAACGGCGGCGCAATCTCTGCCTTGACTCAACGGGAAGAAAAGATTTTAGTATCAATGAGACAGTCGTTCTCAAGGGATTTTTTTCAACGAGGATCTGGTTAACCACTCGACTTTTAGGGATTTCAGCCACTTGTTCCTTTCTCAGCACGTTGGGACAAAATTGGCGATCGACGCCGACAAATTCAAACATATCCTGCATCAAACCCAAGGCATCTTCACATAGATCGTCATACAAATAGATTTTAATCTTGTCGCTACTAAAAGCATCAAAAAATTGCTTTAACGGCGTGTAATAAAACCCCTTCCGAAAGATAAAGGATTGCGGGTGAGACTCGATTAGAGTGCCAAAACTTTTGGATTTCAGCGGGATATTATCGCGAATATGCATCAAATAATCCGAGTACGCTCTCTCAGCCGGGTCGCGCAGTATGGCAATTAACTGAACGTCGGGAAGAAACCGGCGAATATTCTTAATAGAGGTTTCGTAATGAAACAGATAGTTAGGGGAAGCTTCTCCAATGGCAATTTCTCCGTCGGCCTCAGTAAAAAGCTGGCAATATTGCTCGAAATTCCGAATTTTTGCTCGTTTTTCCGAAGAAAACTGGTGATTCTCCCATTCTTCGGGGGACAAATTATCGCTATCTTTAGAGAGAAAATTAGTCTCCTTCAGGGGACTCATATAAATTTGGGGATGTTCTTTCAAATAACTATAAATCGAGGTGGTTCCAGCTTTCTGAACCCCAAAAATCAAAAACGTCGGTAGTTTCATTGGCAAGCTTCTCCTGTCCTATCTTCCCTCTATGGGGGGGTGAACTTCCGTTGTTATGCGCTAGTTATTCGATGACTGCTATTTCAGCTTGCAGCTCGCAACAGATTAAAAGTATCGCAATCCTATCAGAGAATCAACGGCTTATCCCCTGGTTAAGTAAAGCTAATTAGGGCTTAATTCCCTGTTTTTCCCATTAAAAACGCAGTTTGTCTAACCCAGGTACTTTATTAATAATCTATAGTCATTGGGTTAAATTATAAGCGCAGCTTAAAAATGCCAAAAACATAATCCACATAAAACATTAGCTCTGCGATCGGGAGTGTGCTGTTAAGAAACACTTTTGTACGGTGAAAACGACTAAATTAGCTAAAAAATTTGGGAGCTGAGCAAACTTATTGGTCACGGATTGTTGATAGAAGGCAATAAAACTGTCACTGTGATTGTCGCCCTCTTTGGTTTTCATGGCGACAAGAGCATTATGAATCCACGCTTCAATCGGCTCCAATTCCAAGAAAGTAGCCAGGTTAGCTAACATCTCCTCGGAGATTTCATGCTCAAAATAGAGGGAAAAACGCCCTTGATATTGATGCTGAAGTTGTGAAAATCAGGAAATTCCGGCTGGGATAGCCTCAAAACGTCTCTTTCACTCGCCTGCTTGCCAAAACCTTCAAAGCGCAATCAAGGCCCCCGTTCCAAAATTCTCGCCAAATCGACTTTTTCCGGCAAGTTGGACTGTAAATTACCAGTAGTAACGATAGACTCCAAAAAGTGCGGTGAAGAAACAAAATAATCAGCCGTAAAGTCTGGCCACTGCCCTTTGGCTGCCTACCTTACCCGCCCTCACTCAGGATTGCTCAAATCCGGGAGCGGTTCGTTCTCCGGTGCGGGAGATAAGGGATCTTCTAGGAAATTCTCAAAGTTTCCATCGGGCGCTGCTTCTGGCGTCCCTGGCAATGCCTCCTCGTTGCTCGGCGGGGCGGTTTCCGCTGGGGGGCTGCTGCCTTCGGGGGTCAAGGGCAACCCATCGCCTTCGGGAATTAGGGGCAATTCGTCCTGGCCGGGGGCTGGACTTCCCCTGGAGCGTTATTGTCCGTCGGCTGGGGTTCTCTGACTTCGGGAGCCGGAGTCAAAAAGCAGGCCGCGGCGGCTAGGGCTAACCCGGCGGTGCCATGGCCAGGGGGGCGGCTCGTTGGGTCAGGGGTTCCTCTGGCCGGCGATGGCGTCGGTGCAGCGGCTCCAAGGACAACTGCAAATCCGGCAGGGTTTGGCGATCGGCCGCTAACTGATCGATGGCTTCCACCAGATCGAAGAGTTCCATCGTCGCAAGCTCAATTTCCACCGGCTGAGCCTGACCCTTGGAACCAGGCTGCCAAATGAGGCAATGGCGGCCTTCCCTAGGCTGGATCTGTACCCGGTCTTCCTCGGTTTGGGGTTCCTGGGAGCGGGGCAACCCACTCAAATATTCCTGGGCATAGGCGCTTGCTGCTGCGGTTAAATTTTGGATAAAGGCCTTGCCACCACTGAGAATTTGCTGGCGGCCCTGAAAATGACACTCCACATTAATGGCGATCGCCAGCAGCGGACGATCGGCAGCGGACTCATCCTGGCTGCTTAATCCTTCGACAATTAGATTACAGTTGGGCAGCAGGTACTGGCGTCGAATGGTCATCCTACCTCTCCATCGAATAAACTCAGCCAAAGGCGCTGGGTGCCAGCAGTTCCGGTGCAAAACAGCAGTTGGTTTAACAAAGAGAGGGCAAGCTGATTTAGCTGATCGGGAGACTCCAGATAGGCTGCAACTTTAGCGCGACGGGGATTCATGCGGCTGCGAAAATGAGAGCGAAACTGGTCTAAGTAATTAGCAAGACGGAAATGATTGTCTAAAGGCAGCCCTTTCTGCCGTAACTTTTGCTCTGAGAGCAGCAATTGACGAATCAGGGCGGTCAGCCGTCGAGCCAGATGGGTCAAGACCGCCGCCAAGGCTCTCGCTTCATCTAAGGACAAGTACCGCCGGCTGTGGGAATGCCGCCAGGGATTGGTACAGCGCAAGCGCCACAACACCACCCGATTCCTAATGATTTTTGGCAATCCCAGCTCTTGGGTCATCGCCAGCATGTATTCCGTCCCGCCGAGCTGTAGCGCCTCGATCGCCAACAACAACAAGTCCAGCTTCTGACCAATGGCGGACGGACAGGGGCGATCGCCGAAGCCGAAATCGGAGAGAGTCTCAAATACCAGCGGCTGAGAGGGTTCGACGGTGGGCAGGTCGGACATGACCCTGGCTGAATCGCTCATGGAAAAACCGATAAAACTAGCTCAGTATAACAGTTAAGCAATTTTAGGCGTTGAACGCCATCAGTATAGACTAATGTTAGCGGCTTTCCCCCCCAGACCCGTTCGCTCCCAGGGGCGAGAGTGGTTAGGAAAGGTGGTTTTAATGGCAGCTCGCCCTACCAAAACCAACCGGGAATGGCATAATGCCAAAAGACACAAGTTACTGGTTTAGACAATCGCCCCGCCATGAACCTCAAGTCCTTAATTCGCGATATTCCCGACTTTCCTAAACCCGGAATTGTTTTTCGTGATATTACAACCCTGCTGAGCGATGCGGCGGGACTGCGCTACACCATTGATAGCTTGGCCCGGGTTTGCCAGGAAATGGACTTGGCTCCCGATTACATCCTGGGAATTGAGTCGCGGGGCTTTATTTTTGGGCCGCCCCTAGCGTATCAACTCCAGGCAGGCTTTGTGCCGGCCCGTAAATCCGGCAAGCTGCCGGCGGCGGTTCATGCCATCGCCTACGACCTGGAATATGGCCAAGATTGTTTGGAGATTCACCAGGATGCGATCGCCCCTGGTTCGCGGGTGGTGGTGGTGGACGATCTAATTGCTACCGGAGGCACGGCGAGAGCGGCCGCAGAACTAATCGAGCTGGCGGGCAGCGAGGTCGTCGGCTTCGGGTTTATTGTGGAATTAACCGAGCTGGGAGGACGCAAGAAGCTGCCGGAGGTGCCGATTGTGAGTTTGGTGGAATATTGAGGCGCTACCAGCTGGATTTGACGACCCCTGGCAGCAAACCTTTGTGGGCCCACTCTCGGAGGACGTTGCGCGACAAACCAAAGTCCCGGTAGTAACCCCGCGGCCGTCCCGTAACCCAGCAGCGGTTGTGGAGGCGGGTAGGGGCGCTGTTGCGGGGGAGGCGCTGAATTTGACGGTGGATGTCAATTTTTTCTTGCAGCGTGGTGGCTTGGCGAAAGGCTTCTTTGAGGTCTTCTCGCTTGTCAGCGTATTTTTCGACGAGTTTGCGGCGCTTTTTCTCGCGCTCAATCATACTTCTCTTAGCCATAGGGTAATTTTAGGTCGCGCTTGCGTGTGAGTTAAAGACAGCGTTTTTTATTCTACCTCACCGTTTTCGGGAGTGGCGGCTATTTGCGGCAGGGCGGCATAGGCAGAGGGACAGAGGGGAGCCAGCAGGCAGTCTTCACATTTCGGCTTGCGGGCCTGGCAGATGGCCCGTCCGTGATAGATGACTCTGATGGAGAATTTTTCCCAGTCGGGTTGGGGCAGGAGGCGCATCAAATCCCGCTCAATGCGCTCAGGGTCGCTGTGTTGGGTCAGTCCCAGGCGCTTGGTGACGCGCTTGACGTGGGTATCGACGGTGACGCCTTCTAAAATCCCGTAGGCGTTGGCTAAAACCACATTGGCGGTCTTGCGGGCCACCCCCGGTAAGCTGACGAGCTGCTCCATTTGTTTGGGGATTTGACCGCCGAATTGGGTGACGAGGAGGGTAGCTGCGCCTTTGATATTTTGGCTTTGTTCCGGTAAAACCCGGTGGAGCGAATGAGGGCTTCTAGCTCCTGTGGGTCGGCCAGGGCCAGGGCGATCGCATCGGGGTAGCGAGCAAAGAGGGCGGGGGGTGACCTGGTTAACCCGTGCGTCGGTGCACTGGGCGGAGAGAATGGTCGCAACCAGCAGTTGGAAGGGGGTTGCGTAGTTGAGGGTGCAGCGGGCATCGGGGTAGAGGCGCTGAAGCTGCACTAAAATTTCCAGCGCCCGTTGTTTTTTGGCGGCCCATTTGCGGGTGATGCTCACGGGAAGCGATTTCCTACTGAAATAACCGCTGAATGCCGGGCAGGTTAGCCGTGTCGCGCACGATCAAAATAACCCCCAAGCCGAGCAGCACGAACAGGCCGGTTTGCATGATGCCTTCTTGGATGCGGCTGGGCAGGGGCTTGCCGCGGACGCCTTCAATGGCCAAAAACGCAAGCTGGCCGCCATCCAGGGCCGGGAGGGGCAGAATATTGATAATGGCCAGGTTAATGCTAATAAGCGCCCCAAACTGGAACAAAATTGCTTAAATTATCGCTGGCGAGTTTGGCTCCTACCGCCACAATGGCCACGGGCCCGGCGACCTGTTGGGCGTTTTCTTGAAAGTTGGAGACCAGTTGGGCGAAGCCTTTGGCGGTTAGGAGAGCGATGCGTTGGTATTCCGTGGCTCCGGTCATAAACGCGGCTCCCAGGTTCTCGGCCCGGCGCTGGACAACTTTTTCGATGCGGGGGGCGAGCATGACGCCAATTTTACCCTTACCGTTGGTATCGGGTTGGGGGGTAACTGTGAGTGACAACACCCGATCGCCGCGCTGGATCGTCAGGTCTAGGGATTGATTGGGAGAGTTTTTGATGGCCTCTTGCAGGGGTTGCGATCGCGGTTTGGGGAGGCTGGGGGAGGGGCGGTAGG
>JAAUTE010000111.1 GCA_012031815.1 Chloroflexaceae bacterium
CGGCTACAGCCGTGCTGGTAACTAAGAACTGGCGGCGTGTTGCTTGATGGCTGGCCATAAGGATTAGCTCCAGGGATTAACGCGGATCTGCTTCAATTGTGCCTCTAGTTTTTGTAGTAAATATCCCCGCCTGTTGGATGACAGACTGGGGATTAAATTAATGGACTTTGCTGTCAGACAAGAAGATCTAGCGAGGATTTTGGCGATCGTCCACGATAATGACTTCGGGGCCGTCGCTAACGGTGCGACCTTCGCGATCGATCGTGCCGACATTTGTGGTCGGGGTTCCAGGCTCGTCCATCGTTGCCATCCGGGGGGCAGGTTGAGAGGATTGCCCGATTTCTCCCGTTTCTGACAGGTCGGAGGCGGGATAGATATCAAAGTGTTCGACATTGTGGCGTCGCATGATATCGCGAGCGCGCTCTACATCGCTACTGTCCCCAAAATCACTGGCCATGAGTAAATAATCGCCTGCTTTGATGCGATTATTGTAGACTTTGGCGTCTTCTTCGGGAATACCCATGCCCACCAGCGCGCCCACTAGACCGCCGGCAGCAGCGCCAATTCCCGCACCTGCCAGGGTCGAGGCAATGGCAGAAATTTCTGCACCCGCTACGGCTATGCCGAGGCCAGGAATAGCCAGAGCGCCAATACCGACCAGCAAACCGCCGATGCCGCCCAGCACGGTTCCTGCGGTTGCACCCGCACCAGCGCCTTCTGCCGCTTCGTTACCCTGTTGCCCGGTAACTTCGTCTGCCCTTCTACATCTTTGACATTGCGGGCAATCAAGGAAACTCGCTCCATATCGAAGCCAGCGCCTTTGAGATCGCGAATGACAGCTTCTACATCTTCCCGGTTTTTAAATACGCCAACTGCTCGTTGATAAGTGCCGCGATCGCCTCTCAGATCGGACTCGTGTCCTAGTCCCATGTTTTCCCGTACCATAATTACTTCCACCTTAAATTTGCTTAAGTTCTTTAGTTGGCAAAGGAAGTCCAACTTTTACTCTTTCCTTTTTCTCTTAGGTCGCTAATTCTTTCATCATCCCCAGGGTTAGCGGGCAGTCTTTGTGAAGGGGCAGATTAGTATTTTTAAAAACAATACTCAGGAGAGAAGCATCAAAATTGATAAACCGATATTTTGGTTAAGTAAACTAAAGCCGGGGATGAACCAGGGGTGTTAAGGATTGATTTCCCCGGTTACAGCGGCGAGGAATCCTGGGAGCGTATTTTTGGGGAAGATTTTTTTGAGAAGTTTGAAGAAAAGTAATTAGCCTTTTTGTATCAGGAAGAACTTAAAAGTGGAGATCAAAGCCGCTTCTGCAAATTCGTCAGCCGCGATTAGCTCTCCCATAAAACACCTGCTGTTTATAGAATTGCTGGGCGGGATTGGAGATCTTCTAATTGCGCTGCCGGCCATCCAAGCTCTGGCATTTTCCCAGCGATCGCCAAAATAACGGTGCTGACATTTTCTCCCGGCAGCCAACTGTTGGCGTTTAGTGAATTTATCGATGAAGCGATCGCGTGCCGCCCGGACAAGCCCGTCAAGCCGTCGCGTCGATTTTAGAGAAGCAATTATTTGATTTAATTGTCTGCGATACCAATTACGAAGGAATTCCAGAACTTATTGCCAATAGGAACCCAGGAAGAGCTGTTACCAATCTCTGGCGCCATCCTCCCGACCATCAAGGGGTTGGCGATCGCTTTCTGGAGATTCTCGAACAAGAGGGTTTAATCGAGGCTCAGGCTGGGGTTAGATCTGAACCTCTGCTAACATTAACCCCGGATGAAATTAAAACGGCTCACCATAAGCTGGCTGTTTTTGCTCGTCCTTTGGTGTTTTTGATTCCTGATAGCGGGATGGGGATTAAACGCTGGTCGGCGGCTAATTTTGTCATTGTCGGCAAGTTATTGCAGGAGCGCTACGGTGCTACGATTTTAGTTCCGGTCGGTACAGATGAGCCGCTAGCCCAGGACATTGTGACAGGAATTGGCGGCTCAGCCCAGGTTTGGCCGAGGGGAGATTTGCGAGAATTAGCCGCAATTTTAGCGCAAGGAACGTTGGCGATCGCCGTTGATACCGGCCCGGCGTCGGATTGCGGCTGCTTTTAAGGTGCCGACGATTAGTTTATTTGGCCCTTCCTGGTATGGACGCTACGGCCAGCCCGAACCTCACGTTAATTTTCAGGGTTATCCTGCCTGTCCCCATCGCAAGATTCAAAATTTTACCGAACAAAATTGTTGGTATGGGGGCAACTGTCCTTTTGTCTGGGAAACTTGCGTTGATGGGATTGCTCCTCAGATAGTTTTTGAATCAGCGGTGCAGTTGTTAGAATCGCCGAAATTTAGGTAAGCTCCCTATTTGTGCGGCCCAATGGAGTTTAGTCGGTTCGATGATCTCTGGGGCGCTCGCAATTCCGTCTCAGTTTGGCAACAGGTTCGCAATCTATTAGTGATGCGCCTGGATAATATCGGCGATGTCATCATGACTACACCGGCATTGCGATCGCTGCGAGAAGCTTTACCCCAAGCCAAAATCACCTTGATGACCAGTCCTGGGGGGTCTTTAGTCGTGCCTTTGCTGCCTTGGATAGATGAGGCGATCGCCTGGCAGGTTTTGTGGCAAGATTTAGGCAATTTAGCCTTCGATCCCCAGCGAGAATGGGATTTAATTGCCGCTTTATCCGCCCGTGATTTTGATGGCGCAATTATTTTTACGAGTTTTAGTCAAAGTCCCCATCCGGCAGCCTTGGTTGGCAATTTAGCGGGGATTCCGCTGCGTCTAGGCGAATCTAAAGAAAATGGCCTGGGCATTCTCACCCATCCCGTTGCCCCGGCCCCCGACGACCTCCATCAAGTCGATCGCAATTTGCGCCTGATTGAAGCCGTCGGGTTTCCGGTTCGCGATCGCAACTTAGCGCTAGCCATTCCGGCTGTCTCTCCCGTCAGTGGGTCATATATCGTTTTAAATCCCTGGACAAGCTGCCAATCTCGCAATTATGATGTCATGCGCTTTGCCGTAGCTGCTAACCAACTCAGTCAAATTACGGGCTGGCCCGTCGCTGTTACCGGCGTTGCCAAAGACAGAGCGCGATCGCAATCCCTGTTGGCTTATCTAGAAAACCCCAGAGATTTGCTAGGGAAAACCAGCTTAGCTGAACTGGTGGCTTTGATTGCTCGGGCCAAGCTGCTGCTGAGTAACAATACCTCAACCATGCACATTGCCGATGCTACGAAGACACCGAGCGTCATCCTGTTTGCGGGAACCGAATTAGAATGCCAGTGGCGGCCCCGGTCTGCGCCTGCAAAACTGTTGCGCCGTCCAACGCCTTGTAGTCCTTGCTATGCTTTTGCTTGTCCTTACAACCTGGAATGTTTGGAGATTGCCCCAGAGGAGGTGGTGGCGGCAGGGTTGGAACTGCTGGACTTGAACCGAGATAATCCTATCCTGGCATGACGTTGCTCAAAGCTGTTGTTATTCTATTTCTATGCCGCGATCGCGCAACAACTGGGCCAGGCGATCGGCCCGTTGGCGCTCCTGTTCGGCTCGTTGGTGTTCTTGTTCGGCTCGTTGGTGTTCTCGTTCAGCTCGTTGACGTTCCTGTTCGGCTCGTTGACGTTCCTGTTGGTTAACTTCATCGGGGGTGAGACTTCTTTGTCCCGATTCGTCGTACCAAAATAGCCATTCTCTGTGTAAATCCCGGAAGGTTCCCCCATCTCGTCCCAATCCTAGACCAATTTCTGGCATCCATACCGGGTCTCCAGGAAGACGCTGATACATTCCCTTCTCCAAGCGATACACCTCAAAAGGCTCTCTTCTTTTTCTCGGTACATATCCTCGCGGATTGTATATGGCGTAGTAAAGCACTCCTAAGCGGGCATAATCACCCATCTTGGCCCTCACTTTTCGGGGAGTTGAAGACCATTCGTACTCGCCTCCGTAGGTGGGAGAAAGGTGTTCTACTACTAAAATTGGCACCACATCATTTTCTGCCCAGGTCACGTAGTTGCGCCGTCCGTCGAGGCTTGGTGTCCGCTCGACTCCTAAGCACAGAAAGCCATCAGGAACGATCGCATCATGGGGATTCTCGCCTGTCGTATGATAAATTCCCATGTTTACCCCAAAAAACCAATCTTGGCGTTTCTGCCACCACTGAGCCAGCATCAAACTCAACAGCAGCGGCACTAATAAATGGAGTTCATTATCCACAGGAGTATCATCGGTGTCTGGTAGCTCGTCGGGATGGGGCAGGTTGAGTAGGCGCTTGTTTTGAACCATGATGTCTGCATTTAACCCTGTGTTTATTCTAGGCATGGTTGTTCTAGGGCGATCACCTTCTTTCAATCAGGTAACAAAGGAACCCCAGCGATCGCGGCGACTGAAAACGGGACAAGCACCGGAAGAACATTTCGCAAAGCTGGGAGAACATTTCGCAAAGCCGGGAAGACATTTCGCAAATGCCGCAAACACTTAAGACTTTGCCGGACATACTCAGGACTTTGCCGGATACCCTACTGTGCGATGGCGATCGCATCCCGTTCATCAAAAAATTTGAGCGGCGATAGGTCAAACCAGGAGTAATCCGGCATGACTGTTTTGGGGAAAGTATCGGGATGAGTGCGCGGCTGAGTATCGGCAGTTTTGCCAGAAATATCTCTCCTGTGCGATCGCCTTCCCAACCCCATCGTCGAGGAAAAAAGGTCATCTTCAGCCTTGCAGACCCCATCGTTAGCCTAAAAAACCTCATCGCTGAAGTTCCAGACCTCATCGGTAAGTTGCGGCAAGTTTTCTATGGCAACCATAGTCAATTTCTCAGCAACTCCAACCCCGCCCGGCTCAAGGCTAGTCTCACCAAACTGTAAGATTGTCTTAATACTTGCCGCCAGGGATAGAGAGGAAATCTACTCATGACAGTTGCCAGCGCCATTCCTGCCTTTGTCAGGGCATTCAGTATTTCAGCGAACCGCACCCCCAATTTCAGCAATACGCCACAACCGCCGCTATCAAACCCGGTGACACCGCCATTGCTTCTCCCAGCGATCGCGCCGCCGCTTACCAAACCCTGTTGGCCGCCGACGCCTTACGTTATCTCACATTGCAAGTGACCGCCGCCAAAGCGTCCGGCCACCCCGGCGGATTCGCCAGCATTGCCGAGGCGATCGCCGCTCTGGTCATGCTCGGCTACAAAAACATCATCACTGAAGTCGGCCACCACGCCCCCGGCTTCTACAGCACCATGTTTCTGGATCGCTCCCTGGAAGACATGGGCATCGCCACCGTCCAACAAATGCGCGATCGCTTCCGGGAAATGCACGGCCTTCTCGGCCACCTCTCCGGTCAAATCCCTGGACTGCTCAACCCCGCCGGCCCCCTGGGTCAAGGCCAGCACTTTGCCATGGCCGGAGCGAAACTCCATCCCGGCACCTTGTTCCCAGTCACCATCGGCGACGGCGGCCTGGGCGAACCCTACATCATGAGCAGCTTCGGTCATTTCCACACAGCCTTTCCCAAGGTGACCAACTTCCTGCCCATCCTGGTCTGGAACGGTTTCTCCCAAGAACACCACAGCATGGTCTCCACCAAAACCAACGCCGAGATGATCGAATACTGGGAAGGCAACGGCTTTGAAGAAATTATTTTAGTAAACGCCAAAGACTACGACGACGCCAACCAAAGCGGCGATTATGCAGACAGCACCGCCTTTTCCCTGGAGAAGCGCCTCAACTTCACCCAAGCCGTCCTGGAAGCCACCGACAAAGCGGCGCGATCGGCCCTCAATGGCACCTTAACCGTTCTCATCGTCAAACAGCTCAAAGGCGCAGGGGTTCACGCCCGCGGAGCCAAATCCCACAACCTCTACGGCCACCACACCCTGGACAACGAAGAAATCATCACCGCCTTAAAAGAACGGGCCTTGCCTTCAGAAGCCTGGGCAATTGTCCGCACCAACTTTGAGCGTGCCAGCGGCGGCCCGGCCTCTCACCAAGTCGTTACCGAACAAGAATTGCCCCTCCCCGATTTAGGCTCCCTGCCCCTGGAAGAATACGCCATTAAGGGCGATAAAAAAGTTGCCACCACCGCAATGGGCAGCCTCGTTGCCCACGTCGGTCAAAAAGACCCCAATTTCATCATCGCCAACGCCGACGGTAACGCCGCTTCCGGCATCAACAACGTCAACATTGCCCTGAAAATTCTCCACCCCACCCTAGACGCCGACTACTACCAGGGGCCCAAGGGCAAGTCTACGAACCCCTCAGCGAAGATGCCTGTGCCGGACTGGCTGCTGCCCAGGCTTTGTTTGGGGGCACGTACCCTCTGGTGTTCCTACGAATCCTTTGCCATCAACGGTTTACCCATCTGGCAAACCGTCACCCAAGCTATGGCTGAACTGCGCCGCCCCACTCCTTCCACTATCACTCTATTTACTGCCGGGGCTTTGGAGCAGGGCCGCAATGGTTGGACGCACCAGCGCCCGGAAATCGAGAATTATTTCGCCGCTATGATGCGTAACGGCAATGTGTTTCCCCTGTTCCCCTGCGATGCCAACAGCATTCAGGCTTGCTATGAATGGGCCCTTACCACCCAAAACAAAGGCATCACCATCACCGCGAGCAAATCGCCCCTGCCTGTCCTGACCACCTTCGAGCAAACTCGGCAAGCGCTACAAGACGGCGGCACCATCCTCCAGGACAGCGAGGGCAAACAGAAGGTGGTTTTTGCCGTTATCGGCGATATGACTCTAATTCCAGTCTTTGATGCGGCCCTGCACCTGGAAAATCAAGGCATTGGCGTTCGGGTGGTTTCAGTGATCAGCCCCCGCCGCCTCTACCGCCCCACGGATGTTGCCTGGGAACAGTGTCGGGACAAGGAGGGTTATTTCCTGAATGATGCCGGGTTCGATCGCTTTTTTGGGGGGGATGCTTTAATCGGCGTGACCGGAGGGGCCAGCGCCATGTTAGAACCCGTGATGCTCCGCAGTACTCTCAAGCGGGATGTCTTTGCCTGGAAACGGGGGGGAAACCGCCGCCAGCGCCGCCCAAATCATGGCTTACAACGGACTCACCCCGGAAGCTCTCACCCATCGCGCTCTGGAATTACTGGCCTAAATACAAAAATTAGGCGATCGCACCCAGCTTGGAGGATAAAAGGCGATCGCCCAAAATTGAGGGAATTAAACTTAAAACCCTTAGAGGTGGCAGTAATCTTGAGTGGCTTGGACTTTCTCGATTTCGTAGGTTACACCGGGAACCAGAATAAGTTCACTCGCGCCCACTTCTACCGCGCCCACTTCTACCGCACCGCCTGGAACCTTAAGCGGGCGCTAGTTCAGAAAAGCTAGAATCTTTGCCGAAAATCCCTGGAAAAGCGAGCTTTATCTCCTCTCTGTCTTCAGCGTGATGTTACCAACCCTTAAGGAATTTTCAATAGAAGCAGCCCGCTCAAACTATATCAGCAACAATAATGGACAGCACCCAAACCAATCAACGGCAGCAACCCCAGCAACCGCCCTATCCCGATTTTCCACCTCTGATCGAAAGTCGTGCTACAGAATATAATGGCACGGGTATTACCAGCTCGGTGGCGATCGCGGGACATCCACTGCATCCCTTGCTGGTCACCTTTCCAGTTGTGTTTCTCACCTGTGCGGCGGCGTCGGATATTGGCTACTGGATTACGGGAGATATGTTCTGGGCGCGAGTATCGCTGTGGTCGATTGGTTTAGGCTTGGTTTCCGGGATTATTGCCGCATTAACTGGTATGTCCGACTTTTTACGCATTCCCCGCGTCCGCAAGCGTACCGCTGGCTGGCTGCATTTAATTCTCAATGTTACAGCCCTGGTGTTAACGGGAGTTAACTATTGGCTGCGCCTGGGGAATATGGCGGCAATTATTGTGCCGGTTGGCGTAATTCTCTCGGTTATCGTAGCGGCAATGTTAGGTGTGAGCGGTTGGTACGGTGGTGAATTGGCTTACCGCCATAAAATTGCGGTCATTGGCCCCGGCGAAACTCAGCTAGAGGATTAAAGAATAAGACTGTACCTACCGCAATCGGCGATCGCACGCAGAAAAAGCTTCGGGATTTTGGTATACGCTGACACCGTAAAATTACGATCCGTCACCAAGCCAACCAACAGGTTTTTGGGGGATGGATGCCGAACGGAGGATTAGACACCATTAGCCGCGTAAATGACGGATTCTGACAGAATCTTGCTGAAATCGCCCGTTGCGGGTTGAAAGCCTGAATTGAGACGGTAGCCCATGCCATAAACCGTTTCGATGACTTCAGCGGGCATTCCCACGGCTTTCAGTTTTTGGCGCAGTTTTTTAATGTGCGATCGCACGGTGTTTTCGCTGGGAAAATCATCGATCGTCCAGAGGCAGTCAATTAAATCGTCACAGCTAAAAACTTTCTGCTGGTTTTTCAAAAACAATTCTAAGAGCTGATATTCCCTTGCTGTTAGAGCGAGGGGCGTGTTGCAAAAAGTGACCGTCTTGCGTTCAGTCCATAAACAGAGACCGCGCCATTCGATTTTAGGAGCGAAAACCTTGACAGCCCTAGTATTGCGGCGCAAGAGAGCGCGAATTCGAGCCAGGATTTCCTCCATATCTGCCTGTTTGAGAACACAGTCGTCCGCACCCGCATCAAACCCATCAATGGTTTCAGAAAGTCGAGTTGTCAGCAACAAGATAGGCCGGAAATCTTGCTTTTCCCGCAGTTGGCGACAAAGGGCTAAGCCGTCACCAAAAGGCCGTTTAGCGGTTAAAATCAGCAGGTTAAAAGCCTTGGTTTCCATAATGCCCAAGGATTGTAACCCATTAACCATGAAATCAACTACGTAATTTAGTTCCGTGAGTTTACGAGCCAAAGCCGCACAGAACTGGCAATTATCTCCAATCAAGAGAACTTTCATCCCGCTTAAAACGTATCCATTGGAAAGTAGTTACTTGCAACAAAGTATTTTTTGAGCCGTTTCCTGACAATCTCTCAAGAGATAGAGAATTGGCTTTATATTGTATCTTCTTTTATCTATTGTGTGGAATCCCTACTATTACTTGAGGTTGTGGCTGTTTTTTTAAAGAAACAATAAAGTTTGCTGGATTTATGTAAGTGTATCCACTTGGGTGGGCGATCGCGGGTCTAACCCGATAATTATTTAAGTAAAAATACTGAATCTCAAAAAAATCCACGCTATTTGCACAATCTTGGTCTACCTTTACTTATAGGGATTGAAACAAAACTTAATAAATCTCTGCTGTTAACCGGCAATGCACCTATCAAGGGACGTTCATATTACGCTGTCACTTGAAGCAATTTATGCTGTCCACAACTATCTCTACCAATCCACTGTCTGCTGTCGAACTCCAACAAGGTCTGGTCGCCAATCAATTTCGCCTTTGCTACCAGCCCATTATTTCGCTTGTAACATCGAAGCTTCTCGGTTGGGAAGCTCTGGTTCGCTGGCAGCATCCCTGCCGTGGACAGCTAGGGCCATCAGCATTTATCCCAATGGCTGAGAAAACCGGGCAAATTTCCCTGCTGGGCGAGTGGATTTTAGGTCAAGCTTGTCAACGACTCCGGGATTGGCAGCAAAAATCGGGTAATCCCTCCCTATTTGTCAGTGTTAATCTCTCTCCCTTGCAGCTTCACCATCCCAGGTTTCTCTGGCAGGTCGATCGCACCCTGACGGCAACGGGGCTCGAACCCGCGCTGCTTAAAGCTGGAGTTAACGGAAACGGCAGCCATCAACGATAAGCCTGATGTTCTCAAACTTCTCAAACAGCTTAAACGCTGGGGCATCCAACTTTTTATCGATGATTTTGGCACGGGTTATTCTTCTTTGATGTCTGTACAAAGTTTTCCCTTTGATGGCTTAAAAATCGATCGTTCTTTTGTTTCTCGTCTGGATGCGATCGCCGGCACCAGTCAGATTATCATCGCCAATATTTTGGATCTGGCCGGCAATCTTGGCATGGTGCGATCGCAGAAGGTATCGAAACCCAAGTGCAATTAAAACACTTACAGAACTTAAACTGTAGTGCTGGACAAGGTTACTGGTTTGCTCCTCCCTTAGATTCTACAGAGATCTTCAACTAATCCTCAAGACAATATTGTTCACTTATTTTCAAGGTTTCTTCCACAATGGTTGTGCTCGCTAACAATTTTAATCCTGCCAAAATCACCAATTCTTGCCTCCCGATTAATTTACTAACCGAGGCTGCTACTACCCATCATTCCAGCCAGTTAGTTGTCAAAAGCAATGATGTTACCTGGAGCATCTATTTCGAGCGCGGTCGAGTCAGTTATGGAACCAACTCTCTCACTTCCATAGAAAGGCTGGAGCGTCATTTACGATTCTTGAAAAAAGACCCAGCGCTACTGAAGCAAATTATTCGCCGACAGTTAGAATTTTTTGCTGGCAAACAAAATAGCCAAGGTTTTTGTGACAAGCTAGAGTGCCAAAGCATTTATTGGTTATTCAAAAACAGCCTGATTTCCGCTGTGGAAGCTGCGACTTTGACCAAGCGAATTACAGAAGAATCCCTTGAGCTATTTCTCTTGCTAGGTGAGGAGGAAATTAGCGATCATCAAATTTTGAAGATTTCAGGAAAATCTCCAATTCTCTGTAGCCTGGAGTTGGGTTTATTAATCAAGAAACTCGCTCAGAGATTAGACCAGTGGCACTCCCTTCAGCCCTACGTCCACTCCCCCTATCAGCGACTCTACTGTGGCGTGACCCCCAGCGGCCAGTTAAATCAAAGGGGGTTTCAGCAGAGATTTAGTAAACTCTTGAGGGGATTAAGCTTTCGTCAGCTAGCAGCCCTTTGTTCCCAGGATGAACTGCAACTGGCCCAAAAACTGCTGCCTTCCGTTCAACAAGGTGAAATTATTCTGGCCGATCCCTTACCGCCTCACGATTGGCCGTCCAACCAATACGATCGCCGAAAATTTACCGGAGCAGCCAAACAACCAGACAGCGCCGGGGTCGCCGGAAATCAGCCTTCATCTCCAGTTGCGATCGCAAGAACTTGGCAGATTGTTTGTGTTGATGATAGTCCGACAATTCTTGAAGAGGTTAATCGGATTTTAGCCAATCCGTCGATTAACCTGACTAAGGTACAGACCCACTGAAAGCGTTAATGAAGGTTTTGAAAGTCAAGCCCGACTTGATTTTGCTGGATGTGGGCATGCCCAATATTGACGGCTATAAGCTTTGCTCCCTGATTCGCAAAAATCGCCTGTTTAAGGATACGCCGATTGTGATGGTGACGGGGCATAAAAGCTTAATTGATAAAACGCGAGCGAGATTAGCGGGAGCCACTGATTTTTTGAGCAAACCTTTTTCTTCAACGGAATTACTGGACATGGTTTATCAATACCTGCCAGAGTGAATTTCGTAACGTTAGAAGACAAGAGCTAGACGTAGAAAAAATCTAATTCTAGTTTCCCAGACCTTAGTTTGTAAACTGTTGCCTGAGAAGAAATCATAGACATGATTGAAATTTTAGTCGTTGAAGATAGTCCCTCGGAACGAGAGTTGATCAGTCGCTATCTCCGGGGCAATGGTTATCAGGTTATCGGAGTAGGGAGCGGACAAGAAGCCCTCAGTAAAGCCATTCAAAAAAAACCCCATGTCATTATCACGGACGTTGTGATGCCGGAGATGAACGGGTTTGAACTGTGCCGCAGTTTGAAACGAAACCCTCAAACCAGAACCATTCCCATCATTGCCTGCACCTCTAAAAATCAGGAACTAGACCGCCTGTGGGGGATGAAACAAGGAATTGAGGTCTATCTTACCAAGCCGTTTACCCAAGAGCAAATTGTACGAGCCGTTGAATTGGTTGCTAGTTAAGTGATTGCGATGATCCCCAATTTATTACCAACAGCTTCGCCGTCGCCAGCGAATTCTACCTATCTCAAGTTTTCTCTGACCCCTCCAATTTCGGCGGCGTTGCCCTTGGCTTCGGTTCGAGAAGTGTTCCTGCTTCCCCGACGACGCCTGATTCCCCTGCCCAATCTACCAGGATTTGTTTTGGGTTTATTTGCTCAGGGCAACCGCATCTATGGGGCCCTTGATTTACGCCGCCGTTTAGAAATGACTGCTGCCCCACAAAGCTTGCAGGAATACCCAATTATTTTGCTTCAGTTTGAAGAAAAAGTCCTGGGATTGGCAGTGTCTCGGATTGAAAATGTGGTGAGAATTAGCCCGGAGGAAATCCAGCCCCCATCCAGTCGGATTCCTCCGGCAGCCATGCCTTTCTTACAAGGCTGTTTAGGGCAATCTTGCGAGCTGTGGTTCTTGGATGCTCAAGCCATCTTGACCCTTGCCATCACACCCAGTCTATGCAGTTTTTAAGCTGTTATTTTCTCTGGTAATTTGAGGACTTTATCCTGTGAAAACTATCCAAAACTATCAATCTACTCAGAAATCTTCCCTCGAATCGGCTTCTCCATCCTTGTCTCAAGGCTCGCCGTTGCAACCCAGACCGCCACTGCCTGACGCGATCGCGCTCCGCCCACCG
>JAAUTE010000112.1 GCA_012031815.1 Chloroflexaceae bacterium
GGGGGGTGGGGGATTCTAGTCGGGCGGCTTGCTCCTGTTCAACTTCTGCTTGGGCTTCTGCTAAAACATCCTCAAACCGCTCTCTGGCTTCGGCTACGGCCTCACGACAGCGCTGGGAAAGGCGATCGCTTCCTTAATCGCAGTTTTCGTTGCGGGCTGACCCATGCCTGCTGCCAAGGGCAGAATAATCGGCGCGGTGAGAACAGCCGTTAATCCTTCAATTAAAGCGGAAGTGTCGATTTCTTCCCAGTTAAACTCCTGATTTGCCATGCTAAGCTTCCACAAAATTTCAAGGGCAAAGCCTTACTTCTGTAGTCTAGGTAGCTCAGCTCACTCCATCCTCCCCCCCTGGAGTGGCAACGTACCCAGCAATTCCAGGAGTTCTTGTCCTGCTTGCGCGTTGTTTCGTCTGGCGATCGCGCCAGGGGACTGTCAACTTATGGCGTGCCTGATTCTGCGGGAGGTTCCCAAGGAAAGACAACCCAATCATCAACGGTGAAGGCCAGAAAATCAGGATTAAACTTTGAATTTTGATTTTTGACAATAACAGCGGTTCCTAGGGAAGTTGCGCCTCGCGATCGGAGTACTGCCGTTGCTAGAGCAAGGGTTCCACCATCACCAGCAATATCGTCGGCAACTAGCACATGCTTGTCCACAAAATTAGTTGGCTCTGGCGCAATCCATCTAAACTCAGCTTGCTTGCGGGTGCTGTATTTTTCATTGCTTAGATTTCTCGTAATCGACATAACATAGAAATCACGAATGTTAAAGAGATTTGCCAGAGATGCCCCCAAGATTAGTCCGCCCCGCGAGATACTAACAATAGTTGTCGGCGTAAATGAGCTTTCGAGAATCTGAAATCTGATCTTCTCTAAACACTCACCCAATCCATTCCAATCCAGAACAAAAAGTTTTTCCTTCTTCCACAAAACAACATTCTCTTCTTGCATTATTAAACTCTCCTTAACAATTTCTGGCAATATGCTCTATTTTATGACCTTTGCAGCTCAAGCTTACTAATTTTAGCGATCGCGTAAGTTTGTAAAATTCTGAGTCGCTCTGGGTTCCCAGGGTTCATATAGCCCCATCTTTACCTAAACATTAAGAGACACTTCCCTGACTTTTTTCTTCAAGCTCAGGTACACAATACTGCCAAGTCATTTGACTTTGGTCGGCAAGGGTAAGCTAGTTAGAAATCGCTTTTTAGATCTTGCCATTGTTGCAGAATTTATAAATTTGCAAGAAGCATTTGAATGCGACTTTTTATAGCATCAAAGGGGATGCGAATAACATCGTAGCCCAAGGTCTTGTAATTCTCTTCCTGAAGTTTCTCTAAAAGTAATGCCTGTTTAATCGTCTCTGTTCTAACTGATGTTGTTTTCATAAGACCCTGATGCTCTATCAGGAAAACTTTCATGTAAACTTTCTCCTGTTTCATGCGCTGGGTAATTGACTCCATCAAGGGACTTTGACGTTTTTGAAATAATTGATAGTACGCTAAGGCATCTAGTAATCCTCGATCCAGAAAAATTCTGGGCAATGCTGGATTAATCTTTAGTTCCCTATGCAATTGTAGCTTCAAGACGTTTACTTCAAAATCAGGTTCTAAATTAGGAAACTGAATTCCCAGCGCCATTTGCTCGCGGATTAAATCTGCTGCTGCTTCCGCAAGAGTTGCCTCACCTATACTTGCCAGATAATTAACTAAGGTAGTCTTACCCGCACCCGGCCCTCCCGTTAGCACATATTTTTGACCATATAGTCTCAATGGTTGGCGGCGTTCAATAATTCTGGCAGCTCAGCTACGCTATTAATAATTCGATCGGGATTGAGTGCTTCAATGCTCTCCCGTTGTTTCTGTCCATTTCCGGTCAAAACGGCAACGGTTGTCGTATTTAAGACCTTGCCTGCTTCGATATCCTCTGGAGAATCACCGACAACAATTGTTCGACTCGGCTCGGTTTCAAGTTTTCGTATCGCCATATCCAGAAGCAGCTTCTTAGCAGAAAGATAGCCTGACGAATGATGTTCGCTTTCTCGATCTCTATTGAGGTCATCACAAGTCAAGATAAAATCAAAACAACTACTTAGCCCTTCTTGGGCCATAAAATTATAGGTTGCATCAGTTCCAACCCAACCACTGACAATCGCCATCTTAACTCCGGTTGTCCGAATCTTTTTGAGGGACGCATTAACGCCAGGATAGAGCTGACCGTAATGCATATAATTAATGGGAATAGTATCAATACGATCCCTCACCCTAATTGCACCAATATAAAGTTCTTTTGAAATAATTGCCTTCCAGTATTCAAGGCTTAGGATAAACTCTGCGGTTGGAGGTGTTAATTGTTCGCTTTCATGGAGAGCAAGAATAAAATTCAGGAACATATTGGAGAAATCAAGTAACGTTCCATCGCGGTCAAAAATAATGGTCGGGGATTCAGTCAGGTTATTGATCATAGCAGGGCGAGTTTGTCAAATATCGTTGATGTTCGCGCTTTAGGGGCAGTTGGCATCTATTATACGGAGAAATCTCCCTTGTTCCTGACTAATTGCCCGTATTAAAAGAGTCAGGTTCTCAACCCATAGACGACGCCCAAGCTCCGCAGAGTCTTGAATTTACAGGATGGGACAAAGACCGTATTTGACATAAGTATGACCTTTTCTACAATATTTACCAGGTGCGATATCGAGTTTAGCGGACTTTCCTGAGATCGAGAATGTCGGCTGTATCGGGGCCTGTCCCAATTAATTTAATCGGCGTTCCCAGGGTTGCTTCCACCTCTTCCAAAAACTGTCTGGCTTGGGTATTAAGTTCCTCATAAGATTTACCTCGACAATCAGGATCGATACGATCCAGGAAGGAAATCGCTAGCAGGGAAGGATAGTTGATCGTTACTGCCTGTTTGGCTAGCTCAAAATCAAAGGTTCCAACTCTGCGCCTACGCCCGGTTACGGTTCCATATTCAATAAATCCACGGCGATCGCTTTCTTCTTCCCGCATTTCCGTCGGAAAAGCTCCTTCCCCGACTCTGGTGGGAAAGGTCTTGAAGACCAGCACGACCTCATCTATCCGCAACGGCCCCAACCCTACGTCGGCGGCCGCCGTACTGGCGGTGGAGTCTTTGGCTACGGTATGAGGATAAGTTCCGTATAATACGGACAGCAAATGTCCGTTAGTTCCCTCAATGACAACCGATTCTCCCCGGTCTAAGACATTATTTAACTCTTGAGGTACGTCGGTTAGGTAAGGACGCAGTTGCTCGATATCTTTGGCGAGTTTGCTGACTCTGAGGGCGCGATCGGCTAGAGCGGGCCCGTGACCGCTGCCGGTGCTTTGGATGACCCTGGCAAGGTGTTCGTTTTGTTTATCCCGCTGAATATGTTCTGGTTCAATGATTGAGGCGCGAAAATCAATTCCCACCCGGCCTTCGAGGTTGTAGTCGGAAATCTCTTTAAGCACGACTTCGGGATTAATGAGAATACCTGCTCCCAAAAGCAGTCTAGCGGTGGGATTAATAAATCCGCTGGGAATTTGCCGTAGACGATACTCACGACCCTGGAAAATTACCGTATGGCCGGCACCGGGGCCGAGTCCGGCGCGACAGCAAATGGAGCAATTGTCGGTTACCGCGAGATAACTGGCAAATTTTCCCTTGGCTTCATCTCCCCACTGTCCACCGACGACAATTGTACAAGGCATGGTTAATATCCTTCTTAGTTCAGCGATCGCAGTTAATTGTTGAAAAAATTGGAGCAATTCTTCAGGATTTTGTCAACTAAAGTGATACATTCCCCCACATAGCTGCTTTCCTCTAGGAGAGTTTGTAACTGGGCTGGCTCTAAGTGAGTGCTGACGATCTGGTTATCCAGCAACACTTGCCGAAAACTCTCAACGCCATTAGACAGCGCGCTGAGTTCTCGTAACAAGGTGTAGGCTTCAAATTTATCCACGCCCTGCTGAGCTAGAGATAGCATGATAGCTTCGGCCATGATGCGATTTTGGGACAGGTGCAGGTTTGAGAGCATTTTTTCCGGGTAAACCTGCAAGTTACCCAGGATATACAGGCTTTTTTCCAGCATTTCATCCAGGAGGATGAAGGCTTCCGGGACGATGAAGCGCTCGCTGGCAGAGTTAGTGAGATCTCTCTCGTGCCACAGGGGAATGTTTTCCAGCGCCGGAACCACCAGCGATCGCACGATGCGGGCCAGGCTGCACACGTTTTCGGCGTTGACCGGATTGCGCTTGTGAGGCATGGTGGAGCTACCAATTTGGGAAGCTTCCCCAAAAAGTTCGCAAACCTCCGCAATTTCCGGCCGTTGCAGGTTCCTGATTTCTGTAGAGATTGTTTCCAGGGTAGCGGCCGCTAGGGCCAGCAGCATAATGACTTCGGCAATGCGATCGCGGGGAATAATCTGAGTGGAGATCTCGGCAGCGCCCAGACCCAGTTCGGCCATGACCCCGGCTTGAATCTGATGGGCATGGTTGCGAAAACTGGCCATTGACCCTACTGCTCCAGCCATCTTGCCAACTAGGACTCGCCCTTGGATTTGTTGCAGGCGTTGCAGGTGTCGCAGGAGTTCATCGGCCCAGACTGCCACCTTGAACCCAAAGGTAATCGGCAGGGCATGCTGCCCGTGGGTACGACCAACCATGAGGGTGGTTTTATGTTGAGCTGCCAGGCCCATTAACACTTGGAGGAGCTGGGTGAGTTTGCGCTGGATAATGCTCAAGCCCTCTCTGACTTGCAGGGCCATGGCCGTGTCTAAAATATCGCTGCTAGTAGCCCCTAAATGGATATATTTGCCACAATTTCCCGCAACTTCGGCAAAGGCTTTCAGGAGGGAGACAACCTCGTGTTTGGTTTCTCGTTCCAGTTCTCGAACCCTCTCCAGGGAAATTAGGTCAATATTAGCCTTTTTGGTGAGGGCGCTCCCCGCTTCTGGCGGAATCATGCCCAATCGGGACTGGACGCGAGCCAGGGCTGCTTCAATATCTAGATAAAACTGATAGCGGGCGCGATCGCTAAAGAGGTCTCGCATTTCTGGGCTACCGTAGCGACCGGAATCAATGGGAAGAATTGCCATTTTCCAGCGTTTAATGATGATTTCCAGGATGGGTGAGGCTATCCCTAAGCCAGGAAGTTGATTACAGAGACAGGTTTGGGGGAGGAATGGGCCGCTGGTTTCCCCTGAGCGGCGATCGCCCGGTAGTCAGGGTGGATCTGGACGGCGCGGTCGTGGGCGTGGGGTTTGTTTTCCTCCTGACCCATTGCTGTCACTTGAATAAAGCGGGCTTTCTCCCAAACTTCGGGAATCGAGAGGCCCCCAACGTAACTCATGCCGGAACGCAACCCGCCGATGCACTGGCTAATCACATCGGCCACCGGGCCCCGGTAATCAAAGGTAGTGTCCACGCCCTCCGGGACATACTGTTTGACTTCGGCTTCGCTAATCGCTTCATTTTTAAGCTGTTTCAGGGTTAGAGCCACGCCCAAACTGGGAAACCCCGTGGAAATCTTGTACAAGCGCCCCTCTTTTTCCACCAGCAGCGCTGCGCTTTCATCGGTTCCGGCCAGCATGCTGCCTAACATCACCGTTGACGCACCGGCCGCGATCGCCTTGGCCATGTCACCAGAGGTGCGAATGCCCCCATCGGCAATAATGGGCACGCCGTATTTGCGAGCTTCCGTGGCACAGTCAACGATCGCCGTTAGTTGGGGAACGCCCGCGCCAGCCACCAGTCGAGTCGTGCAGACCCCGCCGGCCCGATGCCCACTTTGACCGCATCTGCTCCCGCTTCAATCAAATCAGCCGTTCCCGCCGCCGTCGCCACATTGCCGCCCACTACGTCAATATGGGGGTAGAGGGCTTTCACTTCGGCAATGACATCCAGAGCATAATCTGCATGGCCGTGGGCAATGTCCACCACCAAGACATCAACGCCGCTTGCTGCCAGTCGGTGCGCCCGCTCTAAATAATCATCTTTGGTGCCAATGGCGGCTCCCACCATTAAGCGATTGTTCGCATCGACAGAGGCCAGGGGATAGATTTCTCGGCTGACGATGGCGCTTTTGACCTGCACCACCTGCACCACCTGCATCTCTGGGGTCGTCATGCGATGGATAAAGCCAATGCCGCCAAGCTGGGCCATGGCGATCGCCATCGCTGCTTCTGTACACCAAGGGGTATTGGAGGAAATAATGGGAATCCGTAAAGGGAGACGCTGGGTGAGCTGGGTCGAGACATCGATCTGTTTACGACTGCGGGCGCGGGTTCGACCAGGTACGAGCAAAACATCATTAAAAGTCAAGCCAAGCGGGATCGGCGTTTCTGGCGTGAGCATGGCTCTGAATTCCTGATTTTCCATTTCAAAAGAGCGAGGCCATCCTATCATGTTGGACTCTCCCTTGATGATGGCTACCCTCCAAAACAGAAAGCTCTGATTAGCAACAACTACAGTCTTTTCAGTGGGTTTCTTGGCACTTTCATGACAACCTACTGCCACTAGAAGTCCTTTCTCTAGACGGGCGTGCAGCATTCCGTTATTGTGTAAACCGAGAGATTGCCCAATTCAACTTATGTCTTCTCTGGAACTACGGCTACCCATTCATGAAACTTTTCAGAATACTGTTCAAGGCGAAGGCTACTGGACGGGATGCCTGGTAGATTTCATTCGGTTGGCTGGTTGTCCCGTGAGGTGTCCTTGGTGTGATACGGGTTATGCCGATGGCGGTGCTAATTTGCCCCGCGTGCTGCGGACAATTAGCGAACTGCTGGCGGAATTACAATCTCCCCGGGTGGTGATTAGTGGCGGCGAACCCTTTATTCACAAAGAACTGCCAGAGCTGGTTCGCTCGCTGTTAGCCGCTGGAAAACAGGTCAGCATCGAAACTTCTGGGGCATTTTGGCAGGAATTACCCGCTGAAGCCTGGGTAACCCTTTCTCCCAAGCATCACGTTAGCCCCCGCTACCCGGTGCAACCGCAGTTTTGGAGTCGGGCTAATGAAGTCAAAATTGTGATTAGTACAGGTCAGGAACTTCAAGTTTATGAAGATTTTTTGCCTGCCGATCCCCATTTCCCTTGTACCTACAGCCAGAATGGAATGAAGCGGCCCAAACGATTCCGCAAGTGCTGACAATATTGCGGCAGCGGCCCCACTATCGACTCTCTTTACAAACTCACAAATATATAGGTGTTCAATAACAACTTATGTGGATATTAGCAAAAGAATTTCGCTTTGAAGCGGCCCATCAATTACCGAACCATGATGGCAAATGTGCTAGATTACACGGCCATAGTTGGCGTGGAATTATTTATGTGGCGGGCGATGCTTTGGTAGAAAACGGCCCCAAAGAAGGCATGGTCATTGACTATAGCGATATCAAGAATTACATCAAGCCTTTGCTGGAAGACTACTTAGATCACTATTTTTTAAACGAGACGACAGGGTTAGCGGCTCCCACCAGCGAAAATCTCGCTCAGTGGATCTATGAAAAGCTGGAGGCAGCAGGGATGCCAGGGCTGATCGCGGTCAGGATTGACGAAACTTGCACCTCTTTGTGCGTTTATTCCAAGAGCAAACTCGCCGATTTTGTGATGGGCGATCGCGAAGCTAGAGATTTTTCTTCCCACCGTGCGGAGCCAATGCCGGTGTTTTTGACCGCTTTGGCCTAGTTTGAGCGATTCATAGCCTCAATTGCTAGTGCTAGCGATCGCCCAATCGGGTTGTTAATCGGGAGGCCAAGCGTTGATTTTATCGTTGTTTAAGTTGGGAGGGAGCTATTTTGAGTCAAAAACGAGCGCTGATTGTCTTGTCTGGGGGTCAGGATTCCACAACCTGTGCCGCCCTTGCCTGCCGGGATTTTGACGAGGTTCATGCCATCACCTTTAACTACCAGCAGCGCCACGCCATTGAGCTAGAAAGCGCGATCGCCGTCGCCCAAGCCCTGGGACTGGCTAGCCATGAAATTATTGATGTTGGCCCGGTTTTGAAAGGAACCAGCCCCCTGGTCAGTAGCAATACCCTGGGTCAGTACAATTGCGCAGATGAATTGCCGACGGGAGTGGAGCCGACCTTTGTGCCGGGTCGCAATATCCTGTTTTTGACCCTCGCCTCCAATCGGGCCGCTTGCCTGAACCTGCGGGACATCTTTATCGGGGTCTGTGAGGCGGATTTTGCCGGATATTGGGATTGCCGCCAGAGTTTTGTCGATGCCATGACCGTGGCCTTGGGCGAAGGGATTTTCGGCCAGCCCGATGGGTTCCAGATTCACACCCCGCTGATGTCTCTCACTAAATCTCAGTCGGTAATTCTGGCCCAGGAGGTGCTGGGCGATCGCTTTGCAGCCTTAATGGCCCTGACTCACACCTGTTATGCTGGCGTCAAAGGAGGCTGCGGCAAATGTCATGCTTGCATTCTGCGCGATCGCGGTTTTCGAGAGGCGGGGGTTGACGATCCCATCTGGCAATTCCGTCCCGTTGCCGTCTGAGTGTCCCAGACGCCAGCTTTGCTGCTCCTGCCCGAACCCTGGGCACTTTGGAGGCTTTTCCGGTTTTTAGTGCCTTTTTCGTGTTTAACGCCAAAAACATGGCTAAATTTTATACGCAGCTTACCCCAGAGCTACAAGCCTTTATCGCCGAGCAAAAGTTATTTTTTACGGCCACAGCCCCTGCCACCGGACGGATCAATCTTTCACCCAAAGGCATGGATACCTTTCGCTGCCTCGATCGCCAAACGGTGACCTATTTGGATTTAACGGGCAGTGGCATTGAAACTGCGGCCCATCTCCAGGAAAATAGCCGCATTACCCTAATGTTTTGCAGCTTCGGCGAAGATCCCTTGATTTTGCGGCTCTATGGTCAGGGCCGCGTCATTCGTCCTAGAGACCCGGATTGGGCCCATTGGCACGCTCACTTTTCGTCCTGGCCGGGAGAGCGCCAAATTATTGCCGTTAGCCTGGATTCGGTGCAAACCTCCTGCGGTTACGGCGTGCCGCTCTACGAGTTTAAGCAGGAGCGAGACAAACTGATCGCCTGGGCTAAGCGCAAAGGGCCAACCGCGATCGCCGACTACTGGCAGCAGAAAAACCAAACCAGCATTGATGGCCTGCCCTCCCGTCTGCTGGAATCAACTCCTTAACAGTACTGAAAAACCTTCGTCGCGAATGGACTTAAATCTTTATGGTGTAAGGCTTTTAGGTTGATTAAAGCCCAAAGCACTGCTAGCTTGGGAGGATGGGGAAGGGCGATCGCAGAAAAGGTGGGGAATCACCGGGAACAAAGTCGGGAGATGTCGTGGAAACTTTTTCTGGTTTAGGCAGCAAGGGGATTTTCGCAAAGGGTAGGGAGGAAGCGACTTCAACTAGCGGCAAAGAAAGATAGGCTATTATGAAAAGTATGATTTTTATTAATATTTTTTATGGCTAATTTAAAGTCTACTAGGAAAGAACGGATTGCAATTACCATTGATCGCGATTTACTTGTCTTTTTGGATAGTACCTACTCTAATCGCTCGCAGGCTATTGAGCAAGCTGTCATATTGCTTCAAAAGCAAGCTTTAGGGCAAGCCAATGCTGAAGCCTATCAAATCCTTGCAAAATCCCCAGAGGATGCTGAGGAAGATGCTTTTTGGGGAGATTTAGGGGGAGAGAATTTTGAATGAAAATCGTGCCAGGCGATATTTTCACCATTAGAAACTTGAAACATCAAGGCGATAGCAAGCAGCGTCCTGCGACGATCGTTTCTCCCACCAGCCGTAATGATTATTTTGATACAGTAGTAGTCGTGCCTCTGACGACCAACCCCACAGAGGCTCAATTTCGGCCATTAGTGAGCGGAAGTGGACTGAAATACTCTTCCCGCGCTGAGTGCGAGCGGCTCACGACTATTCGCAAGCAGTATCTAGGGGATCATATTGGCACGGTTGATGCAGAAAGCTTGTCGCGAATTAAGGAAGGAATCGTTCACGCCTTGGAACTTTATTAAGTAGGTCAACCTAAATAAAGGAAAATCTCCGGTCATAGGTTAAGAAGCCTCAAAGCTATACCTGTTCTCTTGTCTCAACAATTGACTTTAATTTTGCCTACCTAAAGAGTTTGAAGTGTGTGTCTAAATTCAAAAATCTCTAAGTACCCTTAACCAGCCAAAGCCCGCTAGGGCGGGCCTGAGCGCAGGAAATTGGAGACTTTTGCGAAAATTTAACCAGCAACGCCGGCGATCGCTGCGGTTAATTTGGCCGCGGCCTCATCCACCTCCGCTTCCGAGACAATCAAGGGCGGTACAAAGCGCAGCACCTTCGGCCCGGCCGGGCAATGAGCAACCCCCGCTCCAGGGCCGCCTGGACAATTGGCGGCGAAGTTAGGGCCGCCGTTTCCTGAATGACCAGTCCGTTAATTAAGCCCCAGCCACGCACTTCACTAAAGAGACCGGGATAATCCTGAGCCAGCTCCCGTAAGCGCGATCGCCACTGTTCCCCGCGAGCTTGAACGTTAGCCAGAATGCCTTCCTGTTCCAGGGTTTCACACACGGCCAGGGCCGCTGCACAGACCAGGGGATTGCCGCCAAAGGTGCTGGCATGATTTCCCGGCTCGAACACATCGCAGAAGGATTTGCACATCATCGCGCCGATGGGGACGCCCCCCGCCAGTCCCTTAGCGCTGGTGAACACATCCGGCTCTACCCCCAGGTTTTCGTAGCCCCAGAGTTTGCCCGTGCGACCGACGCCCACCTGCACCTCGTCAAACATTAGCAGAATGCCTGTTTCGTCGCAGATCTGCCGCAACCGTCGAAAATATTTCAATTCTCCCGGACGCACTCCCCCCTCGCCCTGCAACGGTTCCATCAAAATAGCTGCCACCCGGCGATCGCCTTCATCCAGGTTAGTGATGGCATCTTCCACTGCGAGAATGTCATTGTAGGCAATGTAGGCAAACCCATCTACCATGGCTCAAAGCCCTTGTGGTACTTAGGCTGGCCCGTGGCCGTCACCGTTGCTAGCGTCCGCCCGTGGAAACTGGCCTTGGCGGTTAAAATTAGGGGTTTTTCCAGGTCAAGTACCTGATGGGCATATTTACGAGCCAGTTTAATGGCCGCTTCGTTAGCTTCTGCACCTGAATTACAGAAAAAGACGCGATCGGCGCAGGAATGCTCGACGATCCACTGGGCTAACTGCCCCTGAACCGGAATATAGTAAAAATTAGAAACATGGTGCAGGCGCTGGATCTGCTGACTAATTGCCTTGATTAAGGCAGGATGAGCGTGACCGAGGGTGCAGGTGGCAATTCCCGCCACAAAGTCCAGGTATTCCCGCCCTTCACTGTCCCACAGGCGGCAGCCCTGGCCCCGCTCAATGGCAATGGGAAACCGGGCGTAGGTGTTCATGACGTAGGCATCAAAGCCCTCTCTCTCAAACCCTTTGGCGGCGATCGCTGATCTAAAACGGTTTCTGGACTCACTTAGCATCTCCTGATTAAAGCCGGTTTACTTATCAAAGATCTTTAGCAAAAAGCGCGACAGAATTTCTGCTTATGGCGGGCTGGCGATGGCGTCAAGGTTAGCAGAAATAGGCGGTTTTTTACAGAGGCTCCCACAGGGAGTGGCGATCGCTCTCTGCGGAGGCGACCCGGCATCCCCGATAATCGTAGGTAGGATAGAGTCAAGTTTTAGGGCTGTTCAATTAGGCTATTTGTTTCCAGTCTATTGATGTTGCCCACCAGCAGATTCGATAGTCTCGAAAGTTTCCAAAATTTCAGTCGATCCTGCCTCAATGTTTTGGTCTCCCCCACGCTTTGTCCCTAACTGATGCCACTTGTAATTTTAATTGCTGATGACGATCCGGGCATTCGCCTAGCCATTGCCGATTACTTGGAACTGTCGGGCTACGCGGCCATCGCTGCGGAGAATGGCGAGCAGGCGCTGTCGTTGCTAGCCAGCTATCACCCCCATTTGCTAGTCTCAGACATTAAAATGCCCAAAATGGACGGTTATGAATTGGTGCGGCGGGTCAGGCAGCGTCCCGAATATCGACTGCTTCCCGTGATTCTTTTGACGGAGAAAGGCAGCACCCAAGAACGGATTCAAGGGTATCAGGCCGGATGCGATCTTTATTTGCCTAAACCATTTGAAATGGAAGAATTAGGGGCAGTTATTCGCAATTTACTGGAACGATCGCAAATTGTCCAAACGGAGTTGCGCTTTACCCGCGAAGAAACAGCCGTCCCAACGGTTGGGGACAATCATCTCCTGGATTTAACCAATCGGGAACAGCAAGTGCTGCAATGGCTGGTGACGGGTCTCTCCAATGCGGAAATTGGCGATCGCCTCCATTTAAGTCCCCGCACGGTGGAAAAATACGTTAGCAGCCTGCTCAGAAAAACCGAGACCAATAACCGGGCCGAGTTGGTCAGTTTTGCCCTTAAACACCGTATCGTTCAATAACCCGGCCCAACCTCCTATTAAATGCCATTTCCCAGGGCAACCCATCAAGCTGGCTGTTTATTTTTTAGCTGGGTCTTTGCCCG
>JAAUTE010000113.1 GCA_012031815.1 Chloroflexaceae bacterium
GCCTCCTAAGGGCCGGACGATCATGGTGCGAATGGCGATCGCGCTGTTTAACTGGCCTTCAAAATCGTAGTAGCCGTAAGCGCCGGAGTAGGGGCCGCGCCGTTGGGGTTCGAGCTGGTGGATAATTTCCATCGCCCGAATTTTGGGAGCGCCACTCACCGTTCCTGCCGGAAAACAGGCTTTGAGCAGATCCCAGGCGGTTTTATCCGGAGCCAGCTCGCCGACGACGTTGCTGACAATGTGCATGACGTGGGAATAGCGCTCAATGGCCATCAATTCATTCACCCGAACGCTGCCCTTAGTACAGGCTCGGCCCAAATCGTTGCGCCCCAAATCCACCAGCATGACGTGTTCCGCCCGCTCCTTGGGGTCGGCCAAGAGTTCCTCCGCCAAAATTTTATCTTCCTGGGGGGTCTGGCCCCGGCGGCGGGTTCCGGCAATGGGCCGCAGAGTTGCCTGAATGGTTCCGTTTTCTCGGCGCTCGGCCTTGACCATCACCTCCGGCGAAGATCCGATCAGCTCCCAATCGCCAAACTGATAGTAGGCCAGGTAGGGCGAGGGATTAATGGCTCGTAGGGAGCGGTAGAGAGCAAAGGGTTCGCCGCTGTAGTGAGCCGATAGCTGTTGGGAAATGACGACCTGAAAAATATCTCCTGCCCGGATGTATTCCTTGGCTTTAACAACTGCCTCACAGAAACGGGCTTTGCCCAGATTGCTCTGATAATCCGCCGCCCCCGCTGTTTCCCGCACCGACCACTCCAAGGGTTTGGCTTCGACAGGCAGGGGCAGTTGTAGTTTTAGCACCAGTTTGGTGACGCGATCGCAGGTTTGTTGATAAATATGCGCCAGATCCAGATTCTCTCCCCGCAGATCCCCAAAGGCGATCGCCCAAATCTTGCGCTTGATCTGGTCAAACACCACTAAATTGTCAATCTGCATCCACAGTCCATCGGGCAGGTCAGCGTCAGTCGCTTCATGGACGGGAACCCTCGGTTCGATCCAGCGAATCAGTTCATACCCCCAAAAGCCAAACAGCCCCCCAATTCCCGGCGGCAGTTGGGGCAATTTCACCGGCTCAATGGGCCCCAAACAATTGGTGAGAATTTTAAAGGGATCGCCCCGATGTACCGTCACCTGTCCGTTGCGAAAGCGCTGCTCCGTGCGATCGCCCCGCGCTTCCAGTACCCACACGGGATCGCAGCCCAGCAAACTGTAGCGGCCCAAATTCTCGCCGCCTTCCACCGACTCCAACAAAAAACTATAGGCTTGTCCCGCACAGACTTTGTACCAGGCGGAAACTGGCGTCTCTAGATCGGCAACCCACTCGCGATAGACCGGGACAAAATTGCCCTGCCGAGACAGGGCCAGGAATTGCTCAAACTCAGGAAGAATCATCAGTTCAGAGGAAATGAAGCGGCCCAAAAAACAGTTGGAAGCTGTGATTGACCCGACCCGCCGAGCGGCCCCTACGCCAATCTCCAACCTCCAACATTATCGATCTGGCTGCCCCAGGGCAACTCAGTTTGGCGATCGCCTGGAATTAGGCATCGTAGGTTTTGGTACCGGAGAATTTCAAGGTTGCAGGCTCAGGATTGCTGCCAATGTTTCTATCCACTTTGTTAACTGCGGGGCGGCCTTCGTTAACTTTTTCAGGAAAGACGCCATCAGCCGGGTGCAGGTATTGAATTTCACCGTTGGGAAAAACACGGTAGATCTTATAATCGTCCATTTTGGGCTTGAATTTGGTGCGGAGTTGGGCACCTAACGCCAAGCACTGTTCTTTGCGAGCCAAATAAAGGAGGTTCTTGCCCTCGTTCATGATGGCTGCGCCGCCGGTGGGCATTTCAAAGATTTGCTCTTTGGGGCTAGTCCAGGTAATTGCATATTTTTCTTCTACCAGGGCTTTGGTCAGCAAGCCGCCAGTGCTGCCGCCAAATTTAGGGGTTTGTCCCGCAAGTTCCTCTGCCATATCCTTTGCTTGTCCTTAAACGTAAAGTTGTTTTAGCAGGTTTTAGGCAATGCTATCACTGGGGTTACCACTTTTCTCGGACTGTCAAGAACTGTTACAGTCGAGCGTTCTGGCGTTGCCCCTTTCCTCGTTAATTTGTTGGCATCCCGGCTTCTGCTTGTGAACGCCACCCCTCAGCATCTCTGTTCATGGCAGGCGATCGCCAAGGCTTAGCGAAGTGCGTACAGAATCGATCCTTGCAGGCCGACTTGCTGGTTGAGAATTATCTGAACCCGAATCCGCTCTAGGAGGGGGCTGAGCCGTCCTTTTTGGCGAAAAACCGACATGAAGCGATCGTCTTGGAATAGGGGGAGCAGCTTCGGCGCGATGCCCCCAGCCAGATACAGCCCGCCAAAGGGCAGCAATTTCAGGGCAAAATTCCCCGCTTCCGCCGCATAGGCCTCGACAAAAATTTGCAGTGTTTGTTCGCAGAGGCGATCGCGCTTGTCCATAGCCGCCGTTGCAATGATCGCCGCCGCATCGATTCGCTTGCCGCCGCCGGTTGTCTGCTGTTCCCAGTCGCGGATTTGCTGGCCAATCTCCAGGGATTCGGGAACAAAGGCTTTATCTCGCAAAAACTGATAAATTGCCACAATTCCCTGGCCCGAAACCACCCGCTCCACCGAAACGTGATCGGTCTGGTATTTCTGCATCAAATAATCTAGCAGTTCCAACTCCAGTTGGGAGCGGGGGGCAAAGTCGGCGTGGCCGCCCTCCGTCGCAAAAATCTGGTAATCATCGCCTTGGGGAATCAAAAATCCCTCCCCTAAGCCCGTTCCTGCGCCAATCACTCCCACGGGCGTGTCACTAAGGGGCATCCCTTCCTGCAATACGCTCAAATCCGCTGGCACTAGGGACTGCACCCCATAGCAAACCGCTGCAAAATCATTAATTAGTCCCACTTTCGGCAGCTTTAATGCCGCTGCCAGGCGATCACCTTCCAAATACCAATCCAGATTGGTGAGTCGGCTCGTGTTGCCGATGACGGGGCCTGCGATCGCAAAACAAGCGGCGTCCACCCGGCCGTGGCCAAGGCAAGTGAGGAAATCTGCCACAATCGGCGCGAGATCGGGATAGTCTCCGCTGGCGTATTCCGCCTGTCGGAGTATGTCGTAATCTCTGCCTCTAATTAGTTTAATCAGCCGTAAGCGGGTATTTGTGCCCCCAATATCTCCTACGAGTATTAACATGCCCCTCTCTGGACGGTAATGCTCCATGATAACTGATTCTGACGGCTGAGCATTACTCCTCGTGCAGGATCAAGCGGTTACCTTCCGGGTCGTAGGCATAAATTTCCCGTCCGTGGGAGGCTTGCAAAATTTCCCCCGGCGGCGGCCAGCCCAGGGACTGCAAATGGGCGATCGCCGCCTTGAGATTTGACACCTCCAAACACAGGCTTAAGGAACTGGGCGTTGAAGCGGCAAATTCCCCACGGCGATCGGCTCTAGGCTGAAAAATTCCCAAGCGCAAGGATTGGAGCTGAAACTCGGCGTATTTTTCACTCAGGTAGGGATTGGGGTCTTGCTGGAGCAGTTGGCGATAAAAATCCACCAGTTGCGGAAAATTTGCCGCTGCCATTGTTAACAATGCGCCTTTGTAGCTAAATTCCATTGTCCCTGACCACATAAATTTATTGACACTACTAAAAATTTTAGTTACCTTAGAAAAGGTCAAATGAACCTGCCCCCATCGTCTAGTGGCCTAGGACACCTCCCTTTCACGGAGGCGACAGGGATTCGAATTCCCTTGGGGGTATTTAAATCTTGCTAATCTGGCTAAATCCAGCCGGTTTGCCCACTGCCATTGGGGGTTTAACTGCTCCAGGAAGGGGGCGTCTGGCGCTGTCACGGAAACGGGGAGACTATGGTTATGGCAATATCCCTGACAGAGCGGGGTAGAATGGGCAAACGCCAATCAGCGGTTGATGGGAGGTGCGACCTGCCCAGGGTGCAGCAGGCAGAGACTGTACAGAATGAGTCCAACACCATATAACATGAAGATTAGCTTTTTTATCGTCAATTTGAACAGCCCCACCCACCCTCCTTCGGAGCCGCCTTTCGCTTCTTAACCGCACGCTGACCGAGTTTTTCCCCTAGCAAGTTTTAGCTAAGCTAGGTGAAGCGATTGACTGGGTTGGGGAATCGCCGCCATGCTACTCCCCCACCTTGCCGTCAGTATTACCAGCTTTACTGGGTAGGGTCAATTACGCCAGGAGTAGTGAAATCGATACATGTTCGCCACCGCCGCTAACTTTGCCGACATTCTACGCGCACAAGCGCAGCAACGAGCCGATCGCGTCGCCTATATCTTTTTGGCAGATGGAGACAGGGAAACCGCTCGCCTTACCTATTACGAGCTAGACGCCCAAGCCCAGGCGATCGCAGGACGACTTCAGAGTTTGGCAGGGGCGGGGGAACGGGTTTTATTGCTTTATCCGCCGGGCTTAGAGTTTATTACCGCTTTTTTTGGCTGCTTATATGCGGGGGCGATCGCCGTTCCGGTCTACCCGCCGCGCCCCAACCGTACCATTGAGCGCTTGCAGGCCATTGTTGCCGATGCCGATGCCGCTTTCGCCTTGACCACAACGCCTCTCCTGGCGACCATCGAGAAACAGCTCGGCCCCGGCATTCGTTGTTTTGCCAGCGATGGGGTTGATGCCAGTTGGGCTGAGACTTGGCGAGAGCCAGGGTCAACCCCGGAGAGCTTAGCGTTTTTGCAGTACACCAGCGGCTCCACCGGAACGCCCAAGGGGGTGGCCATTGCCCACAGCAACCTGCTCTACAACTCCTATCTAATCGATCGTGGCTTTCAAGTTGCGCCTGGTAGTGTGGGAGTATCTTGGCTCCCTCCGTACCACGACATGGGCTTAATTGGCGGCATCCTTCAACCGGTTTACGCAGGAGCGTCGGTCGTATTGCTGCCCCCCGTGTCCTTTTTGCAGCGACCCCTGCGGTGGTTAGCAGCGATTTCCCGCTATCAAGCGACGACCAGTGGCGGCCCGAATTTTGGCTATGAGCTGTGCCTCAATCAAATTACGCCCCAACAAAAGGCCGGTTTGGACTTGAGCCATTGGGAGCTGGCCTTTACCGGGGCTGAACCCGTGCGGGTACAAACCCTGGAGCGCTTTAGTGACTACTTTGCCGATTGCGGCTTTCGGCGGGAAGCCTTCTATCCTTGCTACGGCATGGCAGAGGCGACCCTGATTATTTCTGGGGGGGACAAACAGGCTGCTCCCCTCATCCAATCCTTTCAGGTCGCCGCCCTGGAGCGCAATCAGGCGATCGCCGCCACCGATACCGAGCCGAGCGTGACCCTGGTGGGCTGTGGCCAGACCCTGGAGGGGCAAGAAATTGTCATTGTTAACCCGGAAACCCACCAAGGTTGTGCTGCCCAGGAAATTGGAGAAATTTGGGTGCGGGGTCAAAGTATCGCCCAGGGCTACTGGCGTCGGGAAGCCCAGACTGAGGCAGCATTTCAGGCTTATTTGGCGGATAGCGGCGAGGGGCCCTTTCTGCGCACCGGAGACCTGGGTTTTTTGCAAGGGGGAGACCTGTTTGTTACGGGACGACTCAAAGACTTGATTATTATTCGGGGCCGCAATCACTATCCCCAAGACATTGAGTTAACCGTCGAACAAAGCCATCCGGCCCTGCGGGTCGCCTCCAGTGCGGCCTTTTCCCTGGAAGTTGCTGGGGAAGAACGTCTGGCGATCGCGGCGGAAGTTAAGCGCAGTGCCTTGCGAAATTTGGCCGCCGAGGAAGTGATCGCTGCGATTCGGACAGCGGTGGTTAGCCGTCACGAATTGCAGCCTCATACCATTGTGCTGCTGAAAACGGCGAGCCTGCCCAAGACTTCTAGTGGCAAAATTGCCCGTCATGCCTGCAAAGCTGAGTTACAAAAGCGATCGCTGGCGGTGGTGGAACAGTGGCAGGAAAACCAAAAGTCCGAAAAGGTTGCCTTCCCCGAACCGGGACTTCGCCCGCCGACGCCGGAGCGCGATCGCGGTGATGGCAGCGACAAACAACGGCAAATTGCGGTTTGGTTGGTCAGTCGCTTAGCAGAGCGCTTGGGTCAGGCCCCAGAGGCGATCGCTGAGGAGGAACCCTTTGCCAGCTACGGGCTAGATTCAGTGCAGGCGGTGCGATTAACGGCTGAGCTGGAAGATTGGTTGGGCTGCCAACTTTCGCCAACCCTGGCCTACGATTATCCCACCATTGCCAGCTTGTCGGCTTATTTAGCCCAATTACACGAGCCTGATCGGGTGTCTTTGCCAGTTCCCCTGGCTCCGACCCAAGAAATCGCCATTGTGGGCATTGGCTGTCGTTTCCCCGGTGCCGATAGTCCAGCTGCTTTTTGGCAATTATTGCGGGAGGGCAAGGAAGCAGTGTCGCCGGTGGCTGGCCGTTGGGAAGGAGAAGATTGGGGCGGGTTTTTAGGGGCGGTTGACCAGTTTGACGCGGGATTTTTTGGCATCTCTCCCCGCGAGGCCCAGCGCCTTGACCCCCAGCAGCGGCTTCTCCTGGAAATTGCCTGGGAAACTCTGGAAAATGCAGGAATTTCCCCAACACTAACGGCGGGCAGTCCCAGTGGCGTCTTTATCGGCATCAGCAGCAGCGACTACGCCAACCTGCAATTGCGATCGCAATTGGGGGTAGATGCCTACAGCGGTACGGGCAACGCCCACAGTATTGCCGCCAATCGGCTGTCCTATTTTTTGGATTGGCGTGGCCCCTCATTGGCGGTGGATACGGCCTGTTCTTCTTCGTTGGTCGCGGTGCATTTAGCCTGTCAGTCCTTGCGCCAAGGGGAATGTGCCCTGGCCCTGGCCGGAGGCGTGAATTTGATGCTCTCCCCGGAGTTAACCCAGACCTTTAACCAGGCAGGAATGATGGCGGCCGATGGCCGCTGCAAAACCTTTGATGCCAGTGCGGACGGCTACGTGCGGGGGGAAGGCTGCGGCCTGGTACTCCTCAAACCCCTAGAACAGGCCCGCCAAGATCGTGATCGCATCTGGGGCGTCATTAAAGGCACGGCGATCAATCAAGACGGACGCAGCAATGGCTTAACCGCGCCCAACGGTCGGGCCCAACAGGCGGTTATCCAGCAAGCCTTAGCCAATGGTCGGGTGGCAGGCAGCGCCATCAGCTATGTGGAAGCCCACGGCACCGGAACGGCTCTCGGCGATCCCATTGAGGTCAATTCGTTGCAAGCTGTCCTGGCCTCTGGACGGGAATGGCCCTGCTTCCTCGGCTCGGTGAAGACCAATATCGGTCATTTAGAAGCAGCGGCGGGGATTGCGGGGTTAATTAAAGTGCTGCTTTCCCTTCAGCAGCGGGCAATTCCGCCTCACCTACATTTTCAGGCGTTGAACCCCCATATTGCCTTAAAAGACGGAATTCTGGAAATTCCCACCCAGCTTCAGCCCTGGCCCCAAGACCGGCCCCGATGGGCGGGGGTCAGTTCCTTTGGGTTCGGCGGCACCAATGCCCACATCATTGTCGGGGACGGGCCAGAGAGTTTACCCCTACCAGAACCGACCCTAGGCGAGCGGCCCTGGCAGGTGCTAACCCTCTCGGCGAAAAAGCGATCGCGCCCTAAGGGATCTCGGCAAGGCCTATGGGGATTTCCTGGCTCAGGGGGCAATATCCCTGGAAAATCTCTGTTTTAGTGCTAATACGGGACGCGCCGGCTTTGACCATCGCCTGGCCCTGGTGGCGCGATCGCAGGAGCAATTGCAAAACCAATTACAAGCCTTTGTTGCTCGTGGAGAAGCGGCGGGACTGTATAGCGGACAGGTTCACAAGGGAAATTCTAAAATTGCCTTTTTATTTTCGGGTCAAGGATCGCAGTTTGCCGGCATGGGCGAGCAGCTTTATCAAACCCAACCCCGATTTCGGGCAGCCATTGACCAGTGCGCCGAAATTTTGCAGCCCTACTTGCCGCGGCCCTTACTGGAGGTTCTCTATGCGAAAACCACCGCCGACGCCCACTTAATCGATGAAACCGCCTACACTCAACCCGCCCTGTTTGCCCTGGAATACGCTCTAGCACAGGTATGGCTCTCCTGGGGCATCCAACCGGATATCGTCCTGGGTCACAGCGTTGGCGAATATGTGGCGGCCTGTATTGCCGGAGTTTTTAGTTTAGAAGACGGGCTGAGATTGATTGCTGAGCGGGGTCGATTGATGCAAGCCCTGCCCAAAACGGGAGCGATGGCCGCGATTTTTGCCGAACCGGAGGCGATCCAGGGCGCTTTGTCCGCTGTTCCAGCGGTGGAAATTGCAGCCTATAACGGCTCCCATCTAACAGTTTCTGGGGAAATAACGGCACTAGAAACGTTAATTGCTGCTTTGCGCCACCAGGGAATCAAAACCAAGCGCTTGCGGGTGTCCCACGGGTTTCACTGCGCCCTCATGGAACCCATGCTGGCAGAATTTGCGGAAATTGCCCGTCGGGTAACCTATGCCCCGCCGCGATTGAAGTTTGTGGCTAATGTGACTGGACAGTTTGCGGGCACGGAGGTAGCGACGCCTCAGTATTGGGTACGGCACGTCCGCGCTGCGGTGCAGTTTGAGGAAAGTTTAGAACGACTGCGCGAGACAAATTGCCAGGTTTTTCTAGAAATTGGCCCAAAACCCACATCAATTGGCATTGGGCGCTATTGTTTGTCCGGCCATGACCTGTTATGGCTGGCTAGCCTGCGTCCAGGCCAGGAAGATTGGCAGCAATTGCTCTCTAGCTTGGCTAAACTGTGGCTGCGGGGTCTTCCCGTGGACTGGGTTCGATTTGACGCTGATTATCCGAGGCAACGCCTGGATTTGCCCCCCTATCCTTTTCAGCGCCAGCGCTATTGGCTAGAGCAGTTGAACACCTCCCAGCCTGTTGTCAGCGATCGCCTTGGCGCAGACTGGTTTTACCGAGTGCAATGGCAGCCGCAACCCAGAGAATTGGTCATCGCCCCGGCGAAAACGGTTCGCTGGCTGATTTTGGGAAATTCTCCCTTTGCGGGGCAAGTGGCTGAACAGTTGGCTAAAAACAGCGTTTCCGTACGGCAAGTAGCCGCCAGCCAGGGTGAGTTAAGGCTGGATTCGGGGATTTGGCAGGTAAATCCTGATAATCCCGCTGATTTTCGGCAATTATTGGCGGTGGTTGCAGAACAGGGCGCGATCGCCGGCATTGTGCATTTGTGGGGTTTGGACGCGCCACGGGCCGAGGCATTGACTGGGGCCGGGTTGGAGGCGTCTCAGCGCTTAAGTTGCGGCAGTTTGCTACATCTGGTGCAGGCGCTGTTACAAAAATCGCTGACGGTGCCAGTTTGGATCGCCACCCCGACCACTCAAGGGGTTTTGCCAAGCGATTCGCCCCAAGTAGCGGCGGCGAGTTTGTGGGGATTAGGGTCGGTTTTAGCCAGCGAACACCCGGAATTATGGGGCGGCATGGTGGATTTAGAAACACTAAATTCCCAGGAAGCGACAGAATTAGCGGCAGAATTACTCAATCCCAGCGGAGAAGACCGCCTCGCTTATCGTCAGGGCGATCGCTATGTGGCTCGCCTGGTTCCTGACCGAGTACCCACCCCAGAAATTTCGCCAAAAATCGCCGCCGACGGCACTTATTTAATTGCTGGTGGTTTGGGAGCCTTGGGGCGGCAAGTGGCTCAGTGGTTAGTTCGTCAAGGAGCCAAGCAGTTGGTTTTACTGGGACGTACCCCACCCACCGCCACGATTCAGCGGCAGCTACAAATCCTAGAGCAACGGGGCGCTCGTATTCTAGTCTGCCAAGGAGATATTGCTAACAAAGCTGATCTCCAGGCTATTTTCGAGACTATTAGTGCCACTTTGCCGCCGTTGCGAGGAGTAATTCAAGCCGCAGGCCTTCTCGACGACGGCTTGCTCCAGGGACAAACCTGGGAGCGCTTTGCCCAAGTCCTGGCCCCGAAAGTGTTGGGAAGCTGGAACCTGCATCAGCTCACCAAAACCTGTCCTGGATTTTTTGTCGGATTTTCTTCCGTTGCCTCCTTAACTGGCTCTCCAGGGCAGGGCAACTACGCGGCGGCCAATGCTTTCCTGGATGCCCTGATTCACCAGCGGCGATCGCAAAATTTAGTAGCGGCGAGTATCAACTGGGGGCCGTGGGAGCTGGCGGGCATGGCGGTGCAAAGTCGCCTCGCAACCAAAGGACTAGAATTTCTGTCCCCGGCTCAGGGTTTAGTGGCTTTGGGCCAGATTATGGCAGAAAACCGCCCCCAAGCTGGTATTTTTAAAGCAGACTGGCTCCAGTTGAGCGAGCAGTTTCCCCAGTTGCGTCACGTTCCCTACTGGCAAAACCTGATTCCCCGCGATTGCGCTTCCCCTGACGCCGCACCCGATCTTTTTGAGCAATTACTGCCTTTAACGACCCCAGAACGGGAAAAACTGCTCATTGACTATCTGCGGCAGGCGATCGCCAAAACCCTGCAATTGCCCCCGGAAAATCTAGCTCCTAGCGACAATTTGCTAGATACGGGCATGGATTCCCTAATGGTAATGGAAGCGATTAACCAGCTTAAAAGCGATCTCAAGCTAATGCTCTATCCCAGGGAATTCTACGAGCGTCCCAGATTGGAAGCACTGGCTCCCTACCTTGCCGCCGAATTTGCCAAAATCTACGACACGACGACTAAAACAACGGCAACCCCAGTAGATCTGAGCGCGATCTCGGCTTTTGCGGCTGTCTCGCCCAGTCCGATGGCGGTGGAAAAATTGCCGCCCATTGCCTTTATTTTGGGCAGTCCCCGCTGTGGCTCTACCCTGCTGCGGGTGATGCTGGCGGGCCATTCCCAACTCTTGTCGCCCCCACGAGCTACACCTCCTGCCCTTTGCCACCCTCCAGGAAAGAGCCAGCCAACTGTCCCGTTCTCACCTGGATGAAGGCTTGCAGCGCACTTTGATGGCCTTGAAGGCGATGGATGCACAGGCAAGCCGCTTGCTCCTGGAACGCTGGCTGGAGGAGAACCTGGAAACTCGCCAAATTTATGCCCAATTAATCCAGCTTGCCGGAAACCGTCTACTTGTCGATAAATCTCCCACCTACGGATTCCATAAAGAAACCCTAGCGCGAGCCGAAGCCCTATTTGCCGGGGCTAAATACATTCATTTAGTGCGCCATCCCTACGCCGTCATCGACTCCTTTGCTCGGCTGCGGATGGACAAACTCCTGGGCATCGAAACGGACAATCCCTATCCGCTGGCTGAAACGATTTGGGCAAAAAGCAATCAAAATATCCTGAATTTCTTGGCCGCCATTGATTCTAGCCGCCAGCATCAAATTTGCTACGAGGAGCTAGTCACCCAACCCGAAACCGTAATGCAGCGCCTGTGTGAGTTTTTAGCCATTGACTTTGAGGCTGCCTTGCTCGAACCCTACGAGGGCGATCGCCTGACCGACGGAGTTTACAACAAGTCTCTGTCCCTGGGCGATCCAAATTTCCGCAAGCGCCAGCAAATCGACCCAAAATTAGCCGATGCTTGGCGCAAAGTTCAGCTACCCCAGCCCTTAAGCTTTGCGAGCGCCCAATTGGCTGCAAGGTTTGCCTACGAACTGCCCCAGTCCGTGATCGCCCCAGAGGTGACCTTGGTGGAAACGGAACTGGAAGTACGGGGGTTAAAGCTGTGCTTATGCCAGTGGGGGCCGGAAGACGGGCCGCTGGTTCTCTGTTTGCATGGCATCCTGGAGCAGGGAACAGAATGGGAACCCACGGCCATTGCCCTGGCTCAGCAAGGTTACCGGGTTGTGGCTCCCGATCTGCGCGGTCATGGGCGCTCAGAACACGTGGGGCGGGGTGGAGCCTACAATTTGTTGGATTTTCTCAGCGATGTGGATGGGGTTGCCAACCATCTCGGCCAGCCCGCGATCTTGGTGGGCCATTCCTTGGGAGCTGTCATTGCCTCCCTGTTTGCCAGTATTCGGTTTAAATCCGTGAAATCCCTGGTTTTAGTGGAGCCGGTGCTGCCCGCAGACGGAAGCGACCAAGAAGCGGCCCAACAGATTGCCACCCATCTGAATTATCTGGCTGCACCACCAGAACATCCCGTATTTGCCGAGCTGTCCATCGCCGCCGATCGCCTGCGGGCGACTACTCCCGTTTTAAGTTTAGAATTAGCCCAAAAATTGGCGTCGCGATTGACAAAACCCTGCGAGGGAGGGATTCACTGGCGGTGGGATAAATTATTGCGAACTCGCACAGGCATTGGCTTTAATGGGATTTCTCGCAGTAAGTATCTCCGTCTCCTCGGCGAAATTCAGGCTCCCGTGACCCTCATTTATGGCGATCGCAGCAACTTCAACCGTTCCGAAGACTTACAACAACAGCAGGCAGCGCTGCCCCAGGCTGAACGCATTGTGCTTCCCGGCGGTCACAACCTGCATTTAGAAGTGCCTCACGAGATTGCCAGAATTATCAGCCAAACCGGGGTTAAGGGATCGTGATAGACTTTTGGCGATCGCAGATTTTTTCGGATTAA
>JAAUTE010000004.1 GCA_012031815.1 Chloroflexaceae bacterium
GTGAGGATCTACGCAAGTATCTGGCGCGTCGCAAGCATCCCCTGGCTAACTTTGCTCGCATTCAGTCGATGGAGATTGTGGAGCGATCACGATCGGGTCGGGTGCTAAAACTGGTTGTGCAAACGGACAAGGGGATGGTGGCGCTGCACAAAACCGAGGTTCGCAGTGCCTTTGTCCCGCCGCGCAGTACTTTATTTTACTTAGAGCCGGTGTATGGCACCAATCGGGCCTTACAGGGCTATGCCTTTGTCGGGGGCGGATTTGGTCACGGCGTCGGGCTAAGTCAATACGGCTCCTATAATTTGGCGCGTTTAGGCTGGACGCCAGCCAAGATTTTGTCCTTTTATTACCCCGGCACGACGATTCAGCCCCTCAATGATTCCCTGGTGTTTTGGCGGCGCGGGGAATAAACACTTCAACAATGGCGATTAGGGGAGCGATGGGTTGCCGGCCAGTGGTAACAAGCTGAGCCGGAAAGTTAGATCGCAATTTTGGAAACATCCCTGCGATCGCCAATCCGTCCCCTACACTAACACGATCGCGATTTTGGAAATTCCGCGATCGCCATTCCGTCCGCTGCACTGCCCTGGTTAGATGTCGATAGTCTAGTAAATCTGACAACAACGGGACAAAATCAGTAGATCTCAAGTCCTGATTCAAATCGACTTACCCTGAACGGGGGAAGCAAGCTCTGACGGCTTAAGTTAGCGGCGGTGAGGATGCTTGGGACAACGCCCGCGATCACCCTTGACCTCCGCTGCACTGCCCTGTTAGATCGTCGCACCACGACTACTTATCTGGAGATGTCTAAAGAGAGAGCCAATCTCTCAGCCCGTTTTCAATTAATTCCATCTGTGAACCCGATAGCATTCCAAGCTTTTTCACAAAATATGCTGGAGGAACAGTTACAAAACCCTGAAGTAGAAAGACCCCATTTTTTTTCAGAAAGGGGGGGCTGACCTGGATCTCATATTTGGATCTTCTGATACTGGTTGTATGAGGAACTACAGCAATCAAAGCCCGATCCTCATCTCCATGAGGTTCACTCACAACAAGAGCGGGTCGCACTTTTGCTGCTATCCCAAAATCGATGAGCCAGACCTCACTACGAACTGGCTTCGGATTCCCCATCCGCCTCCTCTTCTGCATCTAGACGAGCAAACGATTGAGCAGCAAGCAAGACTGCATCATCATTACTCCAGTCGCCATAGTCTCCATAGTCTCCATTCGGACTCAGGCTGGCTGCAAGGAACTCAGATCTTTCGCTGGCTGAAAGTTTTTTGAACTGTCTAAGAAGTGTTACAACTGCTTCACTCATTGCTTCAACTGGACGCTTGTAGATCCCTATTCTCACTACTTTAGTCGTTCCAAAAGCGATCGCTCCAGCCCCATGTGGCTCCCCGCTAAGATTGGTTTTATTGGGGGATTGTCTCGACTTTCGCGCTTTAAATTGGGAATTTTGGCTCGACAGCAGGATTCTTCACAATCGGAGCGGCTGACAGGCGATCGCCCATCGAATAGAATGGCGGTTGTGACAGCCCACAGAGGATGTCATCTTCCCCGGAAAATAGTGGTGATATGATCGTCGCTAACGAAGTCAAGATTGTTCTGCCGCCCAGTATCTCCGAAGAAGAAGCCAAAATCTTGCTAGCTATCAAGCTATACGAGGTTGGCAAAGTCTCCCTCGGACAAGCTGCCAAAATCTCTGGATATTCCAATCGCTCCTTCATGGAAATGTTAGGCCGCGATCGCATTCCTGTTTTTGCCTATGCAGCCGAGGAACTTGTCCTGGAGGTTGAGCTGTGAATCCCGCGAAACAAACCATCGTCACCAATAGCACCTGCCTCATCGGCCTGGAAAAAATCGGCGGACTCGACGTGCTGAGCGAACTATTTGACCCGGTGCTGATGACCCCCTACATGCAGCAGGAATTTGGGATCTCCGTTCCCTGGCTGCATATCCAGGTTCCCACCGACATGGGCATGGTTGCCACCCTGCGCATGCTGGTCGATGAAGCAGAATCTGCCTCCATTGCCCTCGCTTACGAACTAGGCTGCGCTATTATTCTCGACGATCGGCGATCGCGCTCCGTGGCCCGTAACCTGGGCTTAACCATTATTGGCACCATTGGCATCCTCGTCAAAGCCAAAACAACGGGCTTAATTTTCTCCTTGCAGCCCATCTTGGACGAACTACAACACCAGGGCTTTTTCCTTGACCCCGCCCTTCGCGCCCAAGCTCTCAAGATTACCAGCGAGCTACCCAACGCCCAAACCGCTAGCGTCTGAGCGGCAAAGTTAGCGATCGCCTTGAACTGGGAGAGCAGATTTTGCCACAATAAACCAGCGCCTACCATCGTGACGGGGAGTCTCATGTCTCATCCGCTGTATGTCGCCTTTATTTGGCACCAACACCAACCGCTCTATAAGTCCCGCGATTCTCACCCCGATGCGATGGCACAGTACCGCCTGCCCTGGGTACGCCTCCACGGAACCAAAGACTACTTAGATTTGATGCTGGTGCTGGAGCAGTATCCCCGGCTCCACCAAACGGTCAACCTCGTTCCCTCCCTGATCCTTCAGTTGGAAGACTACATCGCCGGGAAGGCCATGGATCCCTACCTGGCTTTGGCATTGACCCCGGAAGGCCAACTGCAAGACCCGCAAAAGCGCTTTATTATCGAGCATTTCTTTGACGCCAACCACCATACCCTCATCGATCCCTTTCCCCGGTACGCTCAGCTTTATGGGCAGCGACAGGACAAGGGCCGGGACTGGTGTTTAGCCAACTGGGGCCCCCAGGACTACAGCGACCTGCTGGCCTGGCACAATCTGGCCTGGATTGACCCCATTTTTCACGATGATCCGGAAATCGCCGTTTGGCTGGAGCGGGGCCGGAATTTTACCCTCAGCGATCGCCAGCGCCTGTACTCCAAACAGCGACAGATTTTAGCGCGTATCCTGCCGCAACATAAACAAATGCAGGACGCGGGCCAGATCGAAGTTACCACCACGCCCTATACCCATCCGATTTTGCCCTTGCTGGCCGATAGTCAGGCGGGACGGGTTGCCATTCCCAATATGGCACTGCCCCAGGGGCATTTTGCCTGGTCAGAGGATATTCCCCGCCACCTGCGTAAAGCCTGGCAAATTTATCTGGAGCGCTTCCATCGGGAGCCGCGCGGCCTCTGGCCCTCGGAGCAATCGGTCAGCCCCGCCATCCTGCCCGCCATCGGCAAAGCCGGTTTTAAGTGGATTTGCTCGGATGAAGCGGTATTAGGCTGGACAATTCAGCACTTTTTCCATCGCGACGAACGGGGCAACCTCTACGACCCCGAATTGCTCTATCGCCCCTACCGCCTGGAAACGCCCTACGGCGACCTGGCCATTGTTTTCCGCGACCACCGCCTGTCTGATCTGATCGGCTTTACCTACGGCGGCATGGAAAGCGATCGCGCGGCAGGGGATTTGCTGGGCCATTTAGCATCGATTCGCCAGAGCTTGATTGCCCGTCAAGATAGCGGCGCTAGCGGATTAGAACAGCCCTGGTTGGTGACCATTGCCCTGGATGGGGAAAATTGCTGGGAGCATTACTATCAAGACGGCTTACCCTTTCTCCATGGCCTCTACCGCCGCTTGAGTGAGCTAGAAACCTTAAAATTGGTCACTGTCTCCGAATTTCTGGAGCGCTTTCCGGCTAAGGCAATGATTCCCCCCCTATCGCTTGCACAGCGGCTCCTGGGTAGACGGCAGTTTTAGCACCTGGATCGGCGATCCGGCGAAAAACCGGGCCTGGGATTTGCTGGACGAAGCGCGGCGCACCTTAGCCAAGCACCCGGAAGCCACGGAAGAAAATAACCCGGAAGCCTGGGAAGCCCTCTACGCCGCTGAAGGTTCGGACTGGTTCTGGTGGTTTGGAGAAGGCCATTCTTCCAACCAGGATGCCATTTTCGACCAGCTTTTCCGGGAACATCTCTGCGCTCTCTACCGGGCCCTCAATGAACCCATTCCTCCATACCTGCACCAGCCCGTGGAAAGTCACGATCGCAAGGGCGATCGCCAACCGGAGACCTTGATTTGTCCGACCCTTGACGGCCAGGGCGACGAACAGGATTGGGACAAGGCGGGGCGCATTGAAATTGGGGGAGCGCGGGGAACCATGCACCGCAGCAGTTTGGTGCAGCGCTTGTTTTACGGGGCAGACCACCGACATTTCTTCCTGCGCTTCGATTTTAAAGCCGGTGTCCAGCCGAGCCGAGATTTGCCGCCTCAACTGCATCTTTTCTGGTACTATCCAGGGATTTCAAGCCCTGTTAGTCCCATGCCCCTGGCAGCGGTTCCTGATGAGCCTCCCGTAAATTATTTATTCCGCCACCACCTGGGCATCGATCTCGCCACCCAAACCACCTGGTTGCGAGAAGCTGGAGCCAACTATACCTGGCAAGCCCGCTGGACTGAAACCGCGATCGCCTGGGGTCGCTGCCTGGAAATTGCGGTTCCCTGGGCAGATTTACACGTTGAGCCGGACTCTGTTCTGCACTTAATTGCAGTACTGGCCGATGACGGCAGTTTTCACAGCCCAGTCCTCGAACAAGGGATTATCGCCCTCAAGGCTCCCTAGGACTCCTGCTAGCTAGCTAGGTATTCTCTCATCTCGCCGTGACGCTTGCGTAGCTTGGCGATCGCTTCCCGCTCAATTTGGCGCACTCGCTCCCGGCTGAGGTTAAGTTGGTCGCCGATTTTAGCCAGGGTCAGGGGCTGTCCGTCGCTTAACCCGTAGCGGAGATTTAACACCTCTCGCTGCTGGGCCGTCAGCTCTGACATCAAGGAGTCGAGATCGAACTGCAGGGAAGCATGAACCGCGTACTCTTCCGGGGACTGGCCCTGATCTTCTAAGAGTTCTCCTAGCTCGGTGTCATTGTTTTCTCCGACGCGCAAGTCTAGGGACAGGGTTTGCGGCTTTCTCCAAATAGTCCCGTACCTGTTTGGGGGTTAGGTCTAATTCTTCGGCTAGCTCGGCGACCGTCGCCGCTCGCCCTTTCTGCTGGGCCAGTTGCCGCTGGGCTTTTTTGATTTTGTTTAACTTTTCGGTAATGTGGATGGGCAGGCGATGGTGCGACTCTTTTCGGCGATCGCCTGGTGATGGCCTGACGAATCCACCAGTAAGCATAGGTTGAAAAACGATAGCCTTTGGTAGGGTCAAACTTTTCCACGCCGCGCTGCATGCCAATGGTTCCTTCCTGGATTAGATCTAGGAGATCCAGGTTGCGTTTTAGGTATTTTTTGGCGACGGATACCACTAACCGCAAATTGGCTTCCACCATCTTGCGCTTGGCAAAATCTCCTGCCCGCACAGACTCCTGCAATTCCGGCTCGCTCAGTCCCGCCGCTTGGGCCCACTGGTCTTGGCTCGGTTCTTCTCCCAAACGCTCCCGCAGGGTCTCTCTCATCCTCTCCAAGGCGATCGCTTTTTGTACCTGTTTGGCGTAGAGGATTTCTTCCTCGTGGGTCAACAAGGGCACCCGGCCAATCTCCTTAAGATAGGCGCGAACAGTATCCGTTGAGGTCTTTGAGGGTCTCATAGGGTTCAACTTGGATGGGATAGGCTCATCAATGAGAGAACAAAATAAGCAGCCGCTCTAACTGAATCGTTTCTAGCAGCAGCAAGCAGCAGCAAAATGAGAAAAAGAGTGGACTATTAGATTTTTCTTGGTGGGCTGGAAAGAACGACGCTATTTTAGCTTTCTATCCGGCTGGGGCTAGGGCATCATTTTGTCTCAGCATTATAACTATACAAGAAGCATTAAGTTTTGTAAAGATACTGAGAGCGATCGCTGGGGGGCCAAAAAAGCCCGGTCAGCAGGGCCGCCCCGCCGAGGCAAAGGGGTGGTAATGATTTACCCAGCCAGGTTTGCTCAAACTCGGAAAATCAATGCCAAAAAGCCAACGTCTATACTGGACTGGCGATGAGTCTTTCCACAGAGGAGGGTTAATGTCCCAGACGGTTTGGCTGGCTAGGCATGGAAATCGCCTTGATTTCGTCAATCCTGATTGGTTTATCACCGCTGAGCGTCCTTACGATCCGCCCCTGTCTGAGGATGGGGTCATTCAAGCGCAGCAACTAGGCCGGCGCCTCCAGGGAGAAGGAATTGGTCATATTTTTGCCTCGCCTTTCTTGCGGACCTTTCAAACAGCCTATGAGGTCGCAAACTGCCTGAATTTGTCGATTAAGCTGGAAGCGGGCTTGAGTGAATGGCTCAATCCTGGCTGGATGGCTCAATCGCCGGAAATTCTGCCCAGGGCGGTTTTAGCTGAGAAATATCCCCGTCTCGATTTGGGCTATACCGATCGGGTCTTGCCCCAATACCCCGAAAGCAATGAAACGGTTTTGAGGCGGACGGCGGCGACGGTGCAGCAGCTTGTCAATGACTATGGAGAGGATATTTTGCTGGTGGGCCACGGGGCTTCGGTGGTGGGCGCGACGTTAGGTTTGGTAGGGGGCAGTCCCGAAATTAAGGCGGCGCTCTGCTGTTTGGTGAAAATTGTCCGCCAAGGCGATCGCTGGCTGCTGGAACTTAACGGCGATACGTCTCATCTTAGCCAATCGGAGCGTACTATTCGGTTTCACTAATCTAAAAAGTTAGACAGCTTAGCTTGATAAAAACTAGGGACAGCACAGGAGAGTAGAGGTATGTTGCAATCATTGGGAATTCCCCAAACCAGTATTCAGGAATTGTTGATTTTCGCAGGGGACAATAATCGCGTCCGCCAGCAGCTCGATCAAACCCTGACTTTCTATCCCATTGTATTAGATGAGGTTGTTGACGTTGAGCTGTTTCAAGTCTTTATTCAAGCCAATTTTTTGTCTGGGAACAACAATGCGATCACCCAGGTAGTTAATCAGGTTGCGCCCAGGATTGCCTTGTTTGAGAATCAGTTGACGGGAGATGTTCCAGCGGATTTAACGCTAACATTTGACGAGTTTATCAATAATGACGGCGTTCTTGATACGGTTCAGTCAGCGACTCAATCCGTTGATATTCTGGGAGATGACAATCAGGTAATCCAGGCGGCAGAGCAGTCGATTTTAGATCTTTCTTTCTTTGACCTGAGGGTTCCCAACCCGCTGGCTGGGGCAGCAACCGGAGATATTAATCAGTTTCTTGCAAATATTGCTAATTCCGAGATTTTGGATGGGCTGCAATTTGCATTTCAGGAGATTATCATCGAAGGCAGCGGCAACTTCGTCGAGCAGCGAATTGAACAGGCGATCGCCGCTTTTGTTGTCCTTGATGAAGCAGCTCTGGCCCAGTTAAATAACGCAGAAGCCAGCCCGATTCAATTCAGCATTCAAGAGTCCTTTGGGGAAGTTGCTGCGACTGACACAGACAATAATTTCATCGAGCAGGAAATTAATCAAACCCTGGTTTTTGACCCTCGATTTGTTTTGGATTTTGATGCTGTCATTGACAATAGTAATGGAACCAGGCTTGAGGATTTCACCTTTGCCATTGATGATTTTCTGGAGCGCATTACCAACGAGTTAGAAGTCCTGGCCACTCAAAACATTGTTCAAGAAAATTTGATTACAGGCAATGAAAATCAAGATAATGCCTCCAGCAAGCAGCAAACTATTCTCACCGAAACCAGCGAATTGATCTTTGGCGATCGCGAAGGCAATGTGATAGAAGCTGGGGTAACGGTGACGGCGACGGGTTTAGTGGATGGCATTGATGATTTGATTTTTGTGGGTGGGGGCAGCGACTTGGTGGATCTAACCGCAGCTCCGCTAGATTTTTTTCTTAGAATTCGGCTTTGAAGTTGTCACGAATTCGCGAATTTATGGCGGCAGTGGTGAAGATGAAATTATTGCCAACAGGAGCGATCGCCTGTTTGGGGGGGGCGGTAATGATTTATTGGAAGCTGGGGCGGGTTTGGGCGATAATCGACTGTATGGCGGCGCTGGCAATGACGAACTCATCGCTGGGGCAGCAGGGGGCGATCGCCTGTTTGGGAATAATGGTGATGATGTTTTAGATAGTTCTTTAAGTCTCGGTGAAAATCGGCTTTACGGTGGCAACGGCGACGATGTTTTAATTGCTGGCCTAGGCGATCGCTTAATCGGCGGCAGCGGCAGCGATCGATTGTTTGCCATGCTGGGAGGCGATAATACGCTAACCGGCGGCCGGGGCAACGATCAATTTTGGCTGGGGGGAATCGAGTTAGGGGAAGAATTGAATCTCGTCACCGATTTTACCTCCGGGGAGGATAGCCTTGGCCTTGGCGATTTAACCCTGGATTTTGACGAAATCGCCCTACGTCAAGCAGGGGCTGATACGGTGATTGGGATTGGCGATCGCGACATTGCTCGGCTGATTAATGTTAATGCGAGCAGTTTAAGTGCTGGGGACTTTATCTTAAATTCGTCTCCGGTTTTAGCTTGAAACTGATCGGATTGACTCTGCTGAAACCTCAAGGGAAGGCGACTGAAACAGCTTAACAACCGCTGGCTTTGTCACTTTTCCCAGGGCATTTCGCGGCAGATCTTCAACACACAGAATTTGAGTAGGGAGTTTATAAAAGGCCAATCTCTCTTTCGCCCAGCGCCTTAATGCCGAAGCACTTAACTGGCTTCCCGGCTGTAAAACTAAGGCAGCAGCCACTTTTTCTCCCCACTCTACATCCTCAATCCCCACCACCGCGCAATCCTGGATCTCTGGATGCGATCGCAGCACTTCTTCGATTTCTAAGGCTGACAATTTATAGCCGCCGGTTTTGATAATATCCACACTCATGCGACCCAAAATCCGATAATAATTGTCCTCAAGAACGGCTGAATCTCCCGTACAAAACCACCCATCTCGAAAAGCTTTAGCGGTGGCTTCAGGATTTTGCCAATATTCCAAAAATACGCCCGGCCCTTTTACTTGAATTTCTCCCGCTGTTCCTGGTGCGACAACTGCTCCCACTTCATTTACCAATCGCACCTCCACCCCTGGTAGCGGCTGACCCACACATCCGGCCCGGCGCTGACCCCGCAGTGGATTCGAGAGTGCCATGCCAATTTCCGTCATACCGTAGCGCTCTAGCAGGAAATGACCGCTAATCCTCTGCCATTTCTCCAAAACTTCCACTGGAAGCGCCGCTGATCCCGAAACCATCAATCGCATGTTGGCGCAGCCTGCCGACAACTGTTTTTGTCGCTCTGCCGGGGCTGTCTCCCAAGCGGCAATGAGTTTGGCATAAATGGTCGGAACAGCCATAAATAGCGCTAAATCCCCCTGGGCGATCCGATCCCAGACGATTTCGGCATTAAACTTACTAAGCATGTGACATTCTGCTCCAGCCCAAAGCGCGCAGCTTAGGACATTGACAATGCCATGAATGTGATGCAGCGGCAAGACATGCAGAATTCGGTCTGAAGCCGTCCAGCCCCACGTCTCAATTAAGCTCGTAATCTGAGCCTGGAGATTGAAATGAGTGGTAATAACGCCTTTCGGCTTCCCTGTTGTCCCGCTAGTAAACAGCATCAAGGCCCTTCGGTTCAAGTCTATCTCTGGTAGGACGCTCGCTTGAGCGGGAGGCTCCTCCAAGGAGACAATGAAACGTAACCCCCGTTCTTGGGCGATCGCGCCGAGAAGTTTCTTACGAAACCGGGGATGGCGATCGCGATCGAGGCGTCCGCGTGGGCGATCGCATATTCCAATTCCAGTCGGGGATGAGAAATACACAGAGGCACGGAAATGCCACCCGCCCGCCAAATCCCCCATTGGGTAGCGACATACTGAAATCCTGGGGGGAGGAGAAAAGCGACGCGCTGCTCTTGTAAATCAGTTTGTCCCTGTAGAAGATGGGACGCGATTTGAGCGGAGACGCGCAGTAAATCCCGATAAGTAAATGTACCTTCTGAAGCAACGATGGCGACGCTTTCACAATGTTGTTGGGCGCGAAGGATCGGGGGAAGATTCACGTTTCTATACCAAAATGAGGACGGATTTAGGTTAGTTACGATCGGACGATTTAAGAAGCGAAAACGATAGAAAATCGCTCCCGCTTACCAGACCGAGAGAACGATTGCTACCCAACCATAGGATAAAATTTGCGCCTGTGCAATGGGTTGCAGGGTTGCGATCGCCTAAATAGCAGTGACTTGATCCGAGCCGTCCTGCTGGTTTCCGCTAAGCAATTCTGGGAGATTAACCGTTTTTAGTAACTTCTACTGCTAGGAGTGCAGTCCTGGTTCTGCCCGCAGGCGGACGGAGAAATTAAACTGGAGTGTATATAGTTATAAGGTAGCGGAAATAATTCTTTACGTTACTGGTTCATCGAACCAAATGAATTTTTAGAAATTCTAGGTATTTCAATATGACAACTGCTTTGCGTCCCAATCGCCAAGATCGGGGGACATCAACAGGGTTGCCCTTCGCCTCAAACGCGTTCAGTTATGCAGCAGCAGAGCAACAACTGCTACAACTTTTAGCAACGGATAGTCTAGATCAAGTCATTGAACAGCAGCCAGAAAACGCTCAACTGCTTGAAGCGGCGATCGCTGCTGCTATCGAAGTTGCCTACAGGGGTAAAATCGACACTGAAACTGATTCAGCTCACTTATTTTTGCAGCGAGTTCTCTATCGTATTAACCGGCTAAATTTATTCTGGTACGACGATTTACACCATTACAAAAACGAACGATCCTATTATCTACACTCAATCCGCGATCGCATCGAAGAACCCTGGCAAGAATGGGAATTAGCCCAGCTTGATGTCCCTCAAATTCAGCAACTAGATGTCAAGCAAGCTTTAATCGAACGGGGAGCGGCCGATCTCAATCCGCCCATCAGCGACAATAAGCGGTATCTACGGGAAGAAATGTCCTTAGAAGGCTATCGCCACCTGTTAGCGATCGCGTCTTTAGACGGATTAGTAGAAGCCAGCCGCCTATCGCGAATTTTAGGAGGAGCGAGCAACGAAGTCCAGGCTACCTTAATAAGGGTGCTGTTGGAAGAATACGGTAATGGCCGCCTGTCGCGCAAACATTCAACTTTCTTTGCCAAAATGATGGCAGAGTTAGGCTTAAAAACCGATCCAGAAGGGTATTTTCAGATTGTGCCCTGGGAAGTTTTAGCAACCATCAATCACAACTTTTTGCTAACAGAGTGTAAGCAGTATTTTTTGCGATACAACGGCGGTCTAACCTACTTTGAAATCGCCGGCCCGACCTTCTACACGGACTATTTGCTCGCAGCCCAGCGCTTAAACCTTTCCGATGGTGCTAGCGGATATTGGGAACTGCACATTCGCGAAGACGAACGGCACGGTCAGTGGATGCTACAACAAGCGGCCCTGCCGTTGATGGAAATGTATCCGCAACGAGCCTGGGAATTGGTTTTAGGCTATGACCAGGAAAAACTCATGGGCGATCGCGCGGGTGATGCCGTGATTCGGGCGATTAAACGGGTAGAACTTTTGGACTAGTTTGCATCCGGCTATGGCAGCTTATCTTATTCGGTTAACTGCCTTCAACCCACGATAATTCTCATCTAAAACCTAATTCTTCCTTTCATGCAAAACACCTTGTCAACTGACAATCGAGCGGTTGAAGCCTACTCGCCCAACGACGTTTTTTTTCTGTCCTGAAGAGTCACAATTTTACTCTCAGTGTTTAGAAAAATGGTGATTAATCGCTGTACGCCCCTGGACACGATTGTTGAATTTGGCTCCGGCGATGGTAGTCCCGTCATTAACTGCCTGACCAAGACTAATTTTTCTGGTTCCATCCACGGCTACGAGTTAAAGGCATCGGCCTGTGAATTGGCCATGTCACGAATTCGGCAATATCAGCTAAAAAAACATTACATTGTTGATAACAAATGCTTCTTTAAGCATTTTCTCGACACAGTTAACGGCAGCGTTGATTATTTGATTTCCAACCCGCCCTATCTGCCTGCCCCCGATCGCGATCTTTACATGCCCTCACTCCACGGCGGCATGGACGGCTCGGCGATTTCCCGAAAGCTGTTGACCTTAGACTGTCAAAATGTCCTGTTAATGATTTCTGCCTATTCCAATCCCGTTGAAACCGTCGAACATGCCCATGCCCACGGCTATCAAATCGTCGATTTCACGATTTCTCCCCTTAAATTTGGCTACTATAGCTGCGAACCCAAGGTCAAACAAGCGATCGCCAACTTGAGAAACCAACGAAAAGCCTTTTATTCCCCCAATATTTACTTCCTTGCCGGGGTTCTTTTCAAGAAGAAACACCCTTGCCAATTAGATTTATCAACCGAGTTTCTCAAAGTCATGACCGTTTTGTAAAACCTGACAAACAAGACGGTGGTAATTTCCTCCCAAATCCCTCCTAAGGCTGTCATTAACGCTAGGGTAGATAAAATGCCCTATTAGCCTGATTGAGATTACCAGCGACGATGACTGAAGCGACCCTTGCTGAAAACCCGCTTTTAATTGGCAAAGGCTTGCCGCCATTTGACCAAATTCGACCCGAACAGGTCATTCCTGCCATGACGGAGTTGTTAGCCCGTTTAGAGCAGGACTTGGCTACTCTAGAAGCCACCGTTAGCCCTACCTGGGCCGGTTCCATCGAACCCTTAACCGCCACACGCGATCGCCTGTATTGGACGTGGGGAATTATTGGTCATTTGATGGGCGTCAAAAACAGTCCAGAACTCCGCCAAGCTTACGAAACCGTCCAGCCGGAAATTATCAAGTTCACCAGCAAACTGGGACAGAGCCAACCCCTCTATCAAGCTCTGAAAACCCTCCGAGCCGGAGACACCTGGGACAGCTTAGAACCCGCGCAACAGCGCATCATCGACACAGCCATTCAAGAGGCGGAATTATCGGGCGTAGGCTTACAGGGAGAGCTACAGGAGCGCTTTAACCAAATCCAGCAGGAATTGGCAGAATTGTCGACACGGTTTGGGAATAACGTCCTGGATGCCACCAAAGCTTTCAGGCTCGAACTCACCCGTCCCGAAGAGGTGGCCGGACTGCCAGCCAACATCCTGGCCCTGGCCGCCCAAACCGCACGCAATGATGGGTTAGAAACCGCAGCCCCAGCCGGGGGCCCGTGGGTATTTACCCTGGACTACCCCAGCTATCTTCCCTTTCTCAAATACAGTACCCAGGAAGCCCTGCGAGAAAAACTCTACCGCGCCTTTGTTAGCCGTGCCGCTTCCGGCGAATTCGACAACAATTCCCAAATCGAGCGGATTTTAGCCCTACGGCAAGAAATGGCGAACCTGCTCGGCTTTAAGACCTACGCCGAACTCAGCCTCGCCCGTAAAATGGCTCCCTCCGTTGAAGCCGTCGAAGCCCTTTTGGAAGAACTCCGCCTGGCTAGCTATCCCGCTGCCGTTCAAGAATTGGCAGACTTAAAAGCCTTTGCCGCTAAAGACGACCTCAAACCTTGGGACGTTGCTTTTGGGCGGAGAAACAGCGAGAAGCGCAATTTGCCTTTTCTGCCGAGGAGCTACGGCCCTACTTTCCCCTGCCCCAGGTCTTGAGGGGACTTTTCGCCCTGGCTGAGCGAATTTTTGCCATCAATATCGCCCCTGCCGACGGTGACGCTCCCGTTTGGCACGAGGACGTACGCTATTTCCAGGTCAGTGACGAAACCGAAGTGGCGATCGCCCATTTTTACCTTGATCCCTACAGCCGACCGGAAGAAAAGCGTGGTGGGGCCTGGATGGACGAATGTATCGGTCGCGGCAAAATTTCAGAAAACGGTCAAACCGTCCTGCGCTTACCCGTCGCTTATCTAGTGTGCAATCAAACCCCGCCGGTGGATGGCAAACCCGCCTTGATGACTTTTGAAGAGGTAGAAACCCTATTCCACGAATTTGGCCACGGTTTGCAGCACATGCTCACCCAGGTAGACTATCCCGGAGCCGCAGGCATCAACAACATTGAATGGGATGCGGTAGAACTGCCCAGCCAGTTTATGGAAAACTGGTGCTACGACCGCGCCACCCTAATGGGCATGGCCCATCACTACGAAACCGGGGAGACCTTGCCGGAACATTATTATCAAAAACTGCTAGCGGCACGCAATTACATGAGCGGTTCAGCCATGCTGCGCCAGTTACACTTTAGCCTGCTGGATCTGGCACTGCACCACCACTACCAACCTGAGCGAGACACCCCGCAACAAATCAGAGAGCGCTTGATTCCCACAACCACCGTGCTGCCTCCCCTCCCCGAAGACCAGTTTCTCTGCGCGTTCGGCCATATTTTCGCAGGCGGTTATGCGGCAGGTTACTACAGCTATAAATGGGCCGAAGTCCTCAGCGCTGATGCCTTCTCCGCCTTTGAAGAAGTAGGACTGGGAGACGAAATTGCGATCGCAGCCACGGGACGCCGCTTCCGGGAAACGATTTTGTCCCTCGGCGGCAGTTTACACCCGATGGAAATTTACAAAATCTTCCGGGGTCGAGAACCACAGACCGCGGCCATCCTGCGCCACAGCGGTTTAGTTCCAGCCGTCTAGCATTATTGACTTTAAGCTTGGCGAATCTCCACCAAGCTTAAAATCCCTCACTATTTTCCTGAAAAGGTATGGATAAGAGCGAGCCTAAAAACTTTAGGAACGTCCAAAAACGTTGCAACCATACAAATTTGGTGTTGTTACAAACAAAGCCTGTAAAGCAATAGTGAACTAAAATACTCTAATGCGGCTACCAGTCAGCAGCGCCAAGACGGTCACCCCAAGGAGACCAAATTCTGTCGCTGGTTCAGGAACCTCCTGAACGCTCGGGGACCTTTCCTGAAAGATTACATTGTCAATCGCTGCTGCGTCGGTAGAATCGGCAGAAACTGCTTGAATGTCGATTGCCGTGATACGGACATCATTCTCAAGAATCTGAACGCCAAAAAAGTTAGAAGTTGCCTGATTCTCGTCTACAAAGACTGTTTGTTGGAACTGCGTGTTATCCGAGGCAAAGACAGTGATGTTGACGTTACCGCTTTCGAAAAGTCTAACTAGATCGAAACCCAATCTGGTAATGGGGCCGCTGGTGGCGGTAGGAACTATTCGCAGCGTATCGGCAAAATCTGACACGGCAAGGACTGTGCTAGTCAGCGCCAATCCTGAATCTTCATTGTAAACACTCAAGGCATTCTGCGTACTCTCGGGCACTCTAAATTCCAGGTTAGGAACAATATCCCCCGGAGCAAACACCTGAACGCCAGATTCAGCTCCGATTCTGGAAGATGTGGAATTCAAGGGAGAGTTAAAGGCATCAAATCCAGGAAAATCAACAGAACTTGCAGGATTGTCTACAATGACAGCTGCTTCAAAATCTTCTTCCCCAGTTGGTGCAAAATTTGGCGTAAATAATGTGTTTCGGCTAGTGAAAGCCTCAAAAGTCGCTGCTGCAGAGGGAAGAGTGAATGCTGCAACTCCCACAGATACAATCACGGCACTAGCCGCTGTCTTGCAAATCATCATTTTCATATTACAACCCCTGGATAGACTGACGTATATGGATTTTTGGCGAAAGAAGCAGCTTTTAACCTGTCCACCTCTCTCAAGCTAACCCGGAGTCCAAATTTTACCTAGCACTGGGCGCCGCTGGTCTGATTATACCCAAAAATTGTAGATTGTCATCTCCTGATGGCTAAATCTGGAATTAGTCAGCATCCTGGGTCATCTTCACAGCACAAGAGTACTTATTCTGGCATTGTAAATTGCGCTTGACCCAGGGCTGATCCCCGGCGTTTAGTTTAGTATTCTTAAATAAGTTCGCTATTCCTTACAAATATGGGTGGTAAAAACAGGAGACGGCACTATTCTGCCTGGCAAGCTTGAGCTAAAGGTATTTACAGCAAAGAGGGGCTAAGCTAAACTGGCATTCAGATTTCATGCTATGAATACGTTGGCTACCATGGCCAAAATTTAACGCTATCCTCACAAATAAAGCGGATTTTGTGCACTAACATCTGTCCATTTCACCCCATACCTAAAATACCGACAAGGCGATCTACTATGTCAAACAAAACTACATACACAAAACCAACGTTGACCTATTTTGGTACCGTTACCCTGATTACGGAAACAAACATGATGGGGGGGGTTGCTGACAATCCTGGCACCAGGGGCAGCGATTCCAAGCTGCTTTCTCCCTAATGTTTGTCTGTTGGCTGCAAGATGCACTGGGCTGTTTTGTTGTCAACTTATGGTGTTGTTAAGGTGAACAAGCCAGAGGTTTAGAAGTAGGGGACGCAGACCCGTATAGATACCCTCGCTCCCTATTTCAGCCGAGGTAATTTTCGGGATTTCATGAGAAACAATGTAAGCTGACAATTCAGGAACTGGCTTCCAGCGATCGAGCCAGTCTGTTCCGGCCCTTCTAACCAAAGAGTCTTGTAAGTTTCCTAAAGGTGTTTTGGGTCGTTGGACAACGGGATCGGGTAAGACTTCCTGCATGGCGCGACGAATTAGATATTTTCGGAATAGCCAGGGATAGGGCGATATAGCTAAAATCAGCTCGATTAACCGTAAATCCAGAAAAGGGTCGCGGTTTTCCAGCGCATGGGATTTAGTCTCATCTAAATACTCGCTTTCTCTGTACCAGTTTGGAAATACCATCCATCGGTGAACCGCCGGGTGACGCTGGTTAAGGGGCGAGGGATGCCACGACCAAACCTGCTGCCATCGTTCCCGAAGCTGAAGCCGCTCGGTGAAGGACGGATTTAACCAGCTGGGAAAAGCATAGGCAGGCGCATCACTGTTTTGGCGGGAGCGTCCCCGGAATTTAGCAATTAATCCAGTTCCCAGGGATAGACGAATGTTATGGCGTAATTTTAGCTGTAAGGCTTCTTGTACAATGGCTAGGAGATTCTTTTGTCTGAGGCGGCTAAAAATGGTTGGGGAAGGCGGTAAGCACAGGAGATTATCGGCGCAGTCCCCGGTTAATAAAACTGGGCTGTAACTCGCCATTCGCCGAGCGAGGTCAACCCCCTGGATTGGGGTGTAGTTTTCACTCGGTTCGACGGGCGGACAGGGCGGTTGGAGTAGGGCATAGTTGTCACAAACAAAGTAGTCAATGGGCAATTCTAGCTTTTTGGCGACTAATCCAGCAAAATAGCGTTCCCGATCTGGATGGATGTGGTCGTAAACAGCGGTTACGGCTTGTAATTGGGTCGAACTAGCTCCTTCTCCCACGAGCTGGCAGGCTGTGGCCGCGACGGCGGTGGAGTCCATGCCGCCACTCATGGCAATCACGGCGCGATCGCAGCGGAGGCGGTCTTGAACGCAGATCTTAAAAACGGTGCGGAAGTGCTCTATGTAGTCTTGGTCATTTTTATATTTAAGTAGCGGGACTTCCAGGGGAAAATCCCAGTAGGGTTTGATGACAAGCTCGCCCCCGCTCCAGCTTAAAGAAGAGGCTGGCGGTAGTTTCTGAATATCGGCAAAGGGGGTGATTGATTTGTCTAGCCAGGTATGGCTCCCAAACAGCAAAAAATCTGCGATCGCCAATTCATTTAAAGTATTGGTCACTCCTGGATAGCCCGCACGCAGTTCAGGCTGTTACTAAAAACCAGGGTATTGCCCAGGCGAGCGTAGTAGATAACTCTCAAACCAAAGCGATCGCGGGCGCAAAATAATTTTCTGTGCCGTCGATCCCAAAGAGCAAACACAAAATCACCCAGCAAAGACTCCAGACAGGTTTCGCCCCACAATTGGTAGGCATGAAGAATCAGGTTGACATCAGGATCGCTGGCTGACACAAGACAACCTTGGGCTTGCAGCCGAGGAATCAAGGTCGCGCGATCGTCGATGCGGGCCTGGGCGGTTATGTAAACTTGCCCGTCCAAGGTGCAGGGCTGCTGTTCCCCTGCCGATTCCCAGGTTGTCCGTAACAGGGTATGGCCGAAGCCGACGTTGCCATCCAGCCAAATGTCTTGGGCGTCCGGCCCCCGATAGGTGAGGTGGGCCAGCAGGGTTTCTACGGATTGCCGGGGGACTGGCCGGTTGTCCAGGTTAATAATGCCGCAAATACCGCTCATAAAGAGTCTATTAATCAATTTACCTCAGTCAATCGCCCTCAGCCGTAGCGTTGGGATAGGTCAGCCACATAGTTAAAGGCTTTTTTGTAGCTGGGAAAGCGCTGGGGAAATTGTTGGTGCAGTTTTTCGGCGATCGCTTTGAGGGTTTGGGGTTGTCCCATCTGAACCAGGAGCCAAGCGTCGATTTGACCGACTTCGGTGAGCTGGGGCTGGTAGACTTCGCTCCGCTTGCTCAAGGCTGTCATGGACAAGGGCTGGCCGAAAAACGTTGATTGACGAAATTGGGCTTTAAGGAGGCGATCTCCGCTGGTAATTTCAGTTTCCCAGCGCCAGAGATAGTCTTCCCCCACAAGGCTAGCCTGAAGGGTAACTGCGACGCGATCGCCGCTCGCCAAGGCTACTTCCTGTTGCCAGGGAAAAAAGCTGCGTCCGTAGACTAAATCCGCAGCCAGCGGCGAATTAGAATAGCCAATTCCCGGCCCCAGGGTGGCATCAAACCACACCAGTAAACCGTGGCCCGTTCGCGGCTGCTCTAGGGTCCAACTCAAGGTATTTGACCAGTTTGGCTCTGAGATCGTGGTGTAATCCAGGGTTGCCCAAAGTTGCGGCTCGCCTACTAACTGCTCTGCCGCGACCTTGCCCTTACTTGAGGTGTTGATCGTGCGCGATCGCCCTGGCGTCATGTCGATGCCATAGGGACGGTTGGGCCAAGGGCCGTCGTGCCGAGCGTAAAGGGACGAATCTTCCACCAGAGCAACCCAGATCCGATCTTGGCAAGGAATGAGCTGGCCGCCAGGAGCCAGGAAGCGCCGGCGAGCATCGGCGATCGCGGCAATATGATCGCCAAACAGGGGCAAAACCCCGCGCAAGTCAGAAACAATGACATCCGCTGGTTCGGGGAGTTCCACCGCCGTTGACAGGGCCTGGTGAAAGTGAATGCGCCCTTGATAGCCGTTGTGTGCTGCAATTTCTCGGGCCACCTGAATGGCATCGCTGGGTTCAATGGCATATACCTGCCGCGCTCCCAACTGACAGGCAATCAGGGCAAAAATTCCGGTTCCCGTGCCGATATCGACGACCACAGACCCCGGTTTTACCTGCTGGCTCAGAGCTGCAACGTAGGCATCCGTGCGCGCCGTATCGGCAATCATTTGACCGTAGTTGGTAATGCTATACATGGAAGGGTGGCAAAATCCTGAAGAATTGCTTGGGTGAGTTGGGGTAGTTTCGCCAGATTTCGGTAGTTGTTGAGGCGTCGGAGGGGAACGCTGGCAGCTAACCGTCCAAAGATGCTAAATTCCTGCTTCTGTAGCCAAGAATCATGCCACCGGTAGCGATAGCTCTCTCCGATCAGGGCTAGCCATCCTTCCTGCTTCTCACAAGGCTGAATCCCTATTTCTTCCCCGGCTGTTCCCTGAAGGAGGTAAATTGCCCCTAGGGGTAGGGGAGTCGCTTGAAAGGCGCAATTTTGGCTGAGATCGAGGTAGCGCTTGTCGTAGCTAGGGGCAAGCCGGGGTTGGGGCGTCGCGATCGCCACAAAGAACTTCTACCGAATCTTCCCAAAGGCGCAGGCGGGGATAGCCGGGAACTGCCAGAAATCCGTTATCTCGCTCTACCAACGGCAAAACATCGTCACTGACTGCGGGATAGCCCTGTTGGGTTAGGGCAGCGGCTGTGGTTGATTTGCCTGACCCCGACGGCCCGACCAGGGCTAGAGCGCGATCGCCTACGGCCACGGCACTGGCATGGAGACAGATCCTTCCTCGTCGCCGCACCAGAAATCCCATCACCGGCCCCAGCAGGTAAAGGGCCGCATCTTCCAGGGTGAGGGAGGGGCACCAATCTCCCCAAAGGGCCATTCCCTGGCGATCGCAAACGAATTCAATCCCTTTCTCGTAACCAATGTGAAAATAAGCGCCCCCTGCCACTATCGTTACGGTCAACAGGGGCTGACCCGCTTCGTCTAACCAGGGAGAGGTGTAGTAGGGAGTCCGCTCTCCCCGGCAGTATTCCTGCAACCAGCCAGGAAACGGCCCGCAGGTAACACAGATATCTGCTGCCCCCGTAGCCAAATCCGACCGCAGAACGGTTCCGGGAATCGGGCAGTTGGCCTGCAGGTGCAGGCCGTAGATTAAAGTATGCCAGCTCAAAAATAGCCCTCTGGTCGTTTTTTCTAGAAATCGGCAGTTTGTTTTCTAGTTTCGGCCCCTTGAGAATTTCTGTCAATCTAAAACTGGGCCAGCCCTCGATCCTTAGCGGCGGTTCGGAACCAGGAAATCCCAGGACGCGACCCAAAGGCTGCATAGGCAGAAACTGCTTCTGGGGTATCGTTGAGCACCGCGTCCCCCGACTCCACCCAGGCATGGGCTTGAAATTGCGCTGATGCTCGTCTGACTCCTAGCCTGAGTTCGCTCTCAATGCCTCGCGATCGCAACAGACAATGTAATACCAGCGATCGCTGCAAACAGTTGCCAGTGCGGGTGTAACGAGCTGCCAATTGACACTGACGGGCGATCGCTCGGGCCCCAGTCTCATCTACTGTTTGGATGGGGGGAGCTGTCAGCCAGCAGGAGAGCCAGCGAGCCGTCGCTTTCAAGCCAAGCAAAGGCAGGAGACCCCTAACCGCCACCAATAAGGCCAGAGCCTGCCAAAACAGCGTTTTTTCCCAGCAGGACAACTGGCTCCAGGTGCGACACTTACGACTGAGTAATTTCCACCAATCCATGAGCGAGCAGGCTTTGAACGAAGGCGAGTAAATCTTGCTCCAAGCGGTCAGCTTCCACATCGTATTCATCCAGCAGCAGTTGAGCTGCCGCCGCAATGGAGTTTGATGCCTGCAAAACAGCCAGCATCCGAGTCCCAATGGCGTCCAAGCCAAAATATTCTTCACTAGCGCAGTTGAGAAACACGCTTTCCCCGCCTAAATCCTGCATCAACACCTGGGAGGATAGGGAAACTTTTTGGGTCAGCGCCAGGGGAGTTTCAGTTTGCGTCATAGTTCTAGAGAAAATATGCTGGATTCTGCCCAATCTAAACTTATTTAAGTTCCAGCGGCCGTGGAACTCAGTTGTGCTGTCCGCTGTTGGGCGGCGTAAAGACGGTTGAGGGCGCTGACGTAGGCCCGAGCTGAGGCAACAATGATGTCCGTATCCGCCCCATGACCTGAATAAATCCGCTCCGCCTGCTTGAGGCGAATTGTTACTTCCCCAATGGCATCAATACCCGCCGTCACCGACTTGACGGAAAATTCAATGAGCTGGTTAGGCACGTCGATCGCCCGATTGATGGCTTTGTAGACCGCATCCACAGGGCCCGTGCCAATGGCTGCATCGGTTAATTCCCTGCCATCGGGGGCGCGCAGGGTAACAGTAGCGGTGGGACGGGCGCGATCACCACAGGAAACCTGTACCAATTCCAGGCGAAAGAGTTCCGGCTGCTGCTGAATTTCGTCGTTGACGATGGCTTCTAAATCCCAGTCGGTGATTTCTTTTTTCTTGTCGGCAATGTCTTTAAAACTGACAAAAGCCCGGTTAAGTTCGCTCTCACTCAGCTCGTAGCCCAATTCCTTGAGGCGAGAACGGAAGGCATTACGGCCCGAATGCTTGCCCAAAATAATTTGGTTGGTGGTGAGGCCGATGGACTGGGCGTCCATGATTTCGTAGGTCAGCTTGTTTTGAGGACGCCGTCCTGGTGGATGCCCGATTCGTGGGCAAAGGCGTTGGCCCCCACAATGGCTTTATTGGGCTGTACCATCATGCCCGTCAGGTGGGAAACCAGGCGGGAGGTTTTATAAATTTGGGTAGTGTCGATGTTGGTGAGGGGGTCTGGGGATTCGGGCAGTCGACCCAGGAAGGGATTGAAATACTGACGGCGCACGTGCAGGGCCATGACCAATTCTTCCAGGGCCGCATTACCGGCGCGCTCGCCAATGCCGTTGATGGTGCATTCCAGTTGGCGGGCCCCGTTTTTGATCGCTTCCAGGAAATTAGCCACGGCTAAGCCTAGATCGTTGTGGCCGTGAACGGAGATGATCGCGCGATCGCAACTGGGCACATTGTCTTTAATGCCGCGGATTAAGGCACCAAATTCTGCCGGGGTCGTGTAGCCGACGGTATCGGGAATATTAATCGTGGTCGCGCCCGCTTCAATGGCCAGCTCTAGCACCTGATAGAGAAATTCCGGGTCGCTGCGTCCGGCATCTTCCGGGGAAAATTCCACATCTTCCGTCCAGGATTTGGCATAGGCGACCATTTCTGGAACAATAGCTAGGACTTGCTCGCGGGTTTTCCGCAGTTTATGGGTCAGGTGAATGTCTGAAGTGGCAATAAAGGTGTGAATTCTCGGCTTAGCTGCTCCCTTGAGGGCTTCCCCAGCCGCTTTAATGTCGGCTTTGGTGGCTCGGGCCAGGCCGCAAATGGTCGGGCCGCCTTCGCTGCCAACCTGCTCGGCGATTTTCTGGACTGCCTCAAAATCCCCCGGACTCGCGTAGGGAAACCCGGCTTCAATCACATCTACGCCCAGTCGCGCTAGGGCACGGGCGATCGCCAGTTTTCTTCTACGTTTAAGGTGGCCCCAGGAGACTGTTCGCCATCCCGGAGGGTGGTGTCAAAGATAATAATGCGCTCAGGTGCCGTCTGCATCGCTTTCTTGTGGGCTGGGGGAAAGGGATTGATTGGAATCTATTCTAGTGAATTTTAAGGGAGTTGGAGGTTAATAATCGTTTTTCTCAATATATTTACGGATATCATTTAAGTCAATGTAGCGATCGGTGGCGTTTCTTAATTCACGGGCGATCATGCCTTCGGTGGAGACAACAGTAATATGCGTATTTTTCGATCGCAATAGTTCAATAGCCCGCTCAAAATCCCCATCGCCGCTAAAGAGAATCACCTGATCGTATTGCTCAACGGTGTTGAACATATCGACCACAATTTCAATATCTAGATTCGCTTTTTGCGAATAGCGCCCTGAGGAATCGTCATAATATTCCTTGAGAATTTTGGTGCGTACTGTATATCCCAAGCTAATCAACGCATCGCGAAAGCCCCGCTGGTCTTGAGAATCCTTAAGGCCCGTATACCAAAAGGCATTGACCAAAAGCACGGTGGTATCCTTGGTAAAGTACTCTAAAACCCGACGGGGATCAAAAAACCAACCATTTTTTTGTTGGGCATAGAACATATTATTCCCGTCCACGAAAATAGAAAGGCGGGAACGCGAGCAATTATTGGAATAATTCATAGAGACGAATGACTAAAACTGGCTGAATAGATAAAATAGGTGGATGTATTCGTATAGCCTATATACTGTAGCAAATTTTTTTGCCATTGAGTTCAAGGGGTTGATAAAGGACTTTCAACGCAGCAAGATAAGGCGCACTTGCAGCCACCTGTCTGATTGTAAGCCGCAACGGACTCTAGTATCAACTATCCTTCGTTCCCCCTAGAACAAGCTGCCCTTAGAAGTAGGAACACCATTGGCTCCAGCCCCCAGGATAGAGTTTGGCGTTGCGACCGAGAAGATGGAGAGAGAACAAATCGACACAGGCCGTGATCCCCGAACCGCAATAAACCCAAATATCTTCGGCCTCCTGATAATCCGCCCACAGTTGAGCCAGCTCCTGGGGCGATCGCAGATAGCCTTGCTCATCGCTGACCTGCTGCCAGTAGAGGTTAACGGCTCCGGGGATATGACCCCGGTGGGGATCGATGGGTTCCCATTCCCCCCGATAGCGCCTGGGATCGCGAGCATCGACTAACAGGGTTCCAGGAGGAAAATTGAGCAAAGCTTCCCGCTTCACGATCCAGTCCTGACGCGGCACGGCGGCAAACCGACCCGCCGCCTTGGCCGGGGGTAGGGCCTCGCTAACCCCATATCCCCCAGCTACCCAAGCAGGCCAGCCTCCGTCGAGGAGCGCTACGCGATTGTGGCCGAAGTAGCGCAGCAGCCACCAAAGCCGAGCGGCAAAGGCAAACCGGGCATCATCATAGGCGATTACCCGTGTCTTTCCCTGAATAATGCCCAATGCTGCTAGCTTTGCCCCTAAACTATCAGGAGTCGGCAAAGGATGGCGGCCCGCGCGATCGCTTGGGGGGTCAGACAGATCGCGGTTGAGATCCAAATAAAATGCCCTCGGAATATGGGCGCGATCGTATTGCTGCCGGCCCCAGTGGGGATTATCGAGGCGAAAACGGCAGTCAATGACGATTATGTCTTCCTGAAGCAGTTGCTCCGCGAGCCAGGGAGCGCCAACAACCGAAGGTAAGTCCATAGGATTTTCACTCCAACACATCGTTAACTCAAACTCACCAGACAGAAACGGAAAAACCGTTGCCTCCACCTAGAGGGAGCTAACCACCGACCCTGCCCCAAGAGCAATCACAGCAATCCTCCTGCCTAAAGACTATGTCTCCCAGTGGAGTTGATTAGAATGAACCCAGATTCTCAGTTCACCCTTAAATCGGGGCGGCTGGTCACCATCGGAGGCGAAACAGTAACCGGAAAAAGCGTGACAATTCTAGCCCCTTGGCAGCAAACACTGATCTCCCGGCGCCAACTGACCCGCGTCCGGGTTCTAGATTAAGTTTAACGGAACAGATTTTCTGGTTTATTCCTGGGGAACGCTAAGTATTAGAACTTGTAAAGGACTTAGCTATCTCCTGGAACGTTTAGCTTCCGTAAACGAGTTTTTTAGCGTTGAAGCCAAGGAAAAGCCTGTTTACGCTCTTTTTGTCGGCTCTTACTCCAACTAGCAGATTGGCTATGGCTCACATTTTAGTCATTGATGACGACCCAGCAATTCAAGTTTTGCTGAAGCGAACGCTGACTCGCCAAGGCTATCAGGTTAGCGTGGCTAGTGATGGCAGGGAGGGCCTCGAAAAGGCGTTGCACCTGCGTCCAGCACTAATTCTTTGTGATTGGTTGATGCCCTATTTAGACGGCATTGAGGTCTGCCACCGGATTAAATCAGCTCCGGAGTTAGCTACAACGTTTTTTATCCTGCTGACGTCCCTTAGCTCCATTGAAGACCGAGTCAAGGGGTTGGATGCCGGGGCCGATGATTTTTTGTGCAAGCCCGTAGAACTCTACGAGCTGAAGGCTCGCGTCCGGGCCGGATTGCGGCTGCACCAGCTCAGTCGCGATTTGCAAGAGCAAAAGCGCCGTTTAGAGGCCGAATTAGTGGAGGCGGCGGAGTACGTCAGCTCAATCTTACCCGAACCGCTGAAAGTTCCCTCGGTGGAGATCGAAGCCCGGTTTATTCCCTCCCGCCAGTTGGGGGGGGATAGTTTTGATTATTATTGGCTGGATGGGGAACATTTGGCCATTTATCTGCTGGATGTGTCGGGCCACGGGCTGCGGGCGGCGCTGCCTTCGCTGTCGGTGCTGAATTTGTTGCGATCGCAAGGGCTGAATCGAGTGAATTTTTATCAACCCTGTCAAGTGTTGCAGGGATTAAATCGCACGTTTCCTATGACCCTGCGCAACGATAAATATTTTACGATTTGGTACGGAATTTATAATATCAAGCGGCGACAATTGGTGTTTGCCAGCGCCGGCCATCCCCCGGCCATCTTAATGGCTCCCAATCGGCAGGGCAGCTTAGACATTGAGCGGATGAAGACGCCGGGATTTCCCATCGGCATGTTTCTCGACGCCCAATACCGCAACGCCAGTTGTCGGGTCGCTCCCGGCTCAAGCCTCTACATTTTTAGTGATGGCATTTATGAATTTGATGGCCGTGATGGGTCAATTTGGGGACTGGATGCTTTTATCGAGCTGCTACAAACCCACCGTCAATCGGGCAAGCAATCCCTGGATCGGCTCATTGAGCAAGTCAGCCATTGCAATGCTAAAACCTATTTTGACGACGATATTTCCCTTATGCAAATTCACTTTGAGTAATTCAGGGGAACCCAGGCCGGGCGATCGCCGCCCCTTATAATAAGAAGACAAAACTGCAAAAATGCTGTACCGCTGGTGGCGCTACGTTAAAACCCTACTAAAAGTGATTTTCCGCCATCCTCTGCCGGGAGCGGTGATTATTCCGATTTTGCCCGATGGACAAATTGTGCTGGTTAGGCGTCGAGATACGGGACAGTGGAGCCTGCCGGGGGGGTTAGTAGACTGGGGCGAAACCGTGGCGACAGCGGCCCGACGAGAATTAAGAGAAGAAACCGGACTAGAATTAATTAAACTACGCCGTTTGGTAGGAGTTTACTCGAATATGGAGCGCGATCCTCGCATTCACTCCATCGCCATCTTGGTGGAGGCAGAGGTGCAAGGAGCGCTAGCCGTCGAAGATGCAGCCGAAATCAGCGAGGCTAGGGCTTTTTCCCTGGAGGCCGTACCGGGTAATCTTGCCCACGATCACGATCGCCTACTCAGTGACTATTTTCAGGGGTCAACGGTCTTGGCTTAGAAAAATGGAGCAATTGCCTGGATTTCAACCATCTAATCTGGCTTTTGTAATCCAATCAACGGCGTTTTCCAAATCTGCCGCGATGTAATCTGGGCGCGTGGCGTGTTGATAATCCCCCGCTAGTACCTGAGAACCAAAGCCTGTTTTGACCAAAATCCCCGTCAGTCCGGCATTATGAGCGAGATCGATATCAGTTGCCTTGTCTCCGACCATAAAACTTGAGGCGAGATCTAAATCGTGTTCCCAAGCAGCGGCAACTAACATGCCCGTATTGGGCTTGCGCCAGGTACTCCATCCCGTAAAGTCGGGATTAACGCCCCCGGCTGCGGGACTCAGGTAGGGACAGTAATACAAAGCATCCAACTGAGCGGCGGCTTCCTCGGCGAGCAATTGTTGCAGGCGATTGTGGAGGGCTTCAACATGGGCGGCCGGGTAATAGTTGCGGGCGGGGCCGGATTGATTGGAGATCAGACAGCAAAATAAACCCAGCTCATTAAGCTGGCGCACGGCTCGGGCCGTTCCCGGAATCAGTCGCAAATCTTCCAAACGGTGGAGATAACCGGCTTCAACGTTGAGAACCCCATCGCGATCTAGAAAAACTGCTGCTCTAGCCACGCCACACCTGCGATAAGACGGTTTCAGGGGCAATGTCGGCGATCGCATCGGTGGGGGACTGGACGCCCACAAAGCGAGGGGTCGACCGGGGGGGATGGAGTTTTTTGGCGTCGGTGGGGCCAAAGAGGGGCGATGGTGTAGGTACCGACGGCAATGGAGAGGTGCATGGGAGCGCTATCGGTGCAAAGCATCAAATTGGCTCCGGCAATTAAAGCGGCTAGTTTGCCAATATCTCCCGGACTGCTGGTTTTCAAGCCGGGAGCAGTAGCAGTCATCTGGGCGATCCATTGGCTGTCTTCGGGGCCCTGGAGCAGAACAATGGGAAGATCTGGCTGCTTTTGCTGAAAATCTGCGACGATCTTTTGCCATTGAGAGACGGGATAGATTTTATCAATGCCTTTTTCTTGGGAGAGTTGGCTGGCTCCCCCGTGGATGAGGACATAGCCACTGTCCTTAATCTCTAGACGCTGCTGCTCGGCCTCGGCCCACTGAATATCGGCTTTGGGCAGAACAACCTTCAACGGCGGACAGGCGGTATTAATCCCCAATCCTTGCAACAAGTCGTGATACATGTGAGCTGCATACTGTTCCGGCTTCAGGGGGACGGAATTGGAGAGAAACCAGGCTGGTTTGACTGGGTAGCCGACCCGCTCAGGAATGCCATTGAGCCACAGCAATAGGCTCACCGTCCATCGCTGTCCCAGGGTTAGGGCAATTTCGTATTCGCGATCGCGAATGAATGCCGAGGAGTTGAGATGAGTCGGCATGCCGTTGCGGGCTTTGAAGTCGAAGGTCAGCACGTCGCGAACGTAGGGACAGACCCGATAGGCCCCTTTGGAGCGGGGTTCGACAATGACATCAATGCCTGCTTGGGGATAAGCCCGCGCCAGGTCTTCGAGGGTGGGGAAAAAGAGAATTTGGTCGCCAATACCGCCGGGAACCAGAGCTAAAATTCTCATCGCAGGTCACTAGGGGAGCTTAGTGGCTTTGTCAGCATTCATTGTAATGGTATAAGTAGCCAGCAAATCCTTAGTGTTTGTGAAACCAAATGCATTTACTCATTCCGGCGGCGGGCGTTGGCAAGCGCATGGGCCAAAACCGCAATAAGCTTCTCCTGCCCCTACTCGGTCAGCCGCTCCTGTACTGGACGCTCCAAGCGGCGGCGATCGCCGAGGAAATTACTTGGATCGGTATTGTCGGACAACCGTTAGATTTTCCCGATTTCAAAGAAATGTTAGCGGCAGCTCCCGTGAACAAACCCGTGGAGTTAATTGTCGGTGGGATTACGCGCCAGGCGTCGGTCTACAACGGCTTACAGGCGCTGCCTCCTGGAGCGGCACGGGTCTTGATCCACGATGGAGCTAGATGTCTGGCAACGCCGGAGCTGTTTAATCGTTGTGCTGGGGCGCTGATGGCTTTTTCTGGGTTAATTGCCGCAATTCCGATGAAAGATACTATTAAAGTTGTGGATGCCGAGGGGATTATTCAAGCGACGCCCGATCGCGCCCAACTATGGGCGCCCAAACCCCCCAGGGATTCGAGGTGCAGCTCCTCAAGGATTGCCATCACCAAGGGGAAAGCTTGGGCTGGCAGGTGACCGATGATGCGGCTTTGCTGGAGAAGTGCGGCTTCCCGGTTCGTATCGTCCTTGGCGAAGAAACCAACCTTAAAATCACTACGCCGCCAGATTTACAGCTTGCCGAATTAATCTTGCGCCAGCGATTAGTGAAGGTTTAATCCAAATTGTCAAAAATTTTCCCATCAATCTCGCCTTTACCTTGGAAAATCAACTTATCGTTTTACTCAGTGATATCAAGGTTGTTTTTTAGGTTAAGGCATTGCTGCAAAAGAGAATTTAATTGCAGTTTCAGGTCAAATTTAGCCAAATTGGGCTTCTATCTGACGCACAGCGGTTAGGGCCGAATAACTCACCCCCGCCGTTCCCTCCCCCGGATGGGTAGAATCCCCGACCTGCCAAAGTCCCCGAATCGGCGTGCGGTCGCCAATCCAAAGGGGCCAAAGGTGGACAGGCGCTGGCTAATGCCGCCCACGATGCCCCACTCGCGATCGCTAAATCGAGCAAAGGTTCGGGGGGGTAGCGGCTTCTTGGTGAACTATCGTCTCCGGGGTCAGGTGAAAATACTGACCCAAGCGGGAAATGGCCGTTGCTGTGTAGTGTTGCTTTAAGGCACGATAGTCGGCCTCGCTGCCCTGCCACCATTGACGAGTATCAGTGAACGAAGAAGCGGTAATCGTTGCTTTTCCGTCGGGAGCGCGGCCATCCCCCGGTTTGCTGACTGAAACAAATAGCGAGTTATTCTCTCCAATGGGGCCCTCGTAATCGTAGAGAAATTGCAGGTGCGGCGGGCAACCTTGAGGAATCGCTGCTGCCTCGACGCCCAGATAAACCACAAACGCCCTGAAGCCACGGGGAGCTTATCGATACGCTGCTTAAACCGTTTTAACTGGGTTGGTAGTTGGTTGGTCTCATCGGCAACCAGCTTGAGTAAATTTTGGGCTGTCACGTTAGCTACAACAATATCGGCTGCGTGCCGCCAGGTTTTGCCCGTATTATCTCTGACCGTAACCGCGATCGCCCGTCCATTTTGGGTATGAATGCGCTCCACCCGATGGCGCAGCCGAAGCTGGCCCCGATGTTGTACCAGGGCCTCAACTAGGCGATCGCTTAAAACTTGCATACTTCCCTGGAGATGATAGAGTCCTTGGGGGTTTTGGGCAAGACACAGCGCCGTAGCGGCATACAACAAAGCCGTTTTGTCAGCATCCACCTGAGAGTAGAGCTTAAGCTGTAAGTCGAGAAAGGTTTTAAAGCGGCGATCGCCGTAGAGTCCGTAGAGTTTTAGAGCGTCGCCGACCCGCATTAGCGCAAAGGGAGCCGTGACTAGCGTATCGGGACGCACCGCCCCAAGCAATTGCATCAAGTCCCAAAGATTGCGGGGGGGTAACACCGGCTCCCGTCCCTGAAATCGCCAGCTTGCCAGAAATAAACGCTGTAGCAACTGCCAAAACGGTTCGCTGCCGGGGAACTGACGCTGTCTTACTGCCGTCCAGTGAACGGGATCGCGCCAAACAAAAATGGGTTCCGCCTCCCCTGGTAAAAACACGGCACAGGCCGGATCGCAAGGCACCGCCATCGGCAACTCCACGGATAAATCCTCAAAGATGCGGTGGTGAATTCCTCCAGGCTCCAATCCAGCCACCTGGGTAGCTCCCACATCAAAGGTAAAACCGCGCCGTTTGAAAGTAGAAGCACAGCCTCCGAGCGCGATCGCCTGTTCAAAGACCACAACATCATAACCCCGGCGGGCCAGCAACGCTGCGGCAGTTAACCCTCCAATCCCCCCTCCTACGACTACAACACCTAACCGGCTCAAATCCGCCATAACTATTTACATTTCTTTACTGTTACCCCTCGAATTTTAACTCGATCTCCTCAAGCAGCGGGGAACAAATCGGGCCGGTAGCGGTAAATGTCCCTGAATTTCCGGGTAAATGCTAGTGCTAACGAAGATACTGCCCCGTCCGCAAGTATATGCATTTAGGTGCCTGTGAGGGGTTTGCCGCAGCCCCTCAGTTAACTAGCGGTAAATCCCTTGACATTTAGCTGCAATTACGCAAACATAGAGGAAATATGCGGAAGCCAATCAACTACACTTTTGGTCATAGGGTTTGTTCCCGCAGCCTGGTAATTTCTTACTGCACTGTACTGCTGGTACTATGGACAGAAACCTCGCTTTTTCCTCAAAAAGCAGACAAGGCTGCGGCTTGCTGGGATCTGCCGACTTTTCACTGGCTTAATGATTGATACCAAGTGGTTTACGCGATGACTTCAAGAAAGGTTCAAGGTTTCGTTTACAAGGGCAAAGGGGTTTGAAATGCACTTAAATTCAACTTTAATCTTAGACGAAGCAAAGCAGAACGATTGGCATTATTTCGTGATGGAAACCTCTCAGGAAAAAAAGCAATTCTCCTGGATAGAGCCGTTTACAAAATCGGCAGGCATTCTAGCAACGATATTATTGTGCTAGACAAGGCAGTTTCTCGCTTTCAAGCAACCCTGATCCGGCGAGTTAATTCAACAGGACAGGTTTCCTACTGGATTGTCGATGGCTTGCCTCAGGGATTGAGGAGCAGCAATGGTACAATTGTCAACCGAGAAAGATATGTTGTGCGTGAATTAAAATCCGGTGATATTTTACGACTGGGAAAAGGTCTAGATATTAGTTACTTTGTTATTAACACGGGCGATGCCGGTATTCTAAAAAAATTTAATGATTGCCTCCTTTCCCAGGAAGATTGGGGGGCTTATCAAATTATCATCGATCCTGACCGAGATATTTTGGTTAAATCTAAAGACTCATGGGAGCAAGAATTAATGGTTGAATCCACCGCTATCGATAATCCTTTTGATGCGGTAGTATGGGTTGACGCAATTCGATTAAAAATTTATGGAGCTAATCAAGTTTTCCTCGATCTGTTGGGCTACGATCGCAGCCAACTGTTAAAGCTGTCTCTCTATGACATTGTCGATGGAGTGCCAGAAAAACTTAATGGTCAATTACTATACGATCTTACAGAAAGCCGGACGATTATTGGTGAAACGCGCTATCGCGGTCAAAGTGGACTACCGATTGATGTTCAAGTCAAAGCTTCGCTGGCTCGGCTTGGTCGGCAATCAGCCTTTGAATTAGCGCTCCGTAAACTGCCGGAATGTGCCCAACTAGAGGACATTCTAAAAAACATGCTTCGTCAGCTTGGGTTCGCCATCGCGACCATTTAGCCGAAGGTTAAAAACGCTATTGAAACAGTGCCGTTGACATTAGCGATTCTTTTAAGAATTTAGCTTAATCGGCGGGTAAGCCAGGCACTCTGCCGTTGGCCCAGCCTGCCCGCAGGGCTTAGGCCCGTGTCGGGATGGAAGCCGCGTCACTGAGCGAAGCGAAGGAGCTATCTCTGATGCACCTTAATCCAGCGTTTATCGGATTGCTGTGTTTATGCGAAGATAGCAATATGCTGAAAGCAATCAAGGTCAGAATCTATCCCACTGATGAACAAAGCATCGCACTAGCCAAACATTTTGGCTGTACAAGATGGCTATGGAATCATTGCCTTTCGGTCATGACAGAAGTGTATAAGACGACAGGTAAGGGATTTCTGCTTTCAGCATGAAGAAACAGATCCCAGCGCTAAAAACTGAATACGAATGGCTGAAAGAGTGCTATTTCCAATGTTTACAGCCATCAGTATTGAATCTGTCTCAGGCGTTCCAGAACTTTTTTGAGGGCAGGGCCAAATATCCAAGTTTCAAGTCGAAACATCACCGCCAGTCCGTCCAGTTTTCTCAGAATGTCAAAGTGCTATCTGAATCTGCCCTCAAGTTCCCCGGATTGCTGGGGAGGGTTGCAGCACGGATTCACAGACCGAGTGAGGAGCAACTGAAAACGGTTACGGTGTCTAAGCTGCCAGATGGAAAATACTTTGCATCTCTACTGGTGGAAGACGGCACAGAGAAACCGGAATCATCCGGTGAAGGTAAGGCGATTGGGATTGATTTAGGTTTAACCGACTTTGCGATCGCATCTGATGGTTCAAAGTATGCCAACCCCCGCCATCTCAAGAAGCATGAGCGCAACCTGAAGCGGAAGCAGCGGAAGCTGTCTAGGAAAAACCAAGGCAGTCAAAACCCCGACCCGCGTCAAAAACGGCACGACAGGGACATTAACGCCGCGAGCAACGTCAGAAATGAAGGCTTGCGGATTTTGGCCTTAGGAAGTGGGGCCTCTGCTTTGGGAGGGTCTGTAAGACCAAAGGGAGGAAGGCGCAAGTTTACCCTCTCCGAGGCGCGTCCCGATGAACAAAGAAGCCCGCGCTCTACCCCGACCCGCCTGGAATCCGCAGGAGGAACGCGGATGCACCCCGCATTGCGTAGCAATGAGCGTCGGGACTTCACTGGTATCCGAATCGATCGCCCCTATCCGCCCCGGTTTCACCCCAAGCATGGCTATCCTTCAGCGCTGGCTTGCCTTCTTCCATCCTCTGCGATCGCTGAGCAAGCGTTCCGTTGATGTTCGCTACGCCCTGATAGAAGCTTGCATTATTGGTTTATTTTCCGCCGTGGCTGCCCTGTTTCTCAAAGCTGGCATTGGCTGGCTGGGCGGCTGGCGGATTCAAGCGACAACCCTGTTAGGCGGCGCGACCCTTCCCTTGATGGGCCTGGTGATGGGACTGCTGGCGGGTTGGCTGATCGAACAATTTGCCCCAGAAGCAGCCGGGGGCGGTATCCCTCAAGTTAAAGCTGTCCTGGCCCGCTTTCCCATCGCCCTATCTTTACGCGTGGCCGCCGTGAAAGCGATCGCCACCAGCTTAGTATTGGGAGCGGGCATGACCCTGGGGCGGCGCGGGCCGACGGTACATATCGGCGCGGCCCTGGCTGCCCAGTTAAGCCAGTGGGTTCCCACCTCCCCCGAACACCGCCGCCAGATGATTGCCGCCGGGGCCGCAGCGGGCTTAGCCGCCGGATTTAATACTCCCATCGCCGGGGTCTTGTTTGTCGTCGAAGAACTCATGCGGGATATCTCCGGGCTAACCCTGGAAACCGCCATCCTCGCCTCCTTTGTGGGAGCGGCCCTATCTCGCGCCCTCTCCGGGTCGGACGATCTGGGATTGTCGGCAGAGATGCTCAGCCATACAGCCCGCCTTTTCAACCCCAAAGAAATTCCCTTTTATCTATTGTTAGGCACGGCGGCCGGCATTTTGGGGGCGGTTTTTAATCGGGGCGTTCTCGCAGCCCTGGCCTTCAATCGTCGCCTGAAGCTGCGTCTCTCCTGGCGCATTGGCCTAGCTGGGGCTATTTCTGGAGGCGTGATTGCCTTGCTGCCGCCGGTGTTCCACGACAATGCGGGCCTGCGGGAATTTTTGATGATGAGCGACGGCCATTGGCAAATCACCGCGATCGCCTTTGTCACCCACTTTGTCCTGACCATTGTGGCCTACGGAGCAGGCGCGCCGGGGGGACTGTTTGCCCCGGCCTTGGTACTTGGCTCAGCCTTGGGCTTCCTGGTAGGCACCGGCCAGGAATATTTTCTCGGCTTGGGATCGGCCAACACTTACGCTCTCGCCGGCATGGGGGCGTTTTTTACGGCGGTGGTGCGGGTTCCGGTGACGTCCATCGTCATTGTCTTCGAGATGACCGCTGACTTTAACCTGGTGCTGCCCTTGATGGTGGTCTGCGCCATCGCCTACGTGGTTGGGGAAAGTGTGTTTGCGGGATCGCTCTACACCCACCTCCTGGTTCCCAGCGGCATTCACCTCAGCGACGACCACCAGCCGGAACAAAATTTGTTGACGCGCCTGCGGGCAGCAGACGTGATGCGCTCTCCGGTGGAATCTCTGGAAGCAGACATGACCGTGGAAGAAGTCCTCCAGGCGATCGCGCGATCGCACCACCGGGGATTTCCTGTCCTAGAGCGGGGTTGGCTGGTGGGCATCGTCACCCAAGGGGATTTTGAGAAGCTGACCACCGGGGGATCTGGCCCGCGCTATCTGCGAGAGATTATGACCCCCGGTCCCATCGTGGTGAAACCCAGTGTTTCCCTCAGCCACGTCCTCTATTTACTCAATCGCTACCAAATTTCCCGCCTCCCCGTCGTCGAGGGTCACAAACTGGTGGGCATAATTACCCGCAGCGATATCATCCGTACCGAAGCCGAGCAGTTAAGCGGCCAGCCCCCGGTGCAAGCTATTCCCTCCTACGTGGTCTATCAAACCCGCTCTCCCGCCATCGGTCGCGGTCGCTTGCTCCTGCCTCTGGCTAACCCGGACACGGTACTGGAACTGCTGCGGGTGGCCAGCGCCATCGCCCTTCACGAGCAATATGAGCTGGAGTGCTTGCAGGTGATAACCATTCCCAAACACCTGACGCCCTCGGAAACCCCGGTGGATCTGGCGGCGGGACGAAAACTCATGGAAACCGTGGAAGCAATGGGAGCTGAGTGGCACCTAAGCGTCCATACCCAAATCCGGGTGGGCCACGATGTAGCTGAAACTATTTTGGAAGCCATTGGCGATCGCCACATTAACCTGCTGCTGATGGGCTGGAAAGGCAGTGCCACTAGCCCTGATGTCATCTTTGGCGGGGTTGTTGACGTACTCATCCGCCGCGCCCCCTGCGAGCTGGTGTTGATGAAGCCTGCTCCCGGCAAGCCCATCAGTTCCCGGGCCGGAAAAGTAGCGAGGCAAATTGGCTGATTCCCACCGCTGGCGGACCTAACGCCGAAAAAGCCCTGGAATTGCTCCCTGCCCTCACCCGTCTTTATTCTCAAGGGGAAGCGCCCACCATTTGGCTCTGTCAGGTTTATCCCCCGGAATCTGACCCCGAAGCCGAAGCTTTAGACAAAATCGCCCGCTCGCTCCAGGAAAAACTAGGGCTGACGGTGCTGGCCCTCTCGGTGCGTTCCTACTCCGTGGCCGATGCCATTGCTCGTCTGGCCGCCGATCGCCACAGTGACCTGGTGATGCTAGGGGTGAGTCGAGAAGGACTACTCCAGCAGGTGGTCAAGGGCAACATCCCCGAAGCGATCGCCCGCAGAGTGGACAGCACGGTGATCTTGGTGCGCGGCCCCCTGGATCGACCTCAGTCCTAACCCGCTCCCAAGGAACCGCGCAATGTATTGGTATGCTGGACAGCTAATCTCTAGCGATCGCCTGGAACTCGACCTGAACGACCCCGGATTGCTCTACGGTGCCACGGTATTTACGACCCTGCGGGTTTATGGTCAATCTCTGGATCACCCTTTAACCCACTGGCAGGCCCATTGCGATCGCCTGCGCGGGGAGTCTAGAAACCCTGGGCTGGAACCTTCCCCCACTGGCCCCAACTGCAACAAGGCGCTCAA
>JAAUTE010000114.1 GCA_012031815.1 Chloroflexaceae bacterium
GCCACCGGCGATGGCGATGAGTTCGGGTATCCAGTTACCAGCGGCCATGGGAGGGTCTGTCCATTCCAGGGCAGCAACGGTGGGGCGGCTAGACTGGCTCAGGGTTTGGGTGAGCTGTTGACAAGTGTTGAGGCGGGCGTCGAGCTGGGTTAGGAGGGGTTTGGCGTCGGCGTGAAGGGCGCTGGCAACTCGTTCGATGTCGCTCCAAACGTCGCTCAGGGTGGTGGCTTGGAGAGAAACAATCTGAGGCTGGCTGGCAACCAGTTGGGAGAGGGCTTGTTGAACTTCGCTGACGCTGACGGCGCAGACTTCGCACTGATCCTGGGTGACGAGGTGGGTGGGCTGGAGACGTTCTAGTTGTTCCAGGTCGATTTCGTAGATGCTGAGGGACTGTTGCAGGAGCGATCGCACGTCGGCATCAATGTCGCGGCTGGGTTTGTGGGCATTTAAACGGGCTTGGGTACAAACAGGGAGGGCTTGCACCGAAGGCGGATAGTCACATTCATGCGATCGCCCAACGAGATGGTCGGAGAATCCGAGGGCGGCCAGGATTTCGGTGGCGCTGGGCAGTAGGGAAACAATGGCGGGGGTTTGGACAAGCATCAGAAGGCTGGCGGGGAGTTTTCCTTAATGTTACTAAGCTGATTCAGACCCGGCAAGGCGGGGCAAATTGTATAACGTTTAACAAAATTTCTCGGAAGGCCGAGTTATTTTCCCGACGGGCAAGTTTTTTTCAGGATGGCGATCTCGCTGGAACTGCCTGGGACAGTTCCCACTCCACGGCAATTCCTTTCAGGTCAATAGCCCCAACCCATCGGCGATCGCCAACTAGCGCTAGAGTTAGGATCGAAAAATACTCGGTTTTCACAGATGCAAGCGATGACAAGCAATAATCAGGTGTTGCGCCAAACCGTCCTTGGCTCCCGCCGCCTGAGTAACATCTTCTGGGCCATCTCCACTGCGATCGGCGGTGGCGGATTTTTATTGGCTGGACTGTCAAGTTACCTGAAAATTAACCTCCTATTGGTCAGCGATCCCAGCGAACTGCAATTTATTCCCCAGGGCGTCGCCCTCCTCTTCTACGGCGTAGCAGGCTCTGGACTATCATTGTACCTGTGGCTGTTGCTGCTGTGGGATATTGGTGGCGGTTACAACGAATTTAACAAAGAAACTGGCAAAATCAAACTATTTCGCTGGGGATTTCCCGGCGAAAACCGACGTATCGAACTGGAATATCCCATTGAAGACATTCAATCCATTAGAGCCGAAATCAAAGAAGGCTTAAATCCTAAGCGAGTGCTATATCTGCGCCTCAAAAAACAGCGGGAATTACCCCTAACCCGCACAGGCGAACCCATCTCCCTCTCAGAGCTAGAAAATAAAGGGGCAGAATTAGCCCGTTTTCTGGCAGTTCCCCTAGAAGGACTTTAGTCGCAAACTCGATGGGGAATACCGATATAATTTAGTCGCCTCGCTAAAACAGGGTAAAAAAACCATGAAGATTCCCAGTCGCAACGGATTCCTATCGCTACTGTTGGTCGCGATCGCGAGTGTTTTTGTCCTGGGAGGTTGCAGTCAACTCCAAGCCAATTCGACGGATTCTGCCTCGGATGTCGCACCTACCCAAACCACCCTCACGGCCCAGCAAAACCAACCTAACATGAGCAATTTACCAAAATTAAACGGAAAAGCCAAAGTTGAGATAACCATCAACGGTTCGCCCGTTGTCATTGAAGTTGATGGGGAAAATGCCCCGGTAACTGCCGGGAATTTTGTCGATCTTGTCGATCGCGGATTTATAATGGCTTAACCTTTCACCGCGTGGTCAAAGACCCCCAACCCTTTGTGGCCCAAGGCGGCGATCCCCAGGAACGGGCACGGGCGGCTTTGTCGATCCTGACACCAAAAAGTCCCGCTACATTCCCCTAGAAATCAAATTGGAAGGAGACCCGGAGCCAACCTACAGCCGCTCCCTGGGACGGCAAGCCGGCTTTTCCGCACCGCCTGTCATCCTGGAACACAGTCGGGGAGCAATTGCCATGGCCCGCTCGCAATCTCCCGATTCCGCTTCCTCGCAGTTTTACTTTGCCCTATCGGATCTGGACTTTCTTGATGGCGATTATGCCGTGTTTGGCTATGTCACCCAAGGCATGGATGCAGTAGATACTATTAAGGAAGGCGATCGCATCACGACGGCAAAAGTGATTGAAGGGGCAGACAAACTACAAAAATAGTCGTTGAAAGAGTCAGCGATCGCGCACCGTAACAACGTGACGGGAATTGTCCCCCTTTCCGGCTGGGAGGGGGAAAATGGGAGCAAACAAACGTGGATGTAGTGGTAACAGGCATTGGTTTGCGCTGTTGTCTAGGAGCATTAGCAGAAAGCTGGCAAAAACTCCTGGCAAAACAATCGGGAATCGCCCTTCATCAACCCTTTCCCGACTTGCCGGCTATCCTTTGGGTCTAATCGCCCCTGCCCCCGCCCCATTGCCTGCTCTGACCGAGGGGATTTTAAGGGATGCCCTTGAGGATGCGGGATTAAGCTTACCCTTACGGGAAACCGGGGTGGCCATCGGTTCTAGTCGCGGCTGCCAGACAGATTGGGAGGATTTCGCTGCTCAGCGCCGAACCTTGACCCATTCAAGCCAATCCTGGCTGCGATCGCTCCCCCACCAGGCTGCCATCCAAACGGCGGCACGGCTAGAAACCACGGGGCCGGTACTGGCGCCGATGGCGGCCTGTGCTACGGCATTCTGGGCGATTTTTCGCGGCGTTGAACTCATTAAGCAGGGATGGTGCGATCGCGCGATCGCGGGAGGGGTGGAGGCTCCGGTAACGCCCCTGACCCTGGCGGGCTTTGAGCGCATGGGAGCGCTGGCTCGAACAGGGTGCTATCCCTTCGATCGCCAGCGGGAGGGCTTGGTGTTGGGAGAAGGCGGCGCGTTTTTGGTGTTGGAGTCCCAAGACCTGGCAGAACGGCGAGGAGCCAAGATTTATGGACGCCTTTCAGGATTTGGTTTTACCTGTGACGCCTATCACGTCAGCGCTCCCCAATTGGACGGCAAATCCGCAGCGATCGCCCTCAAAAATTGCCTGGAATCGGCGCAAGTAACCCCGCACCAGATTGATTTCCTCCACGCCCACGGAACCGGAACCCAACTCAACGACCAGCGAGAAGCCCAACTCATCCAGGCGTTCTTTCCCCAAATCCCGGTAAGTTCCACCAAAGGGGCAACGGGTCACACCCTGGGCGCGTCCGGCGCACTGGCCATTGCCTTTAGCCTGATGGCGTTGCGATCGCAGCAACTCCCGCCCTGCGTTGGCCTGCAAAACCCTGCTTTTGAGCTAAATTTAGTCAGAGAATCCTACGTTGCCCCCCTTGATCGGGTTTTGTGCCTGAGTTTCGGCTTTGGCGGCCAAAATGCGGCGATCGCCTTGGAAAGAGCCGACTGAATTGCGATCGCGATGGAGATCGAGTCTGGTTTTGGTCGGTGACAAGGTCAAGAATGAGCCGTTTTTGCTGGTTGGCGGCTGGGGTACAATGAAAGCCGTTCTGGAAGAAGCCGCCCTCAATGGATTTAGTGCAACTGTTATTTAATGGGATTGCGGTTGGGAGTGTGATTGCCCTCTCTGCGGTGGGCCTGACCCTGACCTATGGCATTTTGCGCCTGTCCAACTTTGCCCACGGCGATTTTATGACCTTGGGAGCCTATTTGACCTGGCAAGCCAACGTTTTGGGCGTCAATATTTGGTTGTCGATGGGGCTGGGAGCTGTGGGTACGGTGGCGGCAATGTTGCTCTCGGAACAGGTGTTGTGGAAACCGATGCGCGATCGCCGTGCTTCAAGCACCACCTTAATTATCATTTCCATTGGGCTGGCCCTGTTTCTGCGCAGCGGTATTTTGCTGATTTGGGGCAGTGATAATAAGACCTTCGATTTGCCTGTGGCCCAAGCCCTGGATTTTGGTGGCGTTAAGGTCGCTTTCTATCGAGTTATTGTCATTGCCCTGACCATTGTGGCGGCGATCGCCTTACACCTGCTCCTCAAAAATAGCAAAGTTGGTAAAGCCATGCGGGCTGTGGCAGATAATTTAGACTTGGCCAGGGTTTCGGGAATCGATGTGGAGCGGGTAGTGTTGTGGACTTGGATCTTGACGGGGATTCTGACCGCCCTCAGTGGCAGTTTGTACGGATTAATTACGGTTGTGCGCCCCAATATGGGATGGTTTTTGATTTTGCCCTTGTTTGCCTCGGTCATCCTGGGCGGTATTGGCAATCCCTATGGCGCAATTTTCGGGGCTTTGGTCATTGGCGTCGCCCAGGAATTAAGTGTGGCCGTGCCGTTTTTGGGTTCGGAATATAAAATTGCGATCGCCCTGGTGATGATGATTTTTATCTTGTTTGTACGGCCCCAAGGGTTGTTTCGCGGCACTATTTGAACATAAAATCAGACAACTTCGCTCTATTCGGACTTCGGTTGGGGGCTAATCCGCCGTTCTATCCTGGAAGCCTTGTCGTTCTTGGCGATCCGCCTTTTGGGGAGGAGAGGGGGATGGGGTTTGAGGCGGGCGGCAAGTCGTCCACAGCCAGCCCAGAACCAAAGGCAGCCACAGTAATAGGCGCTCTCCCTCCGTCAGTACCCAGACGGGTTTGCGGGGCAATAAAACAAAATAAACAAAGGCAGAAAGACTGACCAGCCGCACCCCTAAATTCTGCCGCGGAACCGCAAAGGGCACGATCCAGGTAAAGTACCAGAAATGGACGATTGGGGTCAAATTTAGCAGCCCAAACCAATACCACTCCGCAAATTCTCCGAAGCGCTTGAACCGCAGCAGCAGCCAGAACGCCCACAGGGCTAGCGGCAAGCCATAGATCCAGTTAGCGGCTAGGGAGGACGGCCAGAATTTGCCCACCCAATAGGGAATCCATTCGGCACTGCGACCCGCAGTGACAAAGTTAGACTCCGTGGGAATCAAGGAACAGGCCGTTAATTGACCGGGGAACCCGTGACAAAAAGGCAGCGCCGACAACACCAGGGGCAGCATTCCCACCACGGCGATCGCCAGGGTTTGCCCGATCCGACCTTGCCTGAGCGATCGCCACAGCAAAAAGGCCAGCAGCGGCAGAGAGATCCACTTGACTGCCACGGAAATGCCCACCAAACAGGCCGCTCCCAACTCGTCCCCGGGACGGGAACAATCCTCATGGCGATCGCAGAGGAACCAGGCCGCCACCAAGGGCAAAATTAACCAGCTATCGTAGTGGGCCCCGCCCGCAAAGGCATAAATCACCATTGGATTCCAGGCGTAGAGAGTCGCAGACGCCCAACTAAAGCGTCGCGCCAGCAGCCAACACACCAGCAGATCCGGCAGGACAAAGGCCAGCTTAAACAGGTGTAAATTTGGAGAAATCGCGGCGAGGAGGCGAAATCCAAGTTGAGTAATCGGCGGATAAATGGCAGAGACATCAGGGTGGTTGATCAGCGGCCACCAGTCCGGGCGGTAAGGCGCTAATTCAGGGGCGTTAGGGGCAAATTCGTAGGGACTAAAGCCCAGGAACTGGATTTTTCCTTCCCAGAGGTAGCGCCAAACATCATCCCCCGGCTCCATCGGCAACAGCAACAGCCTCGTTGCGATCGCCACGGCCCAAAACCAGACCGCACTGACACCGGGCAAAGCCCAAGACAGCATAAATCCTGCCCCCATCACCCCGGCAGCTAGCCAAAATTGATGCAGGGTTTGGGCCACAAACAGATTGCCGTGGGGGCCCATCAGCGCCGCTCCCCCCACCAGTAAACAGGCACTCAGATAAGGCGATCGCCAGAGCTTGTGGTTAACCAAAACTGCACCTCTCCAATTTCAGCGTTTTTTTCAAGCTTTTTAGCAGGCGCTGGCCGTACAGACGGCCCAAGGTCGTTAAAATAATCGTCCCGGCCCGCATACTGCCCCGCAACGTCCCGGAAATTTTAGATTTACCCCCCTGCCGCGGGCGATAGCCACGGGCAACTCACAGATCCGCAAGCCACACTCAATGGCCCGCACCTGCATTTCCACTGTCCAGCCAAATCCCCGGTCTTTCATGGCAATTTTCCCCAATTCCCCCCGCCGAATCAACCGCAGCGGCCCCAAATCCCGATAGCGATAGCCCCAACCCAGCCAAATCAAGGTTGTCGCCAAGCGATTGCCAAAGCGTTGGGTCAAGGTTAAAGCCGCCCGTCCCGCAGCAGTCGCCTGGCGATCGCCCAGGATCAAATCGCAGCGATCGCGCCGGGCCAGAAATTGGGGCAAGGCACTCAGGTCATCGCTGCCGTCCCCGTCACAAAACAGCAGCCAGTGAATCTGAGGCGGCAGTTGCTGCAAACCCCGCCAGCAAGCCCGGCCATAGCCCGCAATTTCCTCGGATAAGACCTCCGCTCCCGCTTCCCTGGCCACAGCAGCACTGCGATCGCGGCTGCCATTATCGACCACTCGAATCTGCTCTATCCCCGCCGCCCGTAAAGCGGTAATGACCGTGGCAATGGTGGCTTCCTCATTCCGCACGGGAACGATGGCCAAAATCGAGCTGAGGCTAGAGACACTCACGGGGTCAGATAGCTCCCTAACTGAACTTGGTTAATAATTTGAGGAAAGATTGGGTGCGGGGCGTCAGCAAGGTGCGGCGATAGGCGTCGGCAGCTTTCTTGATGGCTTCGGCCTGGGTAGGATAGGGATGGATGACCCCAGAGAGGGCACTGAGTCCCTGCTTGGCAACAATGGCTAGGGTCACCTCAGAAATCATTTCTCCCCCGTGCCGCGCCACAATGGTTGCCCCTAAAATGCGATCGGAGCCGCGTTTGTGCAAGATTTTCACAAATCCCTCGGTCTCGCCGTCGGCCAGGGCGCGATCGACCCCAGAAAACAAGATTTTGATGGTATTGGTGTCTAATCCCTGGGCTTGAGCTTCCTCCTCGTACAGGCCTACGTGGGCAATTTCCGGATCGGTGTAGGTAACCCAGGGCATGACTAAATTGCTGAGTTTGCTGCGCCCCAGGCCCAAGGGAGCAAACAGCGCATTTTTGATAACAATACGGGCGGCGGCATCGGCGGCATGGGTAAACTTCCAGTCCATGCACACATCCCCGGCGGCATAAATACGGGGATTGGTTGTTTGGAGGTAATCGTTGACGATAACGCCGCGGCGGCCATTGTATTCGACCCCAACGGTTTCTAAATTGAGTCCATCGACGTTGGGCGTACGTCCGGCCCCGACCAAAATTTCATCCACGATCGCCGTTTGCTGCTGGCCGTTTTGGCGGTAGTGAATGACTTTACCCCCGTCAGTAACTTCGACTTTTTCCAGCTCACAGTTCAAAATCAGCTGTAATCCTTCCCTCAGAAACTGTTGCTGCACAATTTCGCCAGCATCGGGGTCTTCTCGGTCTAACAGGTGGCTGTGCTTGTGGAAGAGGGTCACCTGGCTGCCCAGTCGCTGAAAGGACTGGGCCAGTTCGCAACCAATGGGGCCGCCGCCAATGACGGCTAAACGCTTGGGGCACTCTGTTAAGGAAAAAACGGTTTCATTGGTCAAAAATCCCGCTTCTGCCAGGCCAGGAACCTGGGGACGCGCGGCCCGGGCCCCGGCGGCAATAACCGCTTTCTTAAACCGCAACTGGGCCCCATTGACTGCGATCGCCTCGCTGTTGACAAAATGAGCGTTGCCGAGAAACACATCAATGCCCAGTTTCTGAAATCGTTCCACGGAATCGTGGTGGCTAATACCCGCGCGGATTCGACGCATTCGCCGCATTACTGCCGAAAAATCAATGTCGATTGTCCCTGGGGGCTGAATTCCGAAGGGCAAAGCGTCGCGAATCTCGGCCGCGGCGCGGGAGGAGCGAATCAGGCACTTGGAGGGGGACGCAGCCAATGTTAAGGCAATCGCCGCCCATTAAACTGCGCTCGATCAAAGCCACTTTTAAACCCAGTCCGAGGCCCGCCGCTCCAGCCGCTACCACCAATCCAGCCGTGCCCGCCCCGATTACCACGAGATCGTAGCAAGCCGCCGGTTGGGGATTTACCCAGTCAGGGGGATGAACGCGAGCCATGAGGGACTGATTGTACTCGTCTAGAGGCTGGAGAGCGGGTTCTTGGTGAATTGGATGCGTCATAACAGGATTTGCGAAAGGGATTAGGCGGGTTGGGCGATGCTCTTGCAGAGCGGCTACGCCTACGCCGAGGGAGAAATCTAGAGCGTCGGGATAACTAAGATCAAAAAGCCAAGTTCTACTGTTGCTAGAACTTCGGTTCTTGATTGATAAACAAAATCGCTTTATAGCAGCGCTTGCAGATTATATCAAATTCCTTTGGTCAATTGTCTAGGGAAATAACTAACAGGCAAATTGGCTAAGTCCCAAGGATTGATAAATTTACTGGGAATAATTCGATTGCAAAAATAGAAGCTGAGAAAAAGATGAGTTTTGCCTGAGCTAGTCCGAGGTTTTCGGCAAAATCTTGTTAAGTTTATTCTGACTAAAAACTCAGGTTTGATTTTGGTGCCGCCCCCCGAAGATCGGCGATCGCCAAGGGTCAGTTCCCTAAATTTGGAGGCGCGATCGCTTTTCTGGGCTTGAGAATTAGGCGCATTGACAAATATTTCGGAAAGGCTTGGCAAACTGACGCAACCCCTAACGCCAACCGAGCAGAATTTTTCCCGCCGGGGACAGAGCGGTTAGCCAATCGAAGGGCGATCGCAACCCTAGGAGGAACTTCAATTTGCTCAGTTTAGTCTTAAGAGGGCAGGCGATCCCAAGGCATAAAATCCTATTTTTTTGATTCTTTTATTTTTCTGGTGCTTCCACTTTCTGGGACTGTGCCTATAATGCACTTAGCTTATCTTGTCTTTTGGCGATTGTGCAGTTGCCCTAGGGCTTTCAATGAAAAAAACGCCAGATTCGAGTCAACAATCCCCCCTCGAAACAACGCCTTCCCCAAACGCTGAAACATCCCTACCTTCCCCGCCTCAAAAGCGCAGAGGATGGCTGTGGGGCGTCAGCGCTGTTTTATTGATAGGAGCGGGAGGCAGTCTGGTCTACGGCTGGCAATTTGGGCAAAAACACCTGATTAACTGGGTAGAAGCCGAGCTGAGCGATCTCCTGAATCGTCCCGTTCAGATGAGTGGAATTACGGGATGGTCGTGGCGGGGCCTGCACTTTGGCAAAAGTCAACTGCCCCCTACCCCAGGCGATCGCGATTGGGCAACGGTTGAGGGGGTGACCGTAAGTTTTGAGCCGTGGGAGCTACTGCGGCGGCGAGAATTAGCTCTAGGGGTGTCCCTGATTCGGCCAGAGGTTTATATTGAACAAGATGAACAAGAGCGCTGGTTAGATCTGGTAATTGACGAGCCGAAACGCAAAAAACGCTCGATTAAAACTCAATTACAGTTCATTCGCCTGCAAGATGCCCAAGTCACCTTGGTAGCGCGATCGCCGTCGGATAGCCTCAACCCTCCGGTCAAAGCCAGAATTTCTGAGGGCATTGGTAATTTCGGCGAAATCCAGCAAAAAACTCTGGTTGAATTCGATCTAACGGGAAAATTAGTGGCTGGCGGCGACTTGAAGGCGACGGGAACCTTTTTAAGCGCTCAGAATCTCCTCAAGGTCATGCTTGGGGGAAAAACCTTAGCTGCCCCTGAATCGCCAATTTAATCCAGTTGCCCCTAGCCTTGGAAACGGGCAGTATTACCAGTGAATTGCAGATTGAACTGACAGGGGACAGGTTAACTTCCCTAACAGGAACCGCTGAACTCCAGCAGGTAAGCGCGAAAATCCCCAACTTGCCCCGATCCCTAACCCAGGTTACCGGGAAATTGCGCCTGGAAGACGATTTAATCTATTTTCAGGGGCTTAAAGGCTATTTTGACACCATTGAAGCAGAAGCCACGGGCAAGGCTAATCGCCTGGATGCCAGCTTTGAAATTCAGGCAAAAACTGCCACAATTTCGCTCAATCAAGCGATTGCCGCCCTAAAATTGACCAAGCCCGCCGTTGAGATTGCAGCCAACCTACAGGCCGATATTAAGGCCACGGGTACGGCCCAAGCTCCCCTCCTCGACATTACGGCCACAACCACCCAACCGGCCCGCATCGATCGCCTCAATTTTCGCTCCGGCCGCGCCCAATTGCAGTTGCGGGGACAGCGCTTGAGCGTCACGGAATTCCAGGCAATGCCAGCGGCGGGGGGAGTAATTGCAGGCAAGGGGGAGGTAGCGCTGGCGGCGGGGGATTTTCGCTTTGATGCCGTTGCTGAGGCTATCCCTGCGGCGATTTTGTCTTCCGACAGAACCCTTACCTCCAGCCTCAAACCCATTTCAGGACAGGGGCAAATTTTCGGCAATCTCAAAAGGCCCAGCCTACAACAGGTGCGGGCCCTTGGTTCTGCTACCTTTGGTTTCGCGGATGGTACGATTGTTGCTCGCGATTTCGTCCTCGACGGGGGACGCTGGCAAGCCCAGGTGCAGGCAACCCAATTGCAACTAGGGCAGCTAGGGCCCCAAGTTCCAACTCATTGGCAGGCACAGCGAATTGACGGTCATTTTGCGATCGCCGGAATGGCAGACTCCCTACAGCCGGAAACCTTAAAAGCCCAGGGGGTCGCCACCGGGAATTTGGCAGGGGGCACCGTTAAGGCGGCGATTCAACTGGAGCAAGGACGCTGGCAAGCCCAAACCCAGGTGAATAGCGCTCGTTTGGGCGACCTCGCCGCGCCGAACAGCTTGACGCCTCAGCTTGCTAGGGGACGGCTGGAAGGAAATTTTGCGGTTTCTGGAACCACGGCCTCTACTACCCTGGAATCGGTGGCAGCCAGGGGAACGGCTCAGATTGACATCGCTGGCGGCACGGTGCAGGCCACAGACCTCCAGCTTGCCGGGGGACAATGGCAGACTCATTTGCAGGCCCAAGGATTACAGCTAACCCAACTCAGCGATCGCCCTCCTGTCCCCGCCATTGTGGCCGCTTCCTTGAATGTGGCGGGAACGGTGGCGGATTTGAGCCTCAACGGCCTTCGCGGCCGGGGAACGGCCCGAGCCGATTGGGCCGGTGGCAGCGTTACTGCCCAAACCCTGGAATTTGCCGGGGGAAAGTTCCGTGCCATCGCTATCCCCCGAAATCTAGCCCTTGGTAAACTATCGGGAAGCGAAGACCTGGGAGAAGCTCGTCTTAATGGGGAATTGGCGGTTTCTGGCGATTTGAATCACCTTGCTCCCACGGCGATCGCGGCCAGGGGTCGGATCGAGCTGCCGCAGGTGGCCGTCCTTGAGCGTTCCTTGGCAGCGACGGTGGCTTGGGATGGCTCCCGCTTGGCGATTCAGCGGGCTACAGGGGAGGGATTGGAAGCCAGGGGCTTTATCGAGGTAAACCCCAGCTTTTTTTCCGGAGATATTAACGGGATTGAGCAAATTCAGCTTGCGGTTAATGCCCAGGGATTATCCCTGAAAGCGCTGCCGCTACTCCCTCCCAGCTTGGGGCGACTTGATGGCGACGGTACTGTGGACTACCAGGGAACGATTCAAGGAACCTTAAGGGAGCCAGCCCTGGCCGGTAATTTGACATTACATAATTTCAGGCTAGCGACCCTAACCTTTGACCCCTTGCTGAAGGGTGAAATCCAGCTCAATCAGGCTAGCGGCGCCAGTTTGCAGCTACTTGGAGAGCAAGACCGCCTTCAAGCCGTTTTTTCCGCTAATTATCAGCCAGAATCCTTTCTCGCCCACTTTCGAGTTGACCAAACCTCCGCCCGTATCGCCGGACAGCGCCAGGGAGAGGAGTTTGCCCTAGCGATCGCCAACCTGCCCATCAGCCCCCTTAAAGAAGCCGTCTTAGGCTTAGGGATTCCCCTGCCAGAACGCGCCGCTAAAACCCCTTTTTCTGGCAATCTATCGGGAAATCTTACCTTCAATCTCCATAGCTATGGCGCTCGCGGCGAGGGGATTACCATTACCAACCCCGTTTTTGGCCGCTGGCAAGGCGATCGCTTTACGGGGGACTTTGCCTATGAGCAGGGCCGTCTGACCCTGAAAAACGGTCATTTACAGCGCCAAGATAGTGAATATGCCCTTAGCGGAACCCTCAGTCACATTACCCGCGACCCCCAATTTCAAGGGGAGGTACAAATTACCCAGGGTCAAATCCAAGCGGTTCTCGAAGCCTTAGAAATCTTTGAACTCTCCGATCTCAATCGCGGCTTAAAATCCGCCCAATATGCCACGGCAGCCGACCTATACTCGCCGGAGGACAGGCCGCCTGCTTGTAACCCAGAGTCTCCCTGTCCCATCCCCCCTCTTCGCCCTGGCCAGCCCGCGGCGCCCCTCAGAAGCCCAACTCGATTACCTGGATGGACATTCAAGAAAACCTGCAAGCCCTCCGCCGCGAACTCGCCAAAACAGTTCCCTCCTCCCCCCTGGCTCAACTCCAA
>JAAUTE010000115.1 GCA_012031815.1 Chloroflexaceae bacterium
GGCCGCGCCCGATGCGTGATGGATGCAGTTCGGCACTGGAATCCCACGGAACCGACGCGATCGCCTTACTGGATAAGGCCAAACAAGCGGTGCGCTTAGAAACGGGGCGACCCATTGCGCTGCGGGAGGCGATCGTAGCCTGTCGCAAAGGCGGTCATGTTTCGATTCCGGGGGTTTACGGGGGATTTATTGACAGTATGCCGATGGGCGCGGTGGTGAACAAAGCCTTGAGCTTACATTCAGGTCAAACCCACGTCCAGCGCTATCTGCGCCCGCTTCTAGAACTCATCCAAAACGGAGAACTCGACCCGTCCTTTATCATCACCCACCAATTCTCCCTAGAAGAAGCGCCCCACGCCTACGAAATCTTCAAGAAAAAGCTGGATAACTGCATTAAAGTCGTTCTCAAGCCTTAATTTCAATTCACGGGAGGGAGAAGCGTTGCGGTTTTGGGAATCAGTGGCGATCGCAAGAACAACTTGACCTGTACTGAGGGAGATTTTCATGTTTTACCACAAGAAACGGCTGCAATATTTCACCAAACCCGAACAGCCGGACGCAGTTTACGCCAAGCAATTACAGGAACTCATCGGCGGCCCTTACGGGGAGATGACGGTGATGATGCAATACCTCTTCCAGGGATGGAATTGTCGCGGCCCAGCCAAATACAAAGACATGATGCTAGATATCGGCACCGAGGAAATTGGTCATGTCGAAATGCTCGCCAACCTCATCGCCTGGCTGCTGGATAAAGCGCCCGTAGCCCAGCAAGAGGAAGCCATTAAAGACCCCATTGTCAAAGGCGTGATGGGCGGCATGAAAACCGAAGAAATCATCATGGCCAGCATGAACCCCAAACATGCGATCGTGTCTGGTGGGGGAGCCGTTCCGGCCGATAGCGTGGGTTATCCCTGGAATGGACGGTTTGTCGTGGCTTCTGGCAATTTGATGGCGGATTTCCTCTCTAATGTTCAGGCAGAGGCCCAAGGTCGCCTGCAAGCGGTGCGCCTCTATGAGATGTCCAACGATCCGGGGGTCAAAGATACTCTCAGCTACATGATTGCTCGCGATACCATGCACCAAAACCAATGGCTGGCGGCGATCGAAGAACTCAAAGCTGATGGTTTAGAAAGCTTGCCAGTCCCCAGTGCTTTCCCACAGAACCAAGAAAAACAGGAAGCTGCTTACCAATTCTGGAACTTATCCGAGGGGACAGAAAGCGCTGAGGGAGCATGGGCGAAAGGACAGGCCCCGGACGGCAAAGGGCAGTTCCAATACCTGGAAAATCCCGAACCCCTTGGCCCGGCAGTTGATGCTCCCCCACCGAATCCTAAACTCTACGCTACGGACAAAAAATAGGGACTAAGCGGGTAGAAGTCGCAAAATTCAGCCCAAAACATCCCAGTTCAATGTAACTAAGAAAAGTTCCCCTTCTCCTCACTGGGAGGGGGAAAATCAACGTCAGCGTCTAAATTCGCCTAAGGTGTAGTGCTGCTTTTTGCGGTATCAGGATACATTGAGCCAAATTCTTGGATGGCTGCCCCCGATTCCTCGGCAATTCGCTTAGCTCGTTCTAGGGGAGCATTTTCCGTTTCGCGGGCTTCGCCGTACCATTCTCTGGTGGTTTTGGGTCGGACAGAATCCTGTTGATGGGCGATGTCTTCCAGCCGTTGAACTTGATTTTCTCCTCGAACAACATTAGCGTTGGTGCCCAGGAGAATAAAACCAGCTAAAACCATTGCAATCCAGCGCTTTACCTGAGGTTGTTGTCCTAAAAAATTAGCGCGTTCGGCTATTTGTGAAAAAAACTTTTTCATGATATCCTCTGACTTTTTTGTTGAAACCATAGACGATCTCGGCATTCTCTTAAGTTGAATCCCCAACAAGAAATAGGGATTGATACTGAAGATGAATCAATATCAGACCCTTTTCCAGCCGATTTCGCGAATACCCTCAAATTAACTCTGGTTTTAAATTTTTATCTCCGACAAAAGTTATAGCTTCCTGGCAGATTAGAAACCTAAATCTCTGTCACAGGCAGTAAAATTTTCCAGAGTTAAGTTTGTCCTGGAGAATAGCAGCATCGATATGGGGGAAAGACTATGGAATATGGGTTTAATTCGTGATTAGAAAATCAAAATCAAGCGAAGGGTTAGTCAATTAATTTGTCTTCCTTTTGGGTTTTTCTAAAATCTCAATTTAGGGCTAGGGGGCGAGGAACCGTTAGGATAGAAGCATCATATTTTTGGCGATCGCCAAGGCAAATTTCTTGAATGTCAGCAGGAATCGCCCTTAGTTGCGAAGGAAAAGCACAGTTTTACATTGGTAATGCTTTCTATCGACCGTCCAGTCAAGTGGCTCGCGATCTGGGTGTCCTGGCAGCAGCGGTTTACAAGCAAAAAACAGGACAATTACGGATTTTAGAAGCAATGGCGGCAACAGGCGTACGTTCCCTACGCTATTGGCTGGAAAGCGGGGCCGATTTCCTCTGGGCTAACGATACCAATTCAGAGCTAGAACCGGTTTTAAGTCAGAATTTGCAAAGTGCGATCGCCGCCGGGATTGGCAAGATCAGTTTTATTGAAGCGAATCGCGTCTTTTTTGATTGTTATCTGCGGCAGGACTTCTACGATCTTGTGGATGTGGATAGTTTTGGCTCCCCCGCTCCCTATTTTAGTAGCGCCCTGCGGGCAGCCAAATTTGGTGGTTTAGTCTATTTTACCTGCACCGATGGGCGAACCGGGACGGGACACTTACCAGAACACAGTCTACATTGCTATGGCGCTTTCGCTCGCTGGCATCCTGCGGGTCACGAACAAGCGCTGCGACTGTTGATTGGCCGGATTAAACAAGAAGCGGCTGTCTTAAATTTGGGAGTAGAACCCGTTTTCTCGCTGTTTGCTGGGGAAACCTATCGCTTAATGTTGCAGTTCGTCTGTGAGACGCCCCTCCATTCCTGTAACTACGGTTTTTTGGGTTATTGCCACGAATGCGGCGATTATCAGAAAATTCCCTGGCGCAAATTGGGAAGAGCAAGCTGTCCTCACGATGGCGCGGCGCTGGTTCTCAGCGGCCCGCTGTGGCTGGGTTCCCTCCATGGGGTGGGTTGGTTACAAGCGATGGGACAACTGGCCCAAGACTGGGGCTGGGCAAAACGGGTAAAATTGTTGGAAATCATGGCTTTAGAGTCAGAATTACCCCCTTATTTTTATCCTTTAGGGGAAATTGGCCGCCGCGCCCAAGGGGACATCCCCAAAAAAGCCCAACTCCTCAGCGACCTCCAAGCCGCAGGCTACCGTGCCAGCCCCACCCACATCCAAGCCCAAGGGATTAAAACCGATGCCAGTCTGGCCACTTGCCTACAGATGATTCAAGGGCGATACTAAAGCTGGATTATTTACGCTGGCAGGGCAAATGAGTAATTTTCGGGATTATTTGGAAGCGATCGCGCCTGGTTTAAAACGCTCGGAACCCCAGAACCCATCGTCCAGTGGGGCCATCCGGTCATGATGGCGATCGTGGTGGTTGCTATGGGGAGTTTTGTGGGCTTAGCGGGCTGGCGGAGTCGCATTTTGACAGATACCCAAGAAATCAGCAAAAGCCGCCGCGATCACCGCATTTTAGCGCCGTGGATGTTCTTTTTCCTGGCGGCGGGCTACACGGGCGGCGTTCTATCCCTGGTGATGCAAGAGCAAGAGATTTTCAGCAGTCCTCACTTCTGGACGGGATCGGCAGTTTTAATCCTGCTTAGTGCTAACGCCCTACTTGCCCTCGGATTTGGTCAAGAAAAATCCCCCGCCCGCTCCCTCCACGCCTACCTCGGTAGTTTAGCCCTTTGCTTGCTGTTTCTCCATGCGGTTCTGGGTCTGAAGCTGGGGCTGGCAATCTAAGATGAAGCCACAAACGAGCGCTCTCTATTGTTAGCCTATTTAACGGGATTACTGGTAGTTGTTGGCTTTTTCCCGCTCAAGTGACTGCCTGGCTGCCATTGGCGATCGCCTTTTTGGGTCTGGGAGTGGTTGCCGGGTTGAGTGTGCCTCGGATGTGGCGCTTCGGGCCGCGACGGCATCAGTGGCTTGTGGCGGGCTTAATCGCGGGTTTGGGAATTGTTTACCTGCAAATTCGCCTGCCGCAGCCTGCCTCCCAGGATATCAGCCAATTGCTCGCCCAAGGAGATGCGTCGCCAGCAACCGTGACAGTTACAGGCAAAATTTTAGAGCCGCCGCGACTCACCCGCCAGCGCAAAGTCCAGTTTTGGCTGCAAGCCACTGCCGTCAGCCAGGGCGAAACCCTAGAACAAGCGGTCACGGGTAAAGTGTACGCGACAGTTCCCCTCCTCCAGGGCACGGGACTTTATCCAGGGCAACTCGTCGCAGTAACCGGGCGTCTCTATCAGCCCAGAGCGGCTCTCAACCCTGGAGCCTTTGATTTTAGGACTTATTTAGCTGCTAAAGGCACATTTACGGGACTAGCCGGGAAACAGGTGATCGCCCTGGCGAAGCCCCCTCGGTGGGGTCTGTGGCGGTGGCGCCAGCGCATTGTTCGCGCTCAGGTTAAACCCTTGGGCAGTCCCGCTGGGCCGCTGCTCAGTTCCATCGTGCTGGGACGCCAAGCGGTGGATTTACCCCATGATATTCGGGATTTATTCATAAAAGCGGGATTAGCTCACGTTTTAGCTGCCTCTGGCTTTCACGTTTCCCTGCTGCTGGGGGCAATTCTTACCCTGACCAAAGGTTTGGGCCGCCGCACGCAACTCATTCTCGGCGTTATCGCCCTGGTTTTCTATGTGGGATTAACCGGGATTCAACCTTCTGTGCTACGGGCCGCGCTTATGGGCGGGGCCGCCTTGCTGGCGATCGCCTGGGAACAGAAAATTCGACCTGTAGGGCTGTTGCTGGTGGTGGCAGTGGGGCTATTGCTCGTTAATCCGCTGTGGATCTTCGATCTGGGCTTTGCCTTGAGTTTTCTGGCAACCCTGGGCTTGTTGGTGACGCTGCCGCCTCTGTTAAAGGTTTTCGAGGGATCACCTCCTGTTTTCGCCACCGCGATCGCCGTTCCCCTGGCGGCCTCCCTGTGGACGCTGCCCCTGTTAATTTATTTGTATAACACAGTTGTTACCTACAGCCTCATTGCCAACGTCGTCAGTACAATACCGATTACAGTCATTAGCTTAGGCGGCATGGCCAGTGCCTTCGCGGCCCTCCTCTGGCCTCCCGCTGGTAGCGCGATCGCGTTTTACTGGCCTATCCGTTGCAGTGGCTGATTTGGGGACTGGAATTTTTAGTAGCCTTGCCGGGTAGCACTTTTGCCGTCGGACGCATTTCCCTGGCGGTGCTGCTGTTGTGTTATGGATTACTCGTCCTGGTTTGGCTGAGCGATCGCTGGCGGCGACGGTGGCAGTGGCTGGGTTTGACCGCGATCGTAGCGATTATTTTGCCTGTAACCTATCGGCACTTTACCTTGATACAGGTATCGGTGTTAGCCTCGCCTCCAGAGCAAATTGTTGTGATTCAGGAGCGCGGACAAGTTGCCTTAATTAATAGTGGCGAACCGAATACAGTTAGATATACATTATTGCCATTTTTACAGCGACAGGGCATTAATCGCATTCAAACCGCCATTTCCCTGGCCGACAATTCCCTCCCCGGCTGGCAGGCGCTGCTAACAACCGTGCCTATCGATCGCCTCTACAGCAGTAGCGCGTTAGGTGAAGAGCAATTAGCCCAGGAACAATTAGGACAAGAACCTTTGACATTAAAAGCTAATGACCTCTTAACGGTTGATTCTTCAAAAATAAAACTTATAGACGGACAGAGTGGTTTATTACGAATCGAAATTTCCGGGCAGACCTGGTGGCTCCTCAGCTCTGATAGCGTCAATGAATTCCCCGGATTACACCCTTCTCCTCAGTTTCTTATCTGGCCGGGCCAGCCCTTGGAGGACATTGCTGAGCAAGGATTAGCGGCGGCGATCGCCACCGGAATAATTCCCGAAACCGAGGGAAAAGTATTTGCAACGGCGAGAGAGGGGGCGATGCAATGGACGCCGGAAAGGGGGCTGACCCTAACCGCCGAACTCCAGGAGTGAGCGCCCAAAAAGAGAGTAAGTTTAGTAAGATAGAGGACTAGACCAAACCCCCCTGGAGAGGTGGCAGAGCGGTTGAATGCGACGGTCTCGAAAACCGTTATGGCGGCAACGTCATCGAGGGTTCGAATCCCTCCCTCTCCGTAGTCAAGCACCACTATTTCGGTAAAAGTGACTAGTTTTCTTGGCACGAGACAACTAAGCTCCTTGCCTTGACAATTATCGCAATCCCTAGGGAGTCAAGGCACAGTCCCGATAATTTGTAGGATACCGGAGAAAGTTCTGCCAAGTTGGCATCACGCTAATAAGCAATCTAGCTACCATCAGTTTAGAAAACAGTTATGGGAAAACCCGCAAAAGAGTCCCTGATGGGTTATCTTAACGGCTTTTCTCAAACTGGATGCAGCCTGTTTTTAGCATGGAGGACATGGAAAATGATTATTTCCGATCTCAGCTATCTTAATAGCGCAATTTTGGCTTCTAATGTCGATGGAGCTATGGGCAACGGCTACAAGGTCGAAACAAAACTTTGGAGCAAGGTCACGAAAAACGGCAAAAAGGGTGGCTCACTAGTGAAAATCGAAGATAGCTTTAACATTGTCGTTCAGCCTACTATTGTCACCCAAGTTGGTGTTGCCATTGGGCTTTTTGGTGATGCTAGTACCGATAACTTTGCAGGCGTAGATGTCCGTAGCTTTATTGGTTAAGTTATTTGGTTTCTTCCTTGCCATACCCTAAACGTAGAACTGCCAGAAGATGCCTAGCAAAAAGTGAGGTGATCGCAATTTGTGTCTAAGCAATTCTGTTTAGATACATTTTTTTGTTTTAGAAAAATAGGGTTTGCCTAGCTGAAGCTTTTCTGGATTAAGTGAATGCAAATAATCTAAATTCAATCAAAAAATAAATTTGAAAAAGCTGCCAACTTGGCATTCCCTCACCAAAGCACTTTGTTATTCTTTAGTCAGAAAAGGTTGATGGTTAATGCTTAATAAAGCGAACCAAAAACACCTCTGACCCCTGTAAACACTGATTTTTGAGGATTTAGTCATGTTTATTTCTGATCTGAACTATCTCGAAACTGCTACCGAAGCCACCGCAATTCAAGGTGCATACCGTAAGAATGGCAATGGTAAAAAGCCTAAGTACGGCTATTCAATTGAAATTGAAGACAGCTTCAACAAAGTTGTTCAAGTTGCAAATGTTAACCAGTTTGCCCTGGCAATTGGCGGTGGCAAATATAGCGAAACGGAAGCTGAAAACAAGGCTTACATCTCTCAGTATTCCAATATCTAATTCCATCTGGTGTCATTAGTTCATTGGCCTCTAGCTTTAGTAACCTAGAGGCCAACCTACTTGATTCATTGGATTGATTCCTATAATCTGGCAGTTTTACCCTAAATGTTTGCCTAAACCATTTTAAGGTTTAGGTGTTTTTCTTGTTCAAGTGTTTTTCTGAAATTGATTTTTTTTCAGTCCCTAGCTATTGATGGTGGACAAGGTAGACGAGTTCACTTGAAAGCCAGTCTTGAAAAAGACGATCGATTATTTTTTTGCGAATTTCGGGGGTTAGTTCCGCCTGGATCAACTCTTGTAGTAAAAATAAATGATATCCTTGCTCTGTTTGGATTGGCCCTCCTATTTGTCCAGGACAGATAGCGCCTAAAACAGCAGCAATTGCTGGTTCTAAACTCCAGCGCGATACCTTTCCTTCGTAGCCACAGCGGTAGCGACGGCGCTCGTCAACATCATAGAAATGCGCTGCTTGAAAAAAACTGATTTCTTCCTCTTCTATTTGATATAAAATCTCTTGAGCTAGTTGCTCATAGGGAACCACGATTTGATATATTACAAATTCTTCAAAGTCAAGACGATGTTCGGCAAAATATTTTTCAACTTCCGGCTCAAATAAGCTGGCCGCTACTTTGTCCGCAAGCAAGCGATCGCGAATAGCGGCTTCCCATTCCTCTGGAACGATCAGATGCTCCTTCAGCCATTCAAGGGTATCGGAGGCTTTCTCTAACTGTAGTTCGCGGCGAGTACTGTCCGCCTCACCCTGGATTTCCTCGGCAGTAACCGATATATTTCTCTCTAAGGCTGCCTGGACAATAATCTTTTTTTGAATTATTTTTGACAGACTTCACCAAGGATCATTTGATGTTTTAAATGATCTAAGATTTCTGCTGTTTCAATATCAACTCCCTGAAAATCAACCATTTCAATGACCGCATGCCTCGATCAGATAATAAGAAAATAATAAAGCAGCTTCTCCTCTTGATGTTGCCATTTTGGCTAGTCTTTTTTGCAAGAAGAAACTGCTTTGTTGCGGATTTTCAAACTACTGACCAAGTCAATTTGACGATCAAAAGTCTAAAATCATTGGGTTTTGCTGAAACTATAACTTAAGTATTAGTTTGATTCACCAAGTCCCGGAAAAGCTTTATAAAATGTCCAGCCTCCATAGCCACCGAAAACTTTTGAATTTTGGCTCTGAGCAGATTTCACATAATCCAAATCCTCTAGTCGAGATTTAGGCGCAGAATTGTTAGCCCGGTTTTCTTTCATTAAACGATTATAGGTTCGATAGGGAATGTAGTGAAGTGGATTATAACCAGCGAAACGCAAAATCAATAAGCATGCCCAGGAGTATTTGCCGGCTAGAATAGCTTCGACAACTTGATCAAATTGTTCGGGAGTCATAGTTTTACTTAATTTTGCTTCTACATTGAACGCTGAGCTATTCACGATTTTTACCTCACTCATTCATTAGGAAAAGTTCAAGAAAACATTGTGCGATCGCCTATAAGTTGATCCCATCTTTTTGCAGTTTGTGGATAGGTTCTAACAAAATATCAGCAATGCGACGGTGGCGAATAATAATCTCAGCCGTTGCTGTTTGCCCTGGTTTAAAAGCGATTTTTTGCTGTTTTTCTAAGACATAGGAGCGGTCAAGAGCTACCTCAACGCGATACACTTCACCCAACTTTTCATTGGACTTGGCATCGGCGGAAATCGAGGAAACCTTACCCGAAACTATTCCGTAATCCTGGTAAGGATAGGCATCGAGTTTAACCTTAACGGGCATACCGGGCTTGATAAAACCCGCCTCCCGATTGGGAAGAACAGCCGTCAACGTTAGAGGCATGGTATTAGGATAAATTTCGGCTACGGTTTCTCCTGCTTGAATAACTTCTCCCGTATTTTGCAAATCCAAGGATAGAACAACGCCGTCAACGGGAGATTTTAAAAACAGCTGCTTTAGTTTAGCTTTGCTAGCGGTTAATAAATTTTGCTTTTCGACAATTCCTGCTTGCAGTTGGGTAATCTCTATTTCTAGTTGTTTGAGTTTTTGCTCAGTTTCCAGCTTGATTTGCCGTTCTTCTGCTTGTTTTTGCCCTAATTGTGCCCTTAGTTGCTCAACTTCTTTGGCCGCTGAGGTCAATTCTCCTTGATTTTGAGTGACACGCAGGGCTAATTCCCGTAAAGATTGCTCGTTGTCAAACAATTGTTCGCTCACACTGGTGAGATCTTGTAACTCGCTGAGGGTGAACTGCTGTTGCGTATTTCGCAGTGCCTGTTCAGCTTCAAAAATAAATTCCTCAGAAATCGCACCTTCGTGTTTGAGCGGTACCAATCGCTGAACTCGTCGCCGATGCGCTTCAGCTTGTAACTCAAGTTGTTGTAGGCGCTCCTGCGCTAGGGCAGATAGGGGTTGGAGTCGGACTTGGCGGGTTTGATAAGCAGCCCGCTCCCTCTCCAGTTGTGCTAACAAATGCTCCGTTGTCCTCACTTTTTCTTGAGCCAGGGCAAGGGCCGAACCCTGAGCGGCAGTTTCGGCGATGGCGATCGCCAATCGGGTTTCGGCTTCCAGGCGAGTTCGCTCTAATAGGGCTTGTTTTTGGGTTAATTCAACTTGGTAGGAGGATAGTAAGTGTTCTAAACGGGCAATTTCTGAGCGGACTAATTCACTATCCAATTCCGCTAAAACTTGACCAGCTTTAACGCTATCCCCTTCTCGAACGGCGACTTTTAAGACCTTCCCCATCTCCACAGGTTCAACTTTGTAGGTTTTACCTTTAGGCGTTAATTTTCCTTGTGCTTGACCAATTTCTTCAATCTGGCCCCACCAGGCCCATGCCCCAAAAATCAGGAAAAATAGGGTGCCTGCTACCATCAGAAGCTGCGGCAGAGTTGCGGGGGGTTGATTGAGAAGTGCCTGTAGAGAAGGAGACCAATTGGTACTTTTAGCAGTTTTGGAACTAGCCGCATTTCCAGGAGAAAACCCTGGGGAAGCCACACTCGCCACCCCGCCCTGGACGGTAGCGATGCTCTCCGCTGAATGCTCAAAACTTTGATCGTTTAATTGAGTCATCGGTTGCATATTTAGTAATCCCCAAATTAGTAACCATTGCCAATCTTGAAATTAATTTAGAGAGACAACTGCTGCTGAGCTAGGTGATAGTAAAGCCCCCGTTGGGCCATGAGTTCTGAATGGTTGCCTTGCTCGACTAAATTGCCCCGATCCAGGACTAAAATACGGTCAGCATTACGAACGGTTGAGAGCCGATGGGCAATGATGAACGTCGTCCGATCGCGGGACAGACTTGCCAAATTTTGCTGAAATCGTCGTTCTGCTTCCGTATCTAGGGAACTGGTGGCTTCATCAAGGACAAGGATGCGAGGCTTGCCCATCAAGGCCCTGCGATCGCGAGGCGCTGTCGTTGGCCGCCAGAAAATTTGCCCCCCGCTCGCCAACTTTAGTGTTGTAGCCGAGGGGCATGGCTTGGATGAAAGCATGGGACTCTGCTAGTTTAGCGGCTTCAAATTGCCTCTTCTAAGCCTAAACCCGGTCGATAGAGGGTAATATTCTCCAGAATCGTTCCAGAAAATAAAAAACATTCTTGAGGTACGACCCCCAACTGCGATCGCAACGACTGGAGCGAAACCCGGCGAATATCGTGGCCATCCAGGGAAACTGTCCCAGAAATCGGGTGATAAAGTCCCTGAATAAGCTTTGTCAAAGTGGTTTTCCCGGAACCGCTCCGGCCCACAATGGCAATCGTCTGTCCTGCCGCTACTTCAAAGGAGATATTTTGCAATGTATTGCGCTCTTCTTCACTGTCGTAGCGAAAGGTCACATTTTCAAAGCGAACCGTCCCTTGAAGCGGTGGCAACGTTAGCAGAACTGTATGGGGCGGTTCTTCCTGTTTAGCTTCAAAGACATCATTCAGCCGCTCAACGGAAATTAGCACTTCCTGGAGTTCATCCCATAGACTTGTCAACTCCACAATGGGCCCAATTACGTAGCCTAACATCATGTTAAAGGCCACAAATTGACCAATCGTTAGCTGGTCTTGAATCACGAGATAAGCTCCAAACCACAGAAGTGCCACACTGCCCAAGGTATTGATTGACTCGCTAAACGCTCCCAGGTTAATGGCAAATTTTTGCCCCTGGAAACGGACATTAATTTCATGGGTTAGAAGGTCTTCCCAACGCCAGCGCAATTCCTGTTCGGCCGCCGCAGCTTTAACGGTAGCAATACCACTCATGATTTCCACCAGAGATGAGTTTTGATCGGCCATGGCATTAAACAAATCCCGAGACAATTTGCGCAGCAGCGGTGTTGCGACCAGGGTCAACAAGAGAATGGGCGGAATTAAAGCTAGCACCAGCAGGGTAAGCTGCCAGTTGTAGTAAAGCATTAAGCCAAGGTAGATAAACCCAGTGAGAAAGTTGAGCCAGGACAGTAGAATTTGCCCCACTAAAAACCGTTGAATCTTCGAATTTTCTGCTACCCGCGTTAGGATGTCTCCGACGCGACGGGACTCAAAAAACTTCAGCGGTAGGGCCATGGCGTGGTTGATAAACCCGCTGACCATTGTTAAATTCAACCGATTGGAAAAAAAGCTCAGCAAATATTGCTGCACGGCTCTCAGTCCTAATCCCCACAGTCCAAACATTAATGCCCCTATAATCAAGGCATTGAGGGTTGATTGGCTCTTGCTGACAATAACTTGATCCAGAATTATTTGCGTAAACAAAGGTGATACAATTCCAAAAAGCTGCACCAAAATGGAAACTAAAATAATTTGAAAGCTTAGCCCGCGATAGGGCCACAATAACGCCAAAAAATGCCCAAATGACCGCTTCTCGTCGGGTGCTCGATAGAGGTGCTCCGTTGGATCTAATAACAATGCATATCCCGTCCACCCCCGCAAAATTCCGCTCGCGAAATCACATTTTACCTCTG
>JAAUTE010000005.1 GCA_012031815.1 Chloroflexaceae bacterium
TCCCTGGAGTCCCCCGATTATTCCTTGGCGGGACTGAGTTATTCCCTGGAGTCCCCGATCATTCCTTGGCGGGACTGAGTTTGTCTTCTAACTGAGGATACATGGAGGTCTTTAGTGCGATCGCGGCTCAAGATTGGAGGTAAATTGTTTGCGAACTTCGCGTTGAGACAAGTTTTCGGGGCTATCTTCGAGAAAGTGCCTTTGTCTGCGAGCGAGACGCTGAGCCATTGTTAGGAGACGGTTTGCGTTTTCGTTGCTGTCTTGAGTGGAATCTTTGGTGCGATCGTCGGCAATAGTCATGTTGGATGCAAAATTCTGGAATATTCTGATGATAACCTTTGGAGAATGCGAACAGAATTGCTGTCACCTGTCCGCCACTACCGCCGATAAATATCCCGGTCTGGAGCCGGTAGGTCAAGGTTACCGAGCATCGCCAGGGGTTACAAAAGACGAAGCTCAGTGTATTAGCTTTCGGCAAGGGCTAGCTGGATGGGTAACTTATTCACAACTTAGGCCAATTAGCCAGGGTTAAATCGTGGTTTTTTCGCGATCGCTTAAACCCGGCCGCCGCCGTTCGTACCAGTTCATCAACGGAGTGGCGCTAATGCCGTGAATAATAATCGACAGCACGACGACAATATAGGTAATCCAGGCAATTTGCTCCCCCAGGCGATCGCGCAATCCGTGGGCTAGGGCATAGGACAGGTAATAGATAGAGCTAACGCCGCGAATGCCAAACCAGCCCAGGAGCCGATTGGTGGGAAAGGAAATGGGCGACCCCCACAGGCTTAACCAAACCCCAACGGGGCGAATCACTAAAAATAACAATCCCGCCACTAGCAGTCCCTGACCGGCGAAGGTTTGCAGGGGTTGGAGCAACAGCAAGGTTCCCAGCAGGAGAATAATGCCAACTTCCAGTAACTTCTCCACCTGTTCCGTAAATCGCAGTTGGTCACAGCGTTTTTCCGCTTCTACTTGGTAAAACCGCCGCATAGCAACCCCTGCCACAAATACGGCTAAAAACCCATAGCCATTTATAACTTCCGTCAGCCCATAGGTAAGCAAAATCGCACTCAGGGCAATGAAATTTTCCAGCACCTCTTCCGGATTTCTCAGCCCCTGCAACCGCCGATCCAGCCAGACGATGCCTTTGGCCACCGCCACGCCCATCACCAGCGCCGCCGCGATCGCCCATACCAGATCAATGAGAACCCAACTCCGAAACCAGGTTTGCCAGTTGGGGTCTTCCAGGGAATAAAGTCCAAAATAAACGAAGGGAAAAGCCGCACTGTCATTAACGCCCCCTTCCGAGGTCAGGCTAAAGCGCAGCTCGTCGCGGTCTTCCGGGCTATCAAGCTGGACTTCGGAGGCCAAAACCGGATCGGTGGGGGAAAGAATCGCCCCCAGTAAAATCCCCGCTCCCCAAGATAGTCCCAGCAGCCAGTGACCCAAAAGTGCGATCGCGCTTATCGTAATCGGCATGAGAAAGCCAATCAACCGGGCCGTGGTTTCATAGCGCCACAATTGCAAGGGCCGGTTCATTTCAAACCGCAGTTAAAGACCGAAACAATCACAATAAATTCCGAGAAACGCTGCAAAAAAACAGCATTAACCCGCAAATCAATTAGCTCAAGACCGTAGGGGCCGAGCAAAACGCCCACAATTAGATAGATCACCGCGTAGTTGAGCGGCATCCGTGAAATCCAGCCCGATCCTAGGGTAACCACCAGCAGCAGTAAGCCGATGACTAATAAGTCTAAGATATAAACATCCACGGGCAGTTGCTGGATTAAGTCAGCCAGAAAATTCAAAATAGAAAATTAAGTAAGCTGATTTATCTGTACTCAGTCAGTATAAATTTGAGGATTTGTCAGGTGCTATCTCCCCAAGATAGACTTGAGGGGCCCTTATTCTCCATCCTCAGAAGCATAGCTCGATCCCAAACCCCCTTCCTTAGCGGGACAATAGTAATCGCCAGCTTCCAGAGTAAGATTAAACGTCCGCAAAAAAATTTTAAGGGTATTTTTATCTACCTTAACCTCTGCGGCTAACACTTTCATAATCGTGTCAACGGCAAGGGTCGTTCGCTCGCTCAGTTCTTCCAGGGTAAAGCGACGCCCGCCATTTTCTGCCCACTCTAAATCTGATTTGGCTTGCCGTAGTTTTTCCAATCCTTTGTGGGTTAGTACCACGCCGCGCACGCGAACCGCTGTGTTTTTATCGGTTTTGGGCGTGGAAAATACCTGTCGGTAGAGATTGCAACTGGGAGAAACTTTGTTTTCAACTTGTTTGACCAAGCCCATACTGCTGAGCTTGTAAGTTGCGATCGGTTCTAAGCGAATCGGCTCCACGGCATCCATGACTTTTTGTAAGGCACTGGCTAACTCCCCTTGGGCTTTGAGGGTTGTACAATGGGCTTGCAAGTGATTGCGATAGATTCCATAAACAGGATTACTCGCCGATTGCAGAAGTTCTTCTAAGGTGATATCTCCCAGACCCAGGTGATAGAGCGCTAAGTGAATTAAGGCAGGATGGCCGCCGACTAGCTCGATTAATTGGTTAACTTCCTGGTCTCCCAGCCAATCCAACCCGTAACGTTTCGCCAACTCCTGAACTTGAGTTTTATTAAACCCCTCTAATAAAATGGGCAAGCCAACATTAAACGGCGATTGGGTAATTTGCAACGGCACATAAATTTCGGTGGAGTGAACCACCACCAATCTTAGCTTTTGCCAAAGTTGCGATCGCTTGGCTTCTTCGTACCAGGAGCGCAGTAGGGGCAAGACATCTTTGGCTACCGCTGTATGCTCAAATAATTGATTGACCTCATCCAAGGCTAGTACCAAGGGTCGGTCAATTTGCGAGAGAATGAATCCTCGAAAATAAAGGGTACAGCTCACTTTACTGCCAATATCTTCATCCCAGTAATCGTCGAGCTTGGGTTCGAGCTGGAGCAACCGGGAAACCGTCGCGCACAACCAGCGCAAAAACCGGGTCTGGTCGCTAATAATGTCTGAGTCAATCTGCGCGAGATTGAGGTTGATCGTCCGGTAGTCTTGTTCCTGGGCATAATTAAGCAAGCGCAGCAGTAGGGACGATTTTCCCATTTCTTTAGGAGCGCGAATTCTAACCAAAGCCCCTGGTTTTTTAATTTCCTGATAAATTTGCTGTTCGACGGGCGATCGCTCGATATAAAATCTAGAGTCCAGGGGAACGGCTCCCGTGGGATAGCGCCCTACCGCAGAGACAGGCTGATATTCAGACGGCCCGGTGGCCGGTAATGGGGTTGGAGCCAGCAGTACGGGCGCAGGGGAAGAAAAACCCTGACGGCGAGCATAGTTTTCCAATAGTTGCCGACAATTTTTCTTTCTAACGGTTTGACCAATCAGATCGGACAGCCGATGGAGCAATTCCGGCGCAAAAACATTAGTAATATAGTTAGGGCGATAATCGTTCTCTTCCGCGATTTGAGTATAGGTTTTATCTTCCCAGACCCCGCGTAAAATTGAAATTTCAGAGTCAGTGAGGGGTCTTGCTTGCTGCTCCACCAGCTTGGTGTTAATGACCTCAAGGGTAGATTGAAAGTTGAAGGCGTCCTCAGACATGTTAAGTACTGGGAAAAATTTGCCGATTTAACGGTGTCAGACTAGGGCAATATAGTGATTGCTTTGTATGGTCTGACCCGTGTTGTTATTCTATGATGAATTCCCCAGCACCGTAAATCCAGCTTCCCACTAGAGCGCAAGTTGTTCTCCCCTTTATCTGGCCATAAAGGACTAAATTGCGTTGATTCGTTAGGTAGCCGACTTAAATTGCCTAAAGCAACTATTTTTAAACTCAAAAAATGTTTTCTGTGGAAATCCCTGTGTATTGTTGATGGTTATGAGTTTTCTGCGAAGATTTGACGGTTTCTTCTTATGGCGCTAGTGGAGATACTCGAAATGGATAAATTGGGGAGGGTGTGGACAAATTAACGGTGATTTAGCATAATTTAGCGCCGGGTATCGTATTGCGTTGCTTGTATTCGAGGTGGTTTAGTGACTGTAGCCATGATACAAATCCCGTTGCCGACCTTTCAATTGCCTGGCCTTGAGAGTTGCGATGAGGCTTAGTGTCTGAAAAAGGAAGCTACCTATACGGTTGAACGCCTTGCAGCCGAGTCCCACGAGTCCTACGGTTACAAGGAAGCCTGTTTCTACGGCAATGGCCGGGGCAATCAGCAATCGCATCCGCCGTCTATCGGTGTTGCGATCGCCTTTAAAAACACCCTAATTATGGATCTAGGGGGACTAATTGCCAGCTATTCCGTTGTCAGTTTGGCCTTACAAAGTGCCTTAGAGATTTTTGTGACCAACCTTAGAGAACCAGCGAAAGCGAATGGCGTCCATCAAATTACCCAAGCCTACGACGATTTTGCCCGTCCCCAAAATCCTCCTCAAAAATAAACGAAGGGATGCAAAAGTTGCACCCCAACGGCTTAATAAGCGATAGAAAGCCTAAGGAACTTAGCGCAGCGCCAGGCTAGAGTCTAGGGTTAGAGTCAAGTCCTGTTCCGGAGCGATAGAAATCAACTCTGCCGATTCCCGACCCAAAAAGACGCCGGCGATCGCGCCTAGACCAGCACCGCCCAGCACTTCCAACGCGCCAATATCGCCGAAAATGGCCGAGAGAACGCTAGCCGCTGCCGCACCGATGGCCGCCCCTTCAAGAATGTCGCCGGCACCGGCTCCTCTGCGGACGGTTTCCGTGCGGGTGACCGCATCAGAGCTGGCGTTGAGAAAAGTCCGGCGACCGTCGGGAAAAATCAATTCCTCTGCCACAAAGCGCGAACCACGACCCGCGGGTTCGATTTGTCCCACAATTTCGCTGTTGTAGGGAATCAGCAACCGACCGCTGCGATCGCGGAGATTGGCCGCTACGGTCAGGGTCAGGGGAACGGTTTCGGTACGGGTGACTAGAATTTTTTCAGCCTCCTCGTATCTGACCGGCAAGCGAGTTCCGGCGGGGATGACGCTTCCGGTAGTAGACCCAGAAGAACTGGGGCGGGAGGGAAACAGTTGCCCCTGGGCAGGCATCACCAGGACGGTAGGTGCAGCAACCGTTAAAGATAGGGTCAGAAGCGCCGCTGCGCGACGAGACAGTAGATTTAACATGGATGTAATTGGTGGTGGTGAGGTAGCTCAAGCATGGAGACTTGATGTCTAGATCGACCGTCAACTTAAGAGCCGGGTTTCCCAGCCAATCCAAGGTCTGGCACAGGTTCAGGGGATGCGGGCCGGAGACTGTAGGAGCAAGCCGTACTCAATGCCTTCAACCACAGCCTGATAGGACGCTTCCAGGATATTGGGAGAAACCCCCACGGTCGTCCAGCGGTTTTCGCCATTGCTGGATTCTACGAGTACGCGGGTTTTAGCGTCGGTTCCCGCTTCGCTGTCGAGAATCCGCACTTTATAGTCGGCCAGGTGAAAGGCAGCAATTTGGGGATAAAACTTGACCAAAGCTTTACGGAGAGCCTCATCCAGGGCAGCAACGGGGCCATTGCCTTCGGCCACTTCCAGCAGATCTTTGCCGTTGACCGCTACCTTGATTGTAGCCACCGCATTACTGTAAGGTGCCCCCCCCCTGGAGCGATCGCAATGGACTTGAAAGCCTTTTAGCTCAAACCATTCGGGGCGCTGTCCCAAGGCAGAGCGCATGAGTAGCTCAAAACTGGCTTCAGCGGCTTCAAATTGATAGCCCTGGCTCTCCAATTCCTTGAGACCGTCCAAAATCTGCCGACAGGCAGGGTCTTGTTTGTTCAGGTCGATGCCGAAGCTACGGGCTTTGTGGAGGACGTTGCTCAGGCCCGCTTGCTCGGAAATCACAATGCGCCGCTGGTTGCCCACTAATTCGGGTTGAATATGTTCGTAGGTTAGGGGGTTGCGCTCGACGGCGGAAACGTGGATGCCGCCCTTGTGGGCAAAGGCCGATCGCCCGACGTAAGGGGCGTGGTCGTCGGGGGCAAGATTGACAATTTCGCTGATTTCTCGGCTAGTACTGGTGATTTGGGCGAGCTGGCTGGGTTCCATGCAGTCGTAGCCCATTTTAAGCTGGAGATTCACTGCCAGAGAACACAAGTTGGCATTGCCGCAGCGCTCCCCGTAACCGTTGATCGTTCCCTGCACCATGCGGGCCCCCTCCCGCACCGCCGCGATCGCATTAGCCACGGCTACCCCGGCATCATTGTGAGTGTGAATGCCAAAACGAGGCGCTTGACCGAGATTGGCGGCGACTTCTTGAACAATTTGACTGATTTCGTGAGGTAAGGTGCCGCCATTGGTATCGCAGAAAACTAACCACTCGGCCCCGGCTTCTTGAGCCGCTTTCAGGGTTTGGAGGGCGTAGTCGGGATTATGCTTGTAGCCGTCAAACCAGTGTTCCGCATCGTAGATGACCCGGCGGCCCTGGGTGACCAAATAAGCCACCGTATCCCGAATCATGGCTAAATTTTCTTGCAGGCTGGTTTTGAGTCCCTCACTCACTTGCAGATCCCAGGATTTGCCGAAAATTGTAATCCATCGGGTTCCGGCAGCTAAGACCGATTGCAGGAGTGGATCGGTGGCAGCGGCAGTTTGGGGGCGGCGAGTGGAGCAAAAAGCGACGATTTTGGCAATTTGTGGTCGGGTTTTCCTTGAGATGCCAAAATAACTGCACGTCTTTAGGATTGGCCCCTGGCCAGCCCGCTTCAATGAAGGGAACGCCCATGCCGTCCAGCTTGCGAATAATTTTGAGCTTATCTGCCAGGGAGAGGGAAATTCCTTCCCGTTGCGCCCCATCTCTCAGGGTGGTATCGTATAGCCAAATCCGGTGGTTGTCGCTCATAAACTCGTTGAAATCCTCAGCTTCTCAGGATAACAGCCGGAATTGTCCGTTGTGACGATATTCTGGCTGCCTCGCTTAATTTAACGCGATTAATTAAAAAATCAGGCTATGTCCACCGTAACCATTCAAGGACAGACCATTGTTTGCGATCGCGGCGCCAATCTGCGGCAGGTGCTCTTGCAGCAGGGGATTCAATTATACAATGGCAGCGCCAAGCTGATAAACTGCCGCGGTCTCGGCTCCTGTGGGACTTGTGCGGTGGCTATTCAAGGAGACGTTTCCCCAGCCAATTGGCAAGACCGCGCTCGGCGATCGCTACCGCCCCACAAGCTGGAGCAAAACCGCCGTCTAGCCTGCCAAACCCAGGTTTTAGGCGATATTCAAGTAACAAAGTACGGATGGCTTTTGGGGAGAGGGAGAGGAGCCAGTGGCAGGGACAGAACGGGCTTAATCGCTCAAAACGGCCCCTGGGTTTCCAGCCAGCGTCTTTGCAGGGCGCTCAAGCCCCTAGCCCTGGTAAACCTCGCCCCCGCAACCAGCGCCCCAAAGAGGCGCACCTCCTGCCAAACCGTGTCTTGCAGGTTGGCTTCCCGCAGATCGGCTTCTCTGAAATCCACCTGAAATAGAGAAGTTCCAGCCAGGCTGGCTTGCACTAGAGAGGCACCCTGGAAGCTTGCCTGAGTGAGATTAAGGCTCTCTAATCGGCTCTGGTACAGTTGGGCTTGCTGAAAGTTGGCTGACTTGAGTTCGGCGGCTCTGAGGTTGGTTCCCGGCAGGTGGGCAGCGGTAAAGTCGGCTCCCACCAGACAGGCGCGGCTGAGATTGGTCTGCTCTAAATGGGCGCGCCGCCAGCGACTTTCTGGCAAGTTAGCCGCTTCAAGGCTAGCCAGCCGGAGATTAGCCCCGTCAAAGACAGCCTGGGGAAAATTAACGGCTCCTAGATTCGCTTGCTCCAGATTCGCCCAGCTAAAGTCGGCTCCTTCCCCGCTGGCTTCTCGAAAGACTGTTCCGCTCAGCAATGCGCCCCTGGCCTGGAGCGATCGCAATTGGCGTTATGTAGTTGGGCGTGGCTGGCATGAACGGCGGTAAAGTTGGCTCCTTCCAGGCGGGCACTGTTGAGGAAGGCTTTGGTAAACGTGGCTCGGCGAAAGCCTCCCCCGGCACAGCAGGGCAAACATCAAGGAGGCTTCGTTAAAATTAGCCCCGGTGCAAACCGCTTCTGTGAAGTTAGCTCCCCGCAAATAGGCGGCAGTAAAGTCACCTCGTACTAAATTAGCGCCTTGAAGCTGTATACGACTCAATTCTGAGCGATGTAGCGATTTTCCCTGTTGCACTAGGGCGATAACTTCAGCCGCACTCAGTAAGGTCATGGGTTTTCCGCAGTCTGGCAGGAAACGCGGCGCGATCGCGCACTTGCTAGACATTTAACCACAGCGGCAGCCAATTCTCAGTTTCCCCAGGAGAGGGACTGCTCAAACATTGATAATCATCGCTTTGACTACTCTTCCCCACTGACTTTCTGTTGGGGATGGACTCCCAAGACGTCAATGATGTCAGCTACGAGGCCATAGTAATCGACATTCTGTAACATTAGAGCCGCTGAATTTTGGCAGGCCGGGGTGGAAATTTTGAACTACCATCGTTAATTGATGTATCTTAGTGTCGATCTAGGGAGCTGGCAAACTATGGCAATATCAACTCATTGGCGCGGATTATTTGGCGATCGCTTTGCTCGCAATTTTTTACCCCTTCCCGCTGCTAGCAAACTGGCGATGGGCTATCGCACGCCGAATTTTGAGTTATTGGACGTTAAGGGCGATCGCATTCTCCGTCTTTCGGATTACTGGGGCAAACAGCCAGTGGTTCTGGCCTTTACCCGTATTTTTACAGAAAAGCAATATTGCCCCCTTTGCTATCCCCACATCAAGCAGCTCAATGAAAGCTATGCTCGGTTCCAGGCAGTGGGAGCAGAAGTTTTAATGGTAACGAGTACCGACAAGCAACAAACCCAGCAAATCATCAAAGATTTACACATTCAACTGCCCCTATTATGTAATCCGGCTTGCGATGTGTTTCGCGGCTATGGGGTGGGACAGGCTCTGGGCGCACCGCTGGCCGGGCAGTTTGTCCTCGATGGCGACGGCAAACTCCGCTACAAGCACCTGTTTTCCTTCATCGACCACAATGCTACCGTGGAGAGACTTTTGTTTGCTCTTTCTAAAACAACCGCTTAGGCAGTTCGCAAAATTGATTAAGCGATCGCCTGTTGGTGATTGAACGATAACGCGGCAGTCCCCACCCTCAGCGCTAGCGGGGTGGGGAAGGATAGCGCGGCGGTTGAGGGGTTCGATACCCCGAAGCCAGCCAATGGGCTAAAATCGATTTAACCCCAGCAATTGAGGAGATTCATGGCAACCAGGCGTGTAACATTCAAACTGTATCCATTTCGTTCTCAGGAGCAAAAGTTGCACCTGTGGCGGCGGATGCACAAGGATTTATACAATGCCTGCTTGTATCACCGAAAGACTGAATACCAGCACTATCAAAAATCGGTGGGGTATTTCGACCAACAGAATTGCTTGCCCGCATTTAAGGAAGAATTTCCTGAGTATAAAGAGCTTGGCTCTCATGCACTACAGGCAACAGTTAAACGCATTGATTTCGCGTTTCAGCGATTTTTTCAAGGATTGGGAAGTCACCCAAAATTTAAGTCCTCTCGTCTCTATCGCGGCTGGACATATCCCTGTAAATCTGGCTGGAAAGTTGATAGCAACGGTAGGAATGGTTACCTTACTTTAAGCAATCTCGGCACGCTCAAAATGCGAGGCAAGGCCAGGACATGGGGAGAACCGATACCTGCACGATTTTCTGGAAAGCTGGTAGCTGGTATGCTTCCATTACCGTTAACTGCCAGCCCGAAAGAGAGACGGGCAATGGCGTTGTTGGTATTGACTTTGGTGTGCTGACCGCCGTCGCCCTAAGCACTGGCGAGAAGCTGGAAAACCCACGCTTTTTGTCCCAGGCGCAAGCAAAAGTCAAGCGAGCTGCCAAGGAACTGCGACGGAAAAAGTTGCACTCTCGCCGCTGGCAAAAGGCGCAAAGACGCCTAGCCAAGATTAAGCGCAAAGTTGCCAATCAAAGACAAGACTGGGTGCATCAGACCGCCACACAGATAGTAGGCGCTAACAGCCTGGTGGCGACGGAGAAACTGGAACTCAAAAAGATGACCAGGAAACCCAAGAAAGGAAGCATTCGCAAACGACAAAAGACGGGATTAAATCGGTCAATCCTTGATGTCGGCATCGGCATGCTTCGCTCGGCTATCGAGTACAAAATAGCTGAGGCTGGCGGGATATTCGTGGAAGTGCCAACCCAAAAAGTTAAGCCTTCCCAGACTTGTCCTGCTTGCGGCAAACAGCAGAAAAAAGACTTGTCTGAGCGCGTCCATCGGTGCGAATGTGGCTGCATCGAAGATAGAGACGTAGCATCAGCCAAAGTCTGCTTAAAATGGGCGCTTGGAACGAGCGTCCCCAGTCGTGGAGAGGGTAGCTCTACTGCTACTCCCGCAGCCAAGTACTGCGGAGGGTTTCAGCAACTAGCCTCGAAGAAGCGACAGAAACCGCCAGCTCAGCCGAAGGCGGCTGGCGTGTAGTTCATATGTTGTCGAATTATTCGACCGTGTGGCCAGTTGCGGTAATAATTTGCTTGATGGATTCCTCGGAGGCTTGGGTATCAACGGTCACGGTTTTGTTGGCGATGTCAACCTGGACGCTCGCGCTGGGTTCGTGGGTTTTGATCGCTTTGGTAATCGTATCGCCGCAGCCTTCGCAGACAATACTGGGAACCTGAAGTTGCATGGACATAGCTGGCTGAATTAATCCTCAATTTTTTTGTATTTTAGCCCGCCTCTTGGGTCTTTTTATGGGTCGCTAGGCAGGAGAGGGATAAGAATAATATTGCTTAGATAATTACCATTGGAGAACCGCTTGCTCAATTCCCCGCTCCCGACGGACTTTGGCATCTTTTTCAAACCAATGAATGATTTGTTGATGGGTCAGATCCGCGATCGCAACTCCCGTATCTTCGGCAATAATTTTTAAAAGCCGCTGGGAGGAAATGGTCAAGCGCGCGAGAAATTTTTCCGGCGAGGTGAGGAGCGCCGCGTCTACGTCAAGGGATTCTTCCTCAGAGAGAAATTGCATCGACGATGATTCCATAGGGCGATTTTCAAGAGTAAGTAGCAGCTTCATGGGAAAATTGTCAAACTAAGGCCTTTGAGACTGAATTAAATAGCCACAGCGATGTTCTCCGTTAACGATCCAGTGAGTGCGTTCGACGGTACATTCGGGCAACACCGCGGCAAACATCTCCAGTTCATGGCCACAAATCGTGGGATAGGACTCAGCAACCTCAGAAATCGCGCAGTTATGCTCGGCTAACACGAATTGCTCTGTGCCGTTTCTATTTGTGGTGTGCAGCTCAGCCATGTACCCTTCCTGACGGCGGAGTTCCACTAATTTAGCCATCCGCTCGGTCAGACAGCCGTTTCCCACTCGTTCCCGGTATTCCTCGGCCTTGCGCTCCCACTGTTTCCGTAAGACCTGCTTGACCTGTTCCACTCCCACAGTTTCCGCTAGGGCATCCAGGAACGATACCGCAAATTCTCCATAGCGATGGGGAAAGCGATCGCGACCTTGACGACTCAGACAGTAGACATGCTGGGGACGGCCCATGCCCTGCTGTACTGATTGGTACTGAATCAGTGCCTCTGCCTCTAGATCCTTGAGGTGGCGTCGGGTGGCCTGGGGGCTAATCGTCAAGGGCAGCGGATAACTGCTGGGCCGTGGCTTGACCCTCCTTGAGCAAATATTGGAGAATATCGTCTTTGGTAGAAACGTGCTGCGTGCTAGTCATAGGCCTAAGCGAGGGGGAACCTCCTGACGGTCAAAGTCTTGGCACCAGCGATCGCAGTTGGCACTCTGGAGAAATTGATTCCGTGACTTTGACAACATCAAGGTTGTTAAACTATTCTAAAATAGAATTAAACAACAAGACTATTGTTTAAGTCTGCCAAGACCAACCAGCGGCGCTTGCTAGAATTTTAGCCTTGGCCTTGCCATCGCAAGCGCGACCCCCTGAAACCTTAGAGAGAGAACACGAGAGCTAATGACCGCCACCACTGTTAAAACCCTAATTAATGAGCCATATAAATACGGCTTTGTCACGAATATCGAAGCAGATACCCTACGCGCGGTTTAAATGAGGAGATTGTCCGCGCCATCTCTGCAAAAAAAATGAACCGGAATTTATGCTGGAGTTTCGCTTGCGGGCTTACCATCAGTGGCTAAAGATGCAAGAGCCGACCTGGCCCCACGTTACCTATGCGGCGATCGATTACCAAAATATTATTTACTACTCTGCCCCCAAAACCCAGAAGAAATTGGGCAGCTTGGAAGAGGTAGATCCGACGCTGCTAGAAACCTTTGAAAAGTTGGGTATTCCCCTGTCTGAGCAGAAACGGTTGAGCAATGTGGCAGTGGATGCCATTTTCGACAGTGTTTCCATCGCTACGACCTTTAGAGAAGAATTGGCGCAAGAGGGGGTCATTTTCTGCTCGATTTCCGAAGCCTTGCAGGAACATCCAGAGCTGGTGGAAAAATATATTGGTAGCGTCGTCCCCGTGGGCGATAACTATTTTGCCGCCCTCAATTCGGCGGTCTTTAGCGATGGCTCCTTTGTTTACGTTCCCAAGGGCGTGCAGTGTCCCATGGAACTCTCTAGCTATTTCCGCATTAATTCCGGCGATACGGGGCAATTTGAACGGACTTTGATTATTGTCGAAGAAGGAGCTTCCGTTAGCTACTTGGAAGGCTGCACCGCCCCCATGTACGACAGCAATCAGCTCCACGCGGCGGTGGTCGAACTGGTGGCCCTGGATAACGCCGACATTAAGTATTCCACCGTACAGAACTGGTACGCCGGAAATGAGGAAGGCAAGGGCGGCATTTTTAACTTTGTGACCAAGCGTGGCCTCTGTAAGGGCGTTAACTCCAAGATTTCCTGGACGCAGGTGGAAACCGGGTCGGCCATCACCTGGAAGTATCCCAGTTGCGTGTTGGTCGGGGACAACTCCGTGGGCGAATTTTACTCCATTGCCCTCACTAACAACCGTCAGCAAGCCGATACAGGCACTAAAATGATCCATATCGGTAAAAATACCCGCAGCACTATTATTTCCAAGGGAATTTCCGCCGGCCAGTCCCAAAATAGCTATCGCGGCTTGGTGAAAATTGGCCCGAAAGCGACCGGGGCCCGGAATTATTCCCAGTGCGATTCCATGCTGATCGGCGATCGGGCGGGGGCGAATACCTTTCCCTACATTCAGGTAGACAATAACAGCGCCAAGGTGGAACACGAAGCTTCTACGGCAAAAATTGGTGAGGAGCAGTTGTTTTACTTTGCTCAGCGGGGAATTTCAGAAGAAAATGCGGTTTCGATGCTGGTGGCGGGTTTTTGCAAAGATGTCCTGAATAAGTTGCCGTTGGAGTTTGCCTCGGAAGCGGACAAGTTGCTAAGCCTGAAACTGGAAGGAACAGTTGGGTAGAACTGGATGCAAAATTCGGTACGTTTCTCTCAACGTGCCGGATAATTTACTAAAGTTTGAGTTTTTAAGGGTTGAACAAGTCAATGAGTCAGGAAACGAGCGACGTAATTTTATCAGTGCGGAATTTGACGGCCAATGTGGACGGGCAACCGATTCTTAAAGGCGTAAATCTGGATGTGAAGGCGGGAGAAGTTCACGCGATTATGGGCCGCAATGGTTCTGGAAAAAGTACCTTTTCTAAGGTGTTAGCGGGACATCCGGACTATGAAGTAACGGGCGGCGAAATTATCTACAAGGGCGAGAATATTCTGGAGAAAGAGCCGGATGAGCGGGCACTGTCCGGGATTTTTCTGGCGTTTCAGTACCCCATTGAAGTTCCAGGGGTGAGTAATTTAGAGTTTCTGCGGGTGGCGTACAATGCCCATCGCCGACATCAAGGGTTGGCGGAATTAGACCCCTTTGATTTTGAGGATTTGGTGCAGGAAAAGCTGGCGGTTGTGCAGATGAACCCGAGTTTTCTGGAGCGCAGTTTGAATGAGGGGTTTTCTGGGGGCGAGAAGAAGCGCAACGAGATTTTGCAGATGGCGTTGTTGGAGCCGAAGCTGGCAATTTTAGACGAAACGGATTCGGGATTGGATATTGATGCCCTCAGGATTGTGGCGGGCGGTGTCAATCAACTAATGACGCCCGATAACGCAACGATTCTCATTACCCACTATCAGCGGTTGCTGAACTATATTGAGCCGGATTTTGTCCATGTCATGCACCAGGGACGCATTATCACCAGTGGCGGCAAGGAATTAGCTCTGGAGTTGGAAATCGCGGTTATGAAATCGTGGATGAGCTGGCAGCGGCGGAGGTGCAGCCATGAGTCAATCCGTTGTCAATGGCCGCGATCGCCAAACTTTCGCCAACACCCCAGATGCTTTTTTGGCGGGATTATTGCAGCAAGTTGAGCAATTTTCTCCGAAAGATGAGTTGGTTCAAGCCTTGCGTCAAGGGGCGATCGCTGATGTGCAGGCGGCTCAGTTGCCGTCCACGAAAGATGAAGACTGGCGATTTACGGATTTGTCTGGGTTGAAGTCGTTGATTTTTCAAGCAACCCAGCCTTTTGCGGGTCAATCTTACGATATTCAAGCATTAACTGCCCCGGAAAGTTCCCTGCGTTTAACCTGGATCAATGGTTGTTTTTCGGCGGAATGGTCGGATTTCGGGGATTTGCCCTCAGGGATTTATGTGGGGAACCTGGAGCAATTGCCTGAGGCTCAGCGATCGCGCCTGGGGAAGTATCTGGGACAGCAACCGGGAAGTACAGAGATTTTTACAGCGCTGAATACGGCGGGAATGCAGGATCTCGCGCTGATTTTGGGTTGAGCCGGAAGTCGTGGTCGAGAATCCCATTCAGGTTTTGTTTCTCAGTGGGGCTGCAACAGCGAGTTTTTCTCAGCCCCGCGCCTTGATTGTGGCGGAACGTGGCTCGAAATTAAGCTTTGTTGAGCAATATGCCTCCCTTGGAGAGACGGCTCCTTACTTTACCAATGCGATCGCCGAAATTTGGCTAGAACCTGGAGCAACCGTCAACCACGTGCGCTTGCAGCAGGAAGGGGAAACCAGTTTTCACATTGGCCGGAGTGCGGTTTCCCAAGGACGAGACAGTCACTATACCGGCACTACTATTGATTTAGGCGCAAAATTGTCCCGGCACAACCTGGAGGTTTATCAGGTGGGGGAACAGACTACAACGCGACTAAATGGGTTAGTGGTCGTGAGCGGGGAGCAGTTGGCGGATACTCACAGTTTAATTGCCTTAAACCAGCCCTACGGCACCACCGACCAGCTCCACAAATGCGCCGTTGGCGATCGCGCCCGCGCAGTGTTTAATGGCAAGGTTTGGGTTTCTCAAGGGGCCCAATTGACCAATGCGGCTCAGCTTAACCAAAATTTGTTGCTTTCTCCCAAAGCTAGGGTTGACACCAAGCCAGAGCTACAGATTACGGCAGATAACGTCAAATGCTCCCACGGCGCTACGGTGAGCCAACTGGAAGCTGACGAAATTTTCTACCTCCGCAGTCGCGGTTTGGCTGAAGCCGCCTCCCGCCGGTTGCTGGTCAATGCCTTCGTGAGTGAAGTTCTAGAGCGCCTGGCGATCGCTTCTTTGCGAGAGCGACTGACCCAGGCTATTCTGGCTAAGATCAATGCTTAACAGGAAGTGACGTTAGCATCTCCTAGTTTTTTGTCCATTGCCACTCATTTAGTGAATCCCTGTGCTATGACGTTAGCTAAAGAAAAAACCATTGCCGAGCAAGTGCGGGCTGACTTTCCCATTTTGCAGCAGAAAATTGGTGACAAGCCGCTCATTTATTTCGATAGTGCGGCCACCTCTCAAAAGCCTGTTGCCGTGTTGGCAGCGCTGCGTCACTACTATGAGGCCGATAATGCTAACGTCCATCGTGGGGCACATACACTGAGCGTCCGAGCAACCGAGGCTTACGAAAAGGCTAGGGATAAAGTTGCTCGTTTTATTAACGCTCGCGATCGCCGAGAAATTGTGTTTACTCGCAATGCCAGTGAAGCGATTAACCTGGTGGCCTATAGCTGGGCGTTGAATAATTTAAACCCGCAGGACGAAATCCTCCTAACGGTGATGGAACACCACAGCAACATAGTTCCCTGGCAAATTATCGCCCACAAAACGGGAGCAGTGATTAAATATGTGGGGCTAAGTGAGCGCGAAGACTTCAACTGGGAGCAGTACCGCTCGTTACTCTCTCCTAAGACTAAATTAGTGGCCGTGGTTCACGTTTCTAATACCCTGGGCTGCATTAATCCCGTGGCTGAAATTACGGCCCTGGCCCATAAATACAGCGCAAAAGTCCTCATTGATGCTTGCCAGAGCGTTCCTCACCTACCCGTTGATGTTCAACAAATCGACTGTGATTGGTTAGTGGCTAGCGGCCATAAAATGTGCGCCCCAACGGGGATTGGCTTTCTCTGGGGGAAGCTAGAAATTCTAGAGGAAATGCCTGCGTTTATGGGCGGTGGTGAGATGATTTCTGAAGTGTTTCTCGATCGCTTTACCTATGGCGAACTGCCCCATAAATTTGAGGCCGGAACGCCTGCGATCGCCGAAACCATTGCCTTAGGAGCCGCAGTGGATTACCTGAGCAATCTGGGTATGGATAAAATCCATGATTACGAAGAACAATTGACGGACTATTTGTTCGAGAAGCTAGCAGCCGTTCCCCAGGTGAGAAGTTACGGTCCGAAACCAACCCAGGCAGGTAAAGGTCGGGCAGCTCTAGCCTCTTTTAACGTAGAAGGACTGCACGCTAGCGATTTATCCACGCTGCTCGATCACGAAGGCATTGCGATTCGCTCCGGCCACCATTGTACCCAACCATTACACCGGATTTTTGGCGCATCTGGTAGCGCGAGAGCCAGCTTATATTTTTATAATACTTTTGCGGAAATTGATGCTTTCATTGTCGCCTTGCAGGAAACCATCAATTTTTTCAGCGGCATGATGGACTAGAAATAGCAAAGCCGATGCGTTCACCGATACATTTCGACGCTGAATTCCCCCAATCATTGTCTGGTGAGGACGGCATTCCGATCTAGGATGTGACTGGGGCCAGGGATGTAGCCAGCGGCGAGGCAGCAGCCCGAGCAAGACCCCCAGATCGAACCTATCCATCGGGCTCTTCCCTAGGGCAGAACCAGGCTAGCCGTCTAAAAGCTGAAGATCTCCCCCATTGCTGCCGCGCAAAATCTTTCCACAGCAGGAATCGGTTCTAAACACTTTCCAAAGAATTGCGGCAGAGGCGATCGATAGCAGTAAATTAAATAGTGAAGAAATGTGACGAACTAGGCATTAATAAATGGAATCGCTCTATCAATACGCCTGGCTTGTTCCCGTCCTACCGCTGGTCGGGGCAATGATAGTCGGGATTGGTTTGATTTCTTTCAGTAAGGCGACAGCTCGCCTGCGCAAGCCTTCAGCAGCCTTTATCATTACCCTGCTGAGCGTTTCGATGGGAATTTCTCTGGCGCTTTTGTGGAGCCAAATTCACGGTCACCCAACCTATACCCGCGCTATCGACTGGGCGGCAGCGGGCGATTTTCGCCTGTCAATGGGCTACACCATCGATCACCTTAGCGCCCTGATGATGGTGATTGTGACCACGGTGGCGTTCCTGGTCATGATCTACAGCGATGGCTACATGGCCCACGACCCTGGTTATGTCCGCTTTTTCGCCTATCTCAGCCTTTTTAGCGCCTCCATGTTAGGTCTCGTCATCAGTCCCAACCTGGTGCAGATTTACATCTTTTGGGAACTGGTGGGGATGTGTTCCTACTTGCTCATTGGTTTTTGGTACGCTCGTCCGGCGGCGGCCAACGCCTGTCAGAAAGCCTTTGTCACTAACCGGGTTGGTGACTTTGGCCTGCTGCTGGGCATGCTCGGCCTTTACTGGGCCACGGGCAGCTTTGAGTTTCAGGAAATGGGCGATCGCCTCCAAGACCTCCTGTCCTCCGGTGCGTTAACCATGGGCGTTGCCATTTTGTTTGGCATTTTGGTTTTCCTCGGCCCGGTGGCCAAATCGGCTCAGTATCCGCTCCACGTTTGGCTTCCCGACGCAATGGAAGGCCCGACCCCCATTTCTGCCCTGATTCACGCGGCAACGATGGTAGCAGCCGGTGTTTTCCTGATTGCCCGCATGTATCCCGTGTTTGAGGTGGTTCCGGGCGCCATGAATGCGATCGCCTGGACGGGGGCTTTTACGGCGTTTCTGGGGGCGACCATTGCCCTAACCCAAAACGACATCAAAAAAGGCCTGGCTTACTCCACGGTTTCCCAGCTTGGCTATATGGTCATGGCGATGGGCTTTGGCGCTTATACCGCCGGATTGTTTCATCTGATGACCCACGCTTACTTTAAGGCCATGTTGTTCCTTGGCTCTGGGTCGGTGATTCACGGCATGGAAGAAGTGGTGGGCCACAATCCCGCCCTAGCCCAGGACATGCGGTTGATGGGCAACTTGCGCAAGTACATGCCCCTGACTCAACTCACCTTTTTCATCGGTACTCTGGCGATTTGCGGGATTCCACCCTTTGCTGGCTTCTGGTCGAAGGATGAAATTCTCGGACTAGCGTTTAATGCCAACCCTCTGTTGTGGTTGATCGGCTGGCTGACGGCGGGCATGACGGCGTTTTATATGTTCCGAATGTACTTTATGACCTTTGAAGGGGAATTTCGGGGACAAAATCAGGAAATTCGCCAGCGGTTATTGGCGGAAGCCGGACAAGTGGCTCCTCAATTGGCCTTCGGCCCCGGTGCGATGGATGTCAAAGAGCTAGAGGCGGACTCTCACCCCGATGCCCACCACCATCACAGTGAAACCCCCCACGAATCGCCCCTGACCATGACCTTGCCCTTGCTGATTCTGGCGGTTCCTTCCTTGGCGATCGGCTGGTTGGGACGCCCTTGGGCAAATGTTTTTGAAGGGTTCGTATTTGCCCCCGGAGAAACGGCAGCGGCAGTAGTGGCGGAAGCAACTCATTTTGAGTGGCAGGAATTTGCGATTATGGCCGGCAGTTCTGTGGGGATTTCTCTGCTCGGTTTGACCCTGGCGTCGCTGATGTACTGGCAGGGCAAGCTGGACTCTGCCTGGTTTACTAAGCGTTTCCCCGCCCTAGACCGCCTCTTCCGCAATAAATGGTACTTTGATGAAGTTTACGAGGTACTGTTTGTTCAGGGGTCGCGGCGCTTGGCTCGGCAAATTCTGGAGGTAGACTATCGTGTGGTCGATGGTGCCGTGAACCTGACGGGGTTAGCTGCAATTGTCAGCGGAGAAGGCTTGAAGTACCTAGAAAATGGTCGCGCTCAGTTCTATGCTTTGATCATTTTCGCGGCGGTTTTAGGCTTTGTCATCGTCTTTAGCGTTTTCTAAGGTGTTTGTTGGTGGTTGGGCAAGGGAAACAGCCTTTGCCTATCCACTGCCGAGACTGGCTTTACCTACAGCTTAATGTCCTGAACCATTAGAGAATATGACCCATTTTCCTTGGCTAACCACCATTATTCTGTTTCCCATCGCGGCGGCGCTGCTGATCCCCTTCATTCCCGATAAGGACGGCAAAACGGTTCGCTGGTATTCCTTGATTGTCTCCCTGATTGATTTTGCGGCGATTGTCTACGCTTTCTACAGGGGCTACGACTTTAGTAACCCCAACCTCCAATTGGTAGAAAGTTATCCCTGGGTTCCGGCTCTGGATTTGAATTGGTCGGTGGGAGCCGATGGTTTGGCGATGCCGTTGGTGATTTTGACGGGTTTTGTGACGACCCTGGCAGTGATGGCGGCCTGGCCCGTGACCTTTAAGCCCAAGTTGTTTTATTTTCTGATGCTGGCCATGTATGGCGGCCAGATCGCGGTCTTTGCCGTCCAGGATATGCTGCTTTTTTTCCTGGTGTGGGAGCTGGAGTTGGTTCCAGTTTACCTGATTTTGTCGATCTGGGGCGGAAAAAAGCGCCTATATGCAGCAACTAAGTTCATTCTCTACACCGCAGGAGGTTCCCTGTTCATTCTCGTGGCGGGGCTGACGATGGCTTTCTATGGCGATACAACTACCTTTGACATGAGCGCGATCGCCGCCAAGGATTACCCGTTAACCCTGCAATTGTTTTTGTACGGGGCGTTTTTGATTGCCTATGGGGTGAAACTGCCCATTTTCCCCCTCCATACCTGGCTGCCGGACGCCCACGGGGAAGCCACGGCGCCAGCACACATGCTGTTGGCGGGAATTTTGCTGAAAATGGGGGGCTATGCCCTTTTTCGCATGAACATGGGCATGTTGCCTGACGCCCATGCGGTGTTTGCGCCCGTGCTGGTGATTTTAGGCGTGGTCAATATCGTCTATGCAGCCCTAACTTCCTTTGCTCAACGCAACCTCAAGCGAAAAATTGCCTATTCCTCCATTTCCCACATGGGTTTTGTGCTGATTGGCTTGGGGTCGTTTACGGATTTGGGAACCAGTGGCGCGCTCTTGCAGATGATTTCCCACGGGTTGATCGGGGCGTCATTGTTCTTCATGGTGGGAGCCACCTACGATCGCACCCACACCCTGATGCTGGATGAAATGGGCGGCGTCGGCCAGCGCATGAAGAAAGTGTTTGCCATGTGGACGACCTGTTCTCTGGCGTCTCTAGCCTTGCCGGGGATGAGCGGCTTTGTAGCCGAGCTGATGGTGTTTGTGGGATTTGCCACCAGCGATGCTTACAGCACCACCTTTAAGGCGATCGTGGTCTTTTTGGCAGCGGTCGGGGTGATTCTCACGCCGATTTATTTGCTCTCCATGCTGCGGGAGATGCTCTACGGCCCGGAAAACAAGGAACTGGTCTCCCACCAAGCCCTCGTGGATGCGGAACCCAGGGAAGTGTTTATTATCGCTTGCCTAATGGTGCCGGTGATTGGCATTGGTTTCTACCCGAAGCTGGTTACCCAAATCTACGATGCCACCACGGCTAAACTCGTCGTAATGGCCCGCAAATCCGTTCCCTCTCTCGTCAATCAAGTGGCTCTAACTCCTGAGACGGCAGCGATCGCCCCTGCGCCAACCATTCAATAGATGAAAATTTATCCCGTTTCTTGGTTTAGGCTAGGAAGCGGGATAATTGAGTTATTGATAGTTTACTGCTTTTATTTAGAATCCTTACCTATCAAGGAGTCCCAGCTTTTAAAATTCACTTCATAAATCAACTGTAAATAGTTTCAGTGAGATAGGGTTTTCTTCTTCAGTACCCAAGAGAGGATAGAACCGCAAGTTTAAAAAGCGATGTGATTTAAGCGCTCCTGGAGCATTGCGGGAAATTTTTCGTAATATTGCTGGTTGAGGGGTGAGGGGTGGGGCAGGGGTAGGAGCGTCACTTCCCGCCGGTGTTGCTGTCCCTGAAAATCGTGGCGGTGAGGGTGACTTTAAGTTCTTTTTCGTAGCGATCATCGCCCTGCTGCCAAAAACTGTTGACCGCGCCCCGCCCGCCGTAGGGCGTGAACCATTTAAACGCTTCTGTGCCAAGGGTAACAATTTGATTGCCCTGCCAAAATAGGGTCAATAGCCGCTCCACAAACGGACGAAAGCGCTCTTTGACCGCGGTGGTATAGGCTTTATTGCCAGGAGGTTTATAGGGAACCGTGTTGCTGAGAAACACTCGCTCTAGCACCGATTCTAATTCTTGCTTGGTTTTAGCTGGACGTTGGTGTATGGCACTAAATAATCCTTCTCTGACCAAAGTACCGGCGGCTCCGATCAAAGGCTGTCCAGCAATTACCTCATCTCGCCCCAGATCGCGTCCAAAAAAGCAAATATTACTACTAAGGTTGCCTGCATACAAAATCGGACGCAGCGGTTCCTTCTTCGCGGACTGGTAAATCGGCGTATCAATGGGAAAAGTTTCTTTTTCGGCTTCTTGCTGAGTTAGCTGGATGAGGGTGGCAATTTCAGCCGGAACGCTAGCAGTCTGCATGGGAGGTAAGCTCAAGTGCGATCGCAACAATATCAGTGAAGACCCAATCTAGGCAAATATTACCGCAAAGATGCCTCTAATAACTCTCTCGTCGGTGCTAGTGAGGCGAAAGTTGGCAGCAGTTGAACGGCTAGGGGCAGATGTGACCTTACCAACCACATCAATAAATTATTTATTGGGAAATCCACTTTTTACGGAGTTCGCGCAGTTCGTCCAGGGAAAAGCCCTTGCCCCTGGTGGTGTTAAGGTCGCTAAATTCAACAAGATCGGCGAGATTGCAATCAAGAACCACGCACAGTTTTAAGAATTTCTCGATCTGCTCCACCCCCGACTTGCCTTTTTCCCAATTTTGAATGGTATTCGTGGTGACCCCTACTAAAACGGCAAGCTGTTGTTGGGTCATTCCGGTCGCTTCGCGTAGCTCGGCAATTCTTGAAACCACCCGCGTCTTTTCTTCTTTTGTATGCCTGATCATGCTGCTTCGACTTTGCGACTTTTTACTTCTTCAATACTAACGATACTTTTGCCCGCTTCTTACTCACTTTATCGAACAGAAAAATATTTGGGTTAATGTTAACACCCAGACTGTAGAGGATTAGGTGAAATACCGGGACTCTGAGCATCCTAAATTCAGCTTTCGTCAATTTAATCGCAGGAAAACGAGACCAATGCTCAGATTATAGATGAATCTATAGTGCAGCAACATTCAGCTAGCTGCACAAATGAAACTGTTCTTTATCGCCAAAATGGTGACTTTAATGACAGAGAATCAAATAACCATTTTTTAACGTTTATAGACATAAAAACGCTGTTATTTAGGTTGGCCGTCTTAAAGGCGATCGCCTATTGCTCCGGTCATGAAGCACATTGTTGCACGCTCAGTGGTGCAGTCTGGTACCCAAGTCTGTAGGGCCGTGGGGCTTCCGTGGCAAGGCCGGCAGGAACCCGCGTATTTTCTTAGGCAAAAGCCCGTGTTTAACGACCATTGACACCCAAAAAAATGGGTGTTAAGCTTGTTGGCGACAGTGCCGCTAAGGAATTCCACTAGACTACCTTCTGCAATTCCTGGACATGCATCGTGTCGTCGTTGTAACAAACCTTTGAACACTTACGAAGAGCCTATTCTAGCCCTATGAATACTACATTCTCTCGCATTGCTCCTTTTGCTGCTACCCTAGGCGCAGTTGCAACCATCGCCGTTGCTGCTCCCGCTCAAGCGGCTGACCTTTCCTTCTCTGATGCAACCTCTGACTTCTTTGGTCTAGTTCAAACCGGCGGTGTTTTTAACCCTAGTTTCGACGTTACCTTCGTTCCCGTTCCCGGCGGCCTGCTGCTGAGCGAAGCGACCTCTTTCTTCGGGGATGTTCTACTCCCCCCCGCCACTCCTCGCTTAGAAGAAGGCAATAATTTCCTCGCTACTTTTAATCTCCTTGGCTCCGTAGGCGATGTAGCTACCTACGTGCTCGCTGAAGACCTCGAAGTTACCTTCACCGGTGACAATGGCTTCCTGACTGTTAACTATGGTGCGGGTTCGGAGTTTCAAGTTACTGTCGGTGGCACAGAAGCTTCCGTTGTAAAGACCGTGACTGACCCCAGTTCCTTTGTGAACGTCAACGGTGATGTATTCACGCCAGCTAACTCCGAGATTTTCTCGTTAACTTTGACCTTTGATGATAATTCTGGTCCTGGTTTGGGTTCCTTCTCCGGAACAACTCAGATTATCGTAGAAGAATCGGTTCCTGAACCCGGCACCATGCTCGGTCTGGCAGCCGTCAGCGGCCTCGGCCTCCTCGCCAAGCGCAAGAAGCAAGCGGTATAGGCACACAGTTTGTTAGCTCTCCAATTCTTTCGGCACCTTAGATAGAGATAAGGGCTTTTAGAAATATAAATGGTTTCGCCTAGGCAACAAAGCTTAGGCATTTTTATTGGCTTCTCATCCTTGGGATCTGTATTTTGCTGTGAGAGCCGCGCGGGCCTGTTCGCGATCGTCGAAGTGAATTTTTCCGTTCCCAGAATTTGATAGTCTTCGTGACCTTTGCCGGCAATGAGAACGCCGTCGCCCGGTTCAGCGCTTTCAATGGCTGTGGCAATAGCCTCTGCGCGATCGCCAATCACCGTGGCTCCACGGTGGGGGGAATGCCGGCGAGGATATCGTCTAGAATCCTCTCTGGGTCTTCGGTGCGGGGATTATCGGAGGTCACCACCACCACATCGGCGAGGCGGGCGGCAATGGCTCCCATGAGAGGACGCTTAGTGCGATCGCGATCGCCACCGCAACCAAACAGGCAGATGATCTTGCCGGGGATGAAGGGACGGGCGGCCCGCAGCAGGTTTTCCAGACTGTCGGGGGTATGGGCATAGTCAACGATAACGCTGATTTCTTGGGCGTTATTGAGGCTAACCCGCTCCATCCGTCCGGGAACCCCAGGAAATTGGGACAAGGGTTGCAGGATTGCCTCTAAACTCAGGCCGCAGTGGACGGCGGCGGCGATCGCCGCCAGGAGATTGGACAAATTAAACTGGCCGACCAGGGGGGAGGAAAACTCAGCGGCTCCCACGGGGGTATGTAAGCGGCCGCTGACGCCCGTGGCCTGGTAGGTGAGGTGGCTAGTGTAAAAATCAGCACTGGTATCACTAATGCTGTAGCTCCAAGCGCGATCGCCAAAGGAGACGAGGAGGCGCTGGCCGTAGGAGTCATCGAGGTTAATAACGGCTCGCTGCTTCAAGTAGTCCGGGGTAAACAGTAATTGCTTAGCTTGGAAGTAGTCCTCCATGTCTTTGTGGAAATCCAGGTGGTCTTGGGTGAGGTTGGTGAAAACCCCAACGGCAAAAGCACAGCCCCGGACGCGACCTTGGGCCAAGGCGTGGGAGCTGACTTCCAGGACAGCGTAGCGATTTCCCGCCTGGCGGGCGGCGGCGAGCTGTTGCTGCAATTGAACGGCAAAGGGAGTGGTGTGGGTGGCGGTTTGTTGGAAGCCCGGCCAGCGCAGGTAGAGGGTTCCCAGGAGGGCGGTCGGTTCTCCCGCCTGTTGCAGGAAGTATTCGATGAGATGGGTGGTGGTGGTTTTGCCGTTGGTTCCGGTAACGCCGATCAGCTGCAATTTTTGACCGGGGTAGCCGTAGAAGGCGGCAGCGGCTTCCGCACTGGTAACGATCATGTCCGCAGCGGCAATCACGCAAGTATCGGGGGGTGGGGGGCTGTTTTTGGGCAGCTTGGAGAGAAATCAGGGCCGCGATCGCGCCGGAGTTGAGAGCGCTCTGCCAAAATTCGCCGCCATCAACGCGGGTTCCCGGCATACCGAGGAACAGATCGCCGGGCTGACAGGCGTGGGAATTGGTGGAAAGTCCCCTGACTTCGGCGTCTAGGGCTAGATGATCGGGGATAGCAAGGATTCCCGAAAGTTTAGCTAATAATTCCCGCAGTTTCATAGTGCGCTCCCTCAAGCAAGCAGTAGGCAAAGACGACGCTGATAACCTGGGGACTGTTTCGCCCTGCCAGGATGCGATCGCCATTTTAGGATCAGGTTTGCGGCCAGGGTTGATGTTTTGGAGGAATGGCTTAAGACACATCAAAAAAAGGGCGCCAACGGGAGCTAGCACCCTTTAAATAACTTTTTGAGGCTTAAAACGGCTAATTCAGCGGATTGGACTGACTCTTCTCAGATTGAAGTGCTACAGAAACCTGGGTTTGCTGCTCGGAAGACTGCTGCAAAGATTTAACCACCGATTCTTTCTCTAGCAGCCCTAAAACCTGGTTTTGGCCATCGGTAACGACAAATTGTTGGACATCCGGGGTTTGCTCGAACAATTTCACCACATCCAGCAAGGAGGCTTCCGCTTCGATCAAAACCTTCTCTTCAATGGGTTGGGTTAATTCCTTAACCGCCATGTCTGGCCAGTGAGACGTGGGAATGGTTTTGAGGTCGTTAACGGCGATCGCGCCCAGCAATTGACCTTGGACATCAATGACCAGAAACTTGTTCCATTGGGCTTTACCGATGACATAATCATTGACGAACTCCCGCAGGGACAGCGCGCCGCTGACAATGGGGCTATGGGGAATCACCGCATCTTTGGCAGTCAGGTTGCTGAGTTTTTCCTGCAAAGTAGCACTCTGAGCTGATCTTTTGGCGTTTTGCAGGAGGAACCAACCGATTAACAGCGTCCAAAAACTGCCGATGGGACTGATGCCCAGAACAGCGAGAACGCCAATCCCAATGGCCAGCCAGCCAAAGGCCTGACGACGCGGCTTGCAAAGACGATGCCTTTGTTAGGATTGCCCGTAAATTGCCAGACAGCGGCTTTGAGGATATTGCCACCATCGAGGGGCAGCCCTGGAATCAGGTTAAACAGCGCCAGAATTAGGTTCAGGGACGCCAGGAGGGACACAATCGCCGCTAAAGGGGCAGGTAGCGCCACCGCAACCCCGATGGCTACGAATAAAACAAACAGTAGTAAACTCACCGCCGGCCCGGCGATCGCCACCAGGAAAGCTTCCAGGGGAGTTTTGGATTCCTTCTCCAGCATGGCCAGGCCGCCGAAGAGGAACAGAGTGATGGAATTAACCTTAATGCCCTGAGAAATGGCGACTAAACTATGTCCTAATTCGTGGGCAAGAACGGACGCAAACAGCAGTAAGGCAGCCACAAATCCCAATACCCACGGGGAAATCCCCGTCAATCCTGGGAATAGCGCTAGCTCGCCCCCATAGGTTAGGGTGACCAAAAATAGCACAAAAAACCAGGAGACATTGAGATAAAAGGGAATGCCAAAGATACTGCCGACGCGGATATTGCCGTTCATAAAAAAAACCTCCAATACTTGTGGGACAAACCTGAGCGGATTGCCACCTAGCCTTATTGTATCGGCGGCTTAAAATCCCCACAAAGCCTGCACCTGTCGCAAAATCCGCCCCATCTGGTTCGGTCACGAACTTTGCTCGACCCTGGCTTTCTTCTCCAGATTTTCAGCCAATGCACTATGTCTGCACTATGTCCCCAACTACCCCAGCCAAAACGCCGCCAGCCTCATTGAGGTCGTGAATCTAGGCGCATCGCCCGCAGCCGAGATTATCGCTATCAACACACCAAGTATGACGCATGGGGGGTATTTTTAAAGATTGAATTATCGATCCTCAAGAACAGCAACTTACCCTGGGTCAGTGGATAGAGAGACGGTATGAAAACACCCTTATCAAAGGTTCTCAGCTCATTCCCTCAACCGTTATTCCAACCCTAGACTTAACGGTTGAGCAACTCCTTGCCTTGGGAAAATAACCCAAAAAAGGTAAACTGAATCTAACATTTTTTGTAAAGTAATTGATTAAATCTCGATCATGCGAATTATTTTCTTTGGCACGCCTTTATTTGCCGTCTCAACCTTGGAGCGCTTGCTAACTCACCCTGAATTTGAAATCATTGCGACCGTCACTCAACCCGATAAACGCCGCGGCCGGGGCAACGAAATGATTCCTTCTCCGGTTAAAAAAGTTGCTCTTAATTACGATCTCCCCATTTGGCAGCCCAGGCGGGTCAAAAAATCGGCTGAAACCCTTGATAAATTAACCCAAGCCCAAGCCGATGTTTTTGTAGTGGTTGCCTATGGCCAGCTTCTCTCCCCGGTCATTCTCGCCGCGCCCAAATTAGGCTGCATCAACGTCCACGGTTCCCTCCTCCCCAAATATCGCGGCGCAGCTCCTATTCAATGGAGTTTATATCACGGCGATCGCGAAACGGGAATTACCACAATGCTGATGGATGAAGGCATGGACACCGGGCCGATGCTGCTTAGGGCCACAACTCCGGTGGGATTATTGGAAAATGCCCATGAATTAGCTGCTCGATTAGCTAATCTTGGTGCTGATTTATTAATTGAAACCCTGGTTAAACTGGCTTGCCTAGAAATAGAACCAACGCTCCAAGATTCTACCCAAGCAACCTACGCGCCCTTAATCCAAAAATCTGATTATGCTCTCGATTGGTCACGGGTTGCGATCGCCGTGCATAATCAGGTGAGAGGATTTTATCCCAATTGCTTTGGTGAGTTTCGCGGTAAAACCCTCAAAGTTTTGAGGACTGTCCCATTAGGTGAAATGTATTGGGCAGAGTTACCAGAAAAATTTGAACCCTTGAGACAGTGCTGGAATGAGTTGACAAAATTTAGCGGGACAGCCGGGAGAAATTGTAGAAATTGTTAAAAACTTGGGCCCAATTCTCCAAACAGGTTCAGGCTTACTATTATTGCAAGAAGTTCAACTGGCTGGAAAACGAGTGCAATCTGGTTGGGATTTTGTCAACGGGACTCGTTTAGAAGTGGGAGAAATTTTAGCAGCAGGCGCTAGCGGATGACAGCCAAACTGCAAAGCTACCAACTCCAATGTAAAACTTTGTTTTGCCCAAATACCAACATCTTTCCCGTAAAAAATTCCATGCCAGTTGAGAACTGTTGAGAAAGTCATGGTAGGCAAAGAGCTATCAAAGTATACATTTACCGAAAAATTGGGTTTAAAGCCCCGTCCTTATAGGACGGCTTTTCTGCTATTATTAAAAAGTGGAAAGGTAATCAACCACTTAAAAAACCTAGCTACCTAAAGGTAAAGCGCTGCACCTTGAAAATTGAATCTATGCGGTTCTACTGCATTTTTCTAGACTCCACCTCGCAGTAGGTAAAAGATTCAGAGGAGCTAGACAAACAGTTTTGTTGGAACGATATGTTTCAAATAAAAAAAGAATTTGGAGCAATCCAACTAGGGTAGGGCATACCCGAAGTCGCTTGGGGAGAGTCCCACCTCTGGGCTAGACACTGCAAGGTATCTGGTTTAAGTGGTCTCAGTGAACCAAGAATCCTCGTGCATTTATGCCGAGGAGTGTCAATGAAAGGAAACTTATTGGATCATGAATATCGCACCCTGTTAGTGCGCGATCGCCGGGCAGGGGTTGTTGCTGGCCTTGGAAAAAGTGTCGGGATTGCTTTATTTGGGGGGAAAGAGCGGGTATCGCCCTATGAATTCGGCGGACTGCTGGCTCAGGAATGAGGACTGCCAAAAGAATTGATTAAGCCTTGCTGGCAGCGGGATGTGCCCATGACCGCTCCTCGGCCAGCTGATGTTTCCCTTGACAGTCGCCTCACCTTTTCCTGGAGCTATGAACCTCCTCCCCTGACAGTTCAATTAGCCGCTCTCCAAGGTCAAGTTTAAGCAAAAAGCTGCAAACTAACGGACGGAAGCCGACCCGGAGGCTTTCAGAGGGGCGTAGCCGAAGGTGGCATTAGCCATGCGGCACCAAATCACGACAGATTTAAAAGACGAGAGATTGACGCTGCCGGGGATAGGATAGCGCTGTTCGCCCTGGAATTTTTGCAATTTGCCTAAATTGATGTAGCGAGTGGCTTCGCTAGCGCCGTGAGGTTTGGGGGGGCGTGGTAGTGCTATCGAGCAAAACGTGTAGGTCTGGCCCTTGGCTGCTGGTGGTGAAGGTTGAATCAAACACCAGGTAGCGCTGTCCATTTTCGTTCATCACGCGAACGGTTCCAGCGGTCGGGGCTTCGGCTGCCACAAAAGTTCCGTTCATCAGGCTTTGGGCGACGGCTCGATTTTCGATCAATTGACGGTTGGTTTCGGCAGGGGCGATCGCGCTAAAGCTCAGGGCAGTTAGGAGGGAAGCTGCGCCGATGAGCGTTATCTGTGCAATTTTTCTCATGGTTTTCTGATTTCCGGTGGAAATTTTCTAGGGTTAGATGTCCCCAGGATGGATAGATTTAATAGTCATTATTAACAATTTATTGGCTGCAAGCATGAATTTTCCCTGAGAGTTTTTGCCCTTTAAACTTGTTTTCAAACAAAACAAAACGGTTCATTAAATAGCAGTATATTTTTTGTCGGACGTGAAAAACGAATCGATCGAACCGAGGGATGAATCCTTCATGGTTGCTTTTTATGTGCCAAAAGCCTGTTCTAAATTGGACTTTATGGCTTTTCAACTTTTTGGTGAAGAGCAAAATAAAGATGTCTTGCATCAATTCACCCTAGTCAAACTGAATCGAGTAATCCTGGATTTTTTCCTTTCCATCTGGTTCGAGTTTGAATAAGCATTAATATTTAGCCCCAGTGGCTAAACAAAATGCGATCGCGCTCCAACCGAGCTGGAGGGAGGGAGTGGGTAGGGAGGACAAGTTGATTAAAATCCTGTTTAAGATGGAGTTGCGGTGAGTAAGCGGACGAATGATTGACTGCGAGCCTTACCTGAACTCAATAACTCCACGAAAAAGGGACGCAAGGCGCGATTGATGACAAGTTTAGGATTCCTGAGTGCGATTTGCTTCTCTACATCTTCTGGAAACGCTTTGGCACTCCCACCGAAGACGGCACAACTGGCACAGAACACGAATTTTTAACCGCCTTCAACGCCTGGAAAGCGGGCGACAAAACCTCTCCCCAAATCATGCTCTACTTCAAGCAACAGCCCTTCATGCCCCAATCCATCCCCGAAACCGAGCAATTCCTCAAAGTTCAGCAATTCCAAAAGAATCTCCCTAAAGAATGCTTCTACTGGCAATACCAAGACGCGGGGGATTTTGAGCGCCAGGCCCGCCAGCACCTCACCGACTTCTTTCGCGATCGTCTGAAGTAATTCAACGAAGTGCAATAGCAATCACTAATTTAAAAACGGAAAAGATTAATGACCAAGAAGGAGAAATTGCTGAAACGCTTAAAGAACAATCCCAACAACGTTACTTTCACTGATGTCAGAAAACTTATGGAACAAGAAAATTTTAGGCTTGACCACATTACAGGAAGTCATCATGTCTTTAAAAGAGAAGAGGTAACTTTTGTTATTCCCGTTCATAATAATAGAGTCAAGAGCATTTACGTCAAAAGAGCTATAGAACTGATTGAACAAGACAACCAGAAAGGAGAAAACTAATGCAGTACCCAATCCTGATTTATCCTTGTCCTGAAGGGGGTTTCGTTGCAGAAGTGCCTGCCTTGAAAGGATGTTTAGCTCAAGGCGAAACCGTAGAAGAAGTTTTTCAGGAGTTAGAAATCGTCACCCGGCTCTGGATTGAATCAGCCCAACGCAACGGCCAAACTCTCCCCAGCCCAGAATTGGCGATCGCCCAAGCCCAACAACTCAGCGCTTGACTCCCCGGCGATGCTTCTGGGAGCGGCTACACCTACGCGGCTTAACCCAACAACTCCATTGGGGCATTACTGGAGAGAAACTCACCGACCTGTAAGGCTGGCCTGCCTCTGGACTCAGCGGGAGCAGAAATTTTCTCGGAAGGCCGACTAATTTTCTCGGAAGGCCGAGCTATTTTGTATAACGTTTAACAAATTTTCTCGGAGCCTGGAGAAATTTTCTCGGCCGGTGGAGTTCGGGAGGCGATCGCTAAACTAGAAAGCAATTGGCCCTATCCCCCGAACCCGAATGAACCATTCTTTAAGCGAACAACTGCAAGCCGCGATCGCCTCTTACCGCAGCGTGATCGACTATCTGGAAATTCGGATCGACCAAAGCGAAGCGACGACCCTCTCCTTTCGCGGGCCGCACCTGGAAGCGGTTGACCGTAATTTGGGTCTGGTGGGCGGGATTCGTGCCTGCCATCGGGGGGGGTGGAGTTTTGTGACCTTCAACGGCATGGCGGAACTGAGCGATCGCCTGGCGGAAGCCACCTCCCAAGCCCAACTCATTGGTCAAGGAATCACCACCCTCGCCGCCGTTGACCCGATTCAAGATACCGTTAGCGCCCCTTGCGATCGCGACCCGCGCGGCGTCTCCCTCAGGGAAAAAAGAGCCATTCTCGAACATTACAACCGCCTGCTCCTGGAATTTGACCCCCAGATCCAATCCACCATCGCCACCCTCTCCGATCGCTTCTCCACCAGCTATTTTGTCAACTCTACAGGCACTTGCCTCGTCCAGGAACGGCTTGACATCAGCGGACGCTTCGGGGCGATCGCCAAAAACAGCGACGGTATCGTGCGCCAGGGGTTTGAAACCGTGCGATCGCGCCGCGACTTTAACGCGGTGGTCGGGATTGAAACCCAGGTTATCAGCGCTGCCGAGCGAGCCATCCGCCAACTGAGGGCAAAATCCGTCAAAGGCGGCCAATACACGGTTATTCTCGACCCCCATCTCTCCGGCGTCTTCATCCACGAAGCCTTTGGTCATCTTTCTGAAGGGGATTTCCTCTACGAAAACCCCCGGATGCAAGACCTGCTCGCCCTCGATAAACCTATGGGCATCGAACAACTAACCGTCACCGACGATGCCACCCTCCCCGGACTGCCCGGAAGTTTCCACTACGATGACGAAGGGGTTCCCGCACAGAAAAAATACCTGATTAAAAACGGCGTCCTCGCCGGTCGGCTCCATTCGCGCGAAACCGCCGGAAAAATGGCTGAGACTCCCACCGGCAACGCCAGAGCCATTAATGCTTCCTACCCTCCCATTGTCCGCATGACCAACACCGCCATTGAACCCGGCGATCGCACCGTTGAGGAGATGATTCGCGACATAGACAATGGCATCTACGCAGTGCGGATGCTCGGCGGACAGACTAATGGGGAACTGTTTACCTTTGCCGCAGCGGAGGGCTACTGGATTCGTAACGGCGCGATCGCAGAACCGGTCAGCGATGTCACCCTCAGCGGCAATGTGTTTCAAACCCTCAAAGATATCGAACAAATTGGTAGCGATACGCACTACACTAGCGGCGGCTGCGGTAAGGCGGGACAAATGCCCTTACCGGTTAGCGTCGGCGGGCCGCACCTGCGCATCAAAAATGTGGTTGTCGGTGGCCGGGGTTAAGGGGCAGGCTGGAAAGCGTCTTGCCAGCCCCCACTGGCGATCGCTTACAGCAATTGCAGGTAGCGACCTTCAGCTTCCAGCAGGTGGACTAAATGGGCGTCGCCTTTAGCTCTGGCTACTTCCAGGCGGTGCTGTAGGCTCTTTTGCAAATTCTGGCGGTGAGCGGCGGCGGTTTGGGTAACGGCATCTTTCCGGTGAGGTCTCATAGCGGCGTCCTAGCAAAAATCGGTGACTGACTTTTCTCAGCCTATCATTGCCCTTGGGAAAAAGTAGCAATTGTTACCGAAGATTTAGGGGACTCGATCAGTCCGGTGGCGGGCTAGGGCCATTCCCGCCGAATTTCCCGCAGCACATAAGCTTGCACCACGGGGGCCAGTTTTGCCGTAACGCGATCGCACAGTTCGCGGTCGGCCTGAGACCAGGGGTGGGGGCGATGGAAAGTGCAGGCTTGCAGGATGCCCCAAAGCTGGCCGTCTTGACAGAGGTGGCCGTGGATGAGGGCGCGGTGGCCGAAGTTTTGCCGCTCAAACTCCCGATTAACCACCAGGGGAGCAGCGGTTTCCACATCTTCCACAAAAATTGACGGTTGAGCCTGCACCGCTGCCGCAAACATCGGGTCTTCTGCCACCAGGGACGGTGACTCAGCCTTGAGTTCCGGCGTCCAGGCATCGGGAATCGCTTCGGAAGCTCGCCAGCAATAGGGCACTTTTCCCCAGGCGGTCAGGGGGTCGCGCAGGTATAAAAACACGCGATCGCAAGTCCAAGCTTCACCCAAAATCGACAGCAGGTTCAAAAACTGGGCATCTCCAGTCAAACCTTGAGAAAAAATTGTTTCAATATCCGCGATCGCCGCCGTGGCATTCATAAACTGTTACACCTCTCCACGACTGGAGGGGGAAATTAAGGATCGATCGTTAACAAAACGTGGCAATGTCGTTAGGAGCGGGGAAAAGACGCTATAACAGAAAACCCCGGTTAAATTTCTGGAAAACTATGTTACCAGCCTTTCTCCTCAGCCGCATCTTACTGCACTTTGACGCGGAAAAAGACGACCTAATTAGCGATCTTTCGGCGGCGGCTTTTACCCCGGATGGTAGTTTGTGGGTGGCCTCCGATGAGTTGAACAGCGTCGAGCGCCTATTGCCCCTCGCGCCCCAGCGCTTTGGTCGGGAACAGTCCTTTCCCATCGCTGATTTTGTGGAACTATTCAATCAGGAAGATGAAATTGATATTGAAGGGCTAGATTACGCTAACTCTTATTTGTGGTTAGTCGGGTCTCACAGCAGCAAACGCAAAAAAACCAAGGGCAAAAAGCTCGGCAAAGACCTGCAACGCATAGCCACGATTGTCGCTGAGCCGAATCGCTTTTTACTCGCCCGCATTCCGGTTATCGACGGACAATTGCTCAAATCAGCTCTCCGATCGCAACGATTTACCCCGCCACCTCAGCGCCGCTTGCCTGCAAAAATTGGCGATCGCAATTTATTATTTGAAGTCCTCAAAGAAGACGAACATTTAGAGCCATTTCTGCGGGGAGGAATTCCTGCAAAAGATAATGGATTTGATATTGAAGGGTTGGCGGTGAAGGGTAAGCGTATTTTTCTTGGCTTACGCGGGCCGGTGCTGCAAGGCTGGGCCATCGTTTTGTCCTTAGAAATCGAGGAAACTGCCCCAGGAGAGTTGGGATTGGCGGCCATTGGCCCGGAGGGCCGACTTTATCAAAACATTTTGTCGATCTCAATGGTTTGGGGGTGCGGGAATTATGCTGGCACGAGAAAGATTTGCTGATTTTAGCGGGGCCGACCCTGGTTTTAGACGGCGCCATGGGGATTTTTCGCTTGCATAACGCCCTGGAACTTGATGGCGATACTATCAGCGAACAGGAGGAAGGGGTTCTGGAACCGCTGTTTGAGCTGCCCTACGTGCCCGGCGGAGATTATGCCGAAGGATTGGCGTTGCACTCTCATCTTTTTGGCGATCGCCCAGGGTTGTTAGTGGTTTACGACGGGCCTCTAGACCATAGAAAACCCACGTCGCGATCGGTTTTTGCTGACTTCTTTCAATTGCCAGATTGAACCTAAGCCGTGTTGCTGTAGAGGATAAGAAACCGCTTTAGCTATATCAAAAACCAGGTGATCAGGTCTGGAACTTGAACGCTCAGGTTTGGGCCGGCAGCGATCGCCGTTGCCACCTCAAGGGTTGGATGCACTTTGGCGATCGCCCCGGAAACTAGATCGAGATCTCGCTGACATTCCTAACCGTTACATCTGGGCAAGTCCGCTTGAGCAAACCCGATAAAACCTGGCCCGGCCCCACCTCGATCGCCTCGGCCATGCCCAACTCAGCAAGCTGCAACAGGGTTTCCCGCCAGCGCACCGGGCCCGTCATCTGTCGCCGCAATCGTTCCTTGAGTTCCTCTCCTGCCTGAATCGGGGTGGGATCGGTGTTCGAGAGCACCGGCATCTTCGCATCCCCAAAGGCGATCGGCTCCAGCACTTCAGCAAACTCGCAGGCCGCCCCTGCCATCAACGGCGAATGAAAGGCCCCTGATACTTTCAAGGCCACCGCCCGTTTCGCCCCCAACCGCTGCACCAAATCCTCCACGGCCGTCGGCGTCCCGGAAATTACCACCTGCTGCTCGCTGTTATCGTTAGCTAGAACTACTTCTGGGGTTTCCTCTAACAGTTGGGTCAGTTTTTTTGCGATCGAAGCGCATTAGTGCCGCCATGCTGCCCCTGCTGCTCGAGCCATCAACTCCGCCCGACGCTTCACTAACCCCAGCCCGGTTTCAAAAGTCAAAATACCCCCGCTGCATACAGCGCCACATACT
>JAAUTE010000116.1 GCA_012031815.1 Chloroflexaceae bacterium
GGCAGCAGTGCCTGAGTTTTCCCTATCGGGTCTGGAATTTCCGGTTAAGTTGTTTTTGATTCTCAATGTCAGCGGGCTGTGTGCCAGTAGCGGGGAGGGACGCCGACAAATTCAAGGCGGGGCAGTCAAGTTGGATGGCGATCGCATTTCTGACCCCAATTTAACCTTCAACAGCGCGGAGGAGTTGGCAGGCAAGGTGCTACAAGTCGGCAAGAAGAAATTTATCCGTTTAACTTTAGTCTAAGTAATCAACATGGCTGTCCTGGTTTATCCCCCTGCTGACCTCGAACAGCGCGTCATTTTGCCCGGCGTGACGTGGCAGCAATATGAAAGTCTACTCACAACCCTGGGCGACTATCCTCGCTTGCGGTTGATCTATCTGAAGGGAACGCTGGAAATTTTGATGCCTTCTGCGGAACATGAACTGCTGAAAAAAGTCATTGCACGGCTTTTAGAAAGGTATGCCGAAGAAATGGAGATTCCCTTGCATGGATACGGTTCGACAACCTTTCGGGAAGCAGCCAAAGCCAGGGGACTTGAACCGGATGAGTGTTATTGTGTCGATACCTTAAAAGATTTACCGGATTTTGCCATTGAAATCAACTTGAGTAGCGGCGGGGTGGATAAATTAGCGGTTTATCAAGGATTGGGCGTTCCTGAAGTTTTAATTTGGCAAAATAATCAACTGAAGCTCTACGATCTACGCGGCAAGCTTTACCAAGAAACCACGATCAGTCAATTTTTTCCCCAACTGGATTTCAATTTGTTCGCCCAATTTGTTCGCCCCCAAGAACAACCCCAAGCTATTAAAGCATTCCTGCAAGTTCTGCGATCGCCAAACCCAACCCCTGATTCAGGAACTTAAAATCTCGATGGTTCCTTCCTGGCCGTTGAGGCGAACCCGCATCCCATCGCGCAGCAGTCGAGTCGCATCATGAACGTCCATCACCGCCGGAATCTTGTATTCCCTGGCCACGATCGCACCGTGGGATAAGCGCCCGCCCACTTCTGCAATAATGCCTCCCGCTCTGGCCAATAACGGGGCCCAGCCAGAATCCGTGTAGGGAACCACTAAAATTGTCTCCTCTGTAATCTCAGCTGCGGCTTCTAGCGATCGCAAAATTTTGATCGTCCCTTCTACCAAACCCGGACTGGCCCCAATGCCCTGCAAGCGATCGGCTACCGGGAGGGGAGAGAGGTTAGGAACGGTGATATCGCTGGGATTGCCGTAAACCACAAAGGGAACCAGCTCGATTTGCTGGTGCTGCTGCCATTGTCGCCGCCGTTGCGGGATTAACTGCCAATAAGGAGAATTTTCCGGGTTTGGCTCCCGGATTATTTCCCGAATTTCTTCGTAGCGTAGGAAGAAAATATCTTCAGCTTGAGCCAGCCAACCCACCTGCTCCCACTGACGAGCCAGGGCCAGAAAACTCCAGCGCAGATGGGCCAACAATTGAGAATAAATCGAACCCACCTGACCTTTGAGATCGAGCCGTCGCTGCACCCATTCCCCAAACCCAATTGGCGGCTGAATGGGGGGCGGCAGCGGACTTTTTTGCCGACCTTTCGGGGTTTGCAATAGATACTGGGTAAACAGCTCGCGCACGGGGCGGGGGTCTTCCTGCCAGCGGGGAACGGCGATATCGGTCGCAGCTTCACTGAGATAGCCATAGCACTTTAACCATTGCTGAAACTGCTCCAAAATGCTCTCCCCATCTGGGATTTCCGCGATGTAGGTAAACAGGGCAGCCGCAGAATCGGGACCGAAAATCTGGGTGGGCAGCAAATTGCGCGCATCCGCCGCCAGCCGCCACAATTCCCGCAATGACGCCACTTCTAGACTCTGACTGTAATTGAGTTCGCTGTCCTTGACTTGGAAGAGGGTCTGGCGCGCCGAAAAACTCAAGGGAGCCAAAATGCTGTAGTAAACCGCTCGCCGCAATGCTTCCAAAATTAATGCTAAGCGTTCTAGCAACAGAGGCGGGGCTAAATCCTTCGGGGCTTGTTCGTTGAGCTGGTCGAGAATGGGGATAAAATAATCGCGATCGCATCGAAATCCTGAGCCAAGCGCAACTCCCGGCCCAGCAAGCGCAACAGTCCGGGGAGGTTTTGCAGGGTTGAAATCAGAGGAGGGCGACTCATTTTTGCACCCCGCGTTAGAAATTCCAAGCTTTCCGGCGGCAATCCCATGCGCAGAAAAATACTGCCCAGCAGGGTGGCATTAAAGTAAGCTCGGGAAAAATGTAGGGTCGCCGTTTCCTTAAAGTCCAGCCCCCAGGCGCGATCGCCCAGAACGAGTTGAAACAGATCGCCCCAAACGCCACAGACCAGCGGGCGATTGATTGACCAGGTTAGGGGGGGAATAATGCCAGGAATGACCTCTGCGGCAATCTTGCGCGTCCAAATCGGCTCCAGGGTCGTAATCGGACGGGTTTGCAGCAGCCACAACTGCTCCCCATCGTAAGTCCACTCCAGATCTTGGGGCAGGCCCCGGTAGCGGGTTTCGATTTCCCGGGCGATGCGAGCCACGGTTTTCAGTAAGGCTTCGGGAATATCACCATTATTGGGAGCTTGAAGGGTAATATTTTCTTCGGCAATTTCCCCAGTTTCTGAAACTTGAGAAACATAGGCGAAATAGCGCTGGGGCGTCACCTGCCCAGAAACCACCCCTGAAGCACCGCCCCAAACCGCTTCGATCGCCACATAGGGGTTGAGCTGATCCAGGGGATCGCGGCTGAAGGCGACCCCGGAAATAGTTCCTTGAATCTGGCGCTGGACAATGACGGTCATACCGGCTTCTCCCTGGGCGCGATCGCGGCGATATTTAACGGCTCCAGAGCGATGGTAGGAGGCAAGGCATTGGTAAATGGCCTCATCTAATTCCTCGCGGCTGCTGAGGTTCAGGAGGGTCAGATATTGTCCGGCAGCGGAAGCCTGTTGGGTATCTTCGTCGATGGCCGAGGAGCGCACCACCAGGGGCTGTTCTGACGTCGGGTTCAGCAAAGCCAGCAGTGGCTCAGGATCATCTCCCGCAGGCAAAACCCAACCGTCAGGAACGGCGTAGCCCCAGCGCTTTAACTGAGAGAGGTTGGCGGCTTTGGCTCCCACCCGGCGGGGGTCGAGGGGTTGGGCCAGGGTTTGCACGGCGCGATCGCCCCGAAAAAACGAAACATGGGTTGGGTGTCCGATTTACCGTGGGCAGTGGGCAGTTGCAGATCGTCAGGGATCTTAGCGTAAATCCAGACCAGCAACCCGGCAAGGGCGATCGCCGCAGCAATGAGTTCCGGTTCGTTGGGGTGGCGCAGGGAGAGAACCAGCACCAGCAATCCCAGCACCAGGTAGCGTCCCAGGCGGCGATCGCGAAAAATAGTGAAGGAGATGCCGCCAATCAAAAAAATTAAGCCAGCAGCGATGGGGTCGTGTACCACAATGCCCCAAACAACGTTGGTGGTTCCCGCGCCTTTAGCGAGCCAATAGCGACCCATTACCAGGGCAATCAGGGCGATCAGTTCCCAAACCGCTTCCTCAAAAAAAGCCCGCGCTAACAGCACCGCCGCAATGCCCTTAAAGGCTTCCGAGAGTATCGCCAGGAACCCGACCCCCTTGCCCCCGTGATAGAAGGCAGCGGAAACCGAAACATTGCCTGTGCCTAACTGGGAGAGGCGGCGGCCGAGGGTGAGGCGGCCAATCCCGTCAATCAATGGCAATCCGCCCAACAACGGACAGACCAGTAAAACCGCGAGTGCACCCCAAACCTGTGTCAGCGTCATTTTTCCACCAGCCTCTCTGGGATCAATACATTTCTCCCCCTCGATCCTATCGGCGACTCGACCCACCCATGCAGACTCTCTCCCCAATCCCCTTGCTGGCCTGAGCAGGGGTTTTTGGTGTCTTAGCTGAAGTTTTAATGACCGCAACTCAAGGGTGAACTGCCAGGAATGAAGGGTGAGTTGTCGCAACTCAAGGGTGATTTGCCCCAAAGGAAGGGTGAGTTGCCCCGACTCAAGGGTGATTTGCCCCGACTGAAACGGGAGTTGCCCCCAATCAAACCGCAAAAATTACCGATTGAGCCGCCTATGAGCCACCATAGATGGACTGGAGGATGCCTGGCCGATCGCTACCTACGATTAAGCCCCAGAGTTCCTTAAATTGCCACAAATAAAGCGTATCTGCATGGGCTGCCCGATTCCGCAACTGAGCGATGCGATCGATGGCCGAGGCGGCGGCTTCTCCCTGACGCAACCATTGGGCTAGGGGATGTTGCCATTGGGCTAGAAAAGTTTGCAAAAAGTCCCGATCGCGATCGCCAAGGTTGCGGTGTCGGGAGATCGGGCGATAAAGGTCATTGGAGGGGGGTTTATGGGGTGCTTCCAGGGGCTTCGCGCCGATAAGATGTCCATTCCGGGGAGAGGAGCAGGGGCAAATCGCCCAAGGTATACTTGCGCTTCGCACCGGCAATTAACGTATTCAGTTCTCCCGTTAAGCCAAGTGCCGTATTTATCAAGATTTTGACCATAAAATTGGCGTATAGCTTTAAAATAGGTTCCCACTACTTCTCGCTCCACTCCGCAGCCCAGAGGCGTGCCCGCCGTGGAATAATCCGAAAGCGATGCCGTAAATTCTTCTGATTTGATGGAGCAGTAGTGCCGAAAGGCATTACAGAATTCTTTTTGCGTGGCTTTCGTCAAACCGAGCCAAAGGGTTTCTCCTAGCTTGGTTTTTAAGTCTCGCTCTACCTCTTGCGGATCGATCAGTTTACTGCGATGGGCAGTGATAAACTGCTCAAATTTTTGAATTTTCTGCTCCTTATCCCGTAATTCCTGCTGAAGCTGCCCCAAATCCTGCTGTTTCTCTAGGGAGAGGCGATCGCTTTCGGCTTGCAGAATGGCCAATTGCTGATTGAGGAGGGCAATTTGCCGGTCTTTTCCCGGAGTAACAGTTCTTTTTCCCGTAAATAGCGATCGATCTTGGTCAGGTTAATGGCGGTGGTTGCCGCTTTGATGAGGTTGTAGAGCCGAGGCTCCATGACAGAAACGATTTTGGCATCCTTGCGGGTTTTACCGATTAATCCCACGGTTTTTCCCTGCTGAACCGCTAGGATTGACCCTTCAGGATTTCTAATCCTTAATTCATTGACCCCCTGAACCTCGGCGATCGCACAGCTATACTTGCGGCGATCGAAGTAAAACTCAGTCTTCATAAGACACAAGCAGAAACAAGCCCCTTATCTACCATAAATCTAGGGCAGGTAATCTGACAGGCAAAATTAAGACCGAGACAAGAATTTTAAACTTGCTGGCGTTCTTGCGGCTTTCCTCCCTTGAGGATTCAATCGGCGTTGGGAAGTTTCTTTCCGCAGCCAGAGGTCAAACTCTCCGAAATTTTCCTATTATTTCACCGATAGGCTTGAAATTTTCTTAAAAACTATCTCTTAGGGAGGAGAGAATTAAGCCTACATAAACTTTATTTCTTTGGAAATCACCATGTTATTTGCCAAAAAATTGCTGCTAATTCCCGTAGCTGCCCTGTTAGCCTTTTCTACTGGCTGCCTAATCGAGCAAGAAGAACCCGGCGAAGCCCCGGAAGTTAACGTTGAGCCAGGAAGATTGCCAGAATACGATGTGGAAGGGCCAGATGTGGAGGTGGGAACCGAAGAAAAAACCATTGAGGTTCCGACAGTGGATATCGATCCGCCCCAACGGGATACTCAAAACTAATTACCCTTAAAATTACGGCGTTTTGGCACTGGGGACGACCGCGGCGGGAAGGGTTGCGATCGCGAGCTGGCCGGGGATAATAGAGGTTCCCCCTGAAAACCCCAGGCATGATTAAAGTTCATACGGAAGCGGCTCTCGCTCAATCCTGGCTGGAGCGCTATCGAGGAAAGCAACCTTTACTGGCTATCATTCTCGGATTCACCGACACCTGTTTAATTCCTGGCATTTCCGCTGCTGGAGCCAGCCCCGAACACCGCCGCTACACCGCGATCGCCGATGCGGAATTTTTGCTGAATGGCCCCGAAGTACCGCCCCGCTATGCCTTACCGCCTCTCACGGCGGGAGCCTCCCCCGTCTTCATTTCCCGAACAGTCATCGAAGCCCTCAAACTGCCCGTTTATCTTTTTGATGCTGGTTTACCGGTTAAACCCGCCGTGCCTGCCCTGGATCTCGGCGGCGCACCGGCTCGCTGCCTCTCCACAGGACAATCGCTGCCCCTGGTCACGGTGCAACACCTCTGGCAACAGGGCTGGCAATGGGGCGAGACCCTGGCAGCCCGCGCCCAAGGGAGCTATCTGGCGATCGGCGAATGCGTTGTCGGCGGAACTACAACGGCCCTGGGGTTATTGACCGGATTGGGCATCCCCGCCCAGGGAAAAGTTAACAGCAGCCACGCCCACTGCAACCACAGCCAAAAAGCCCTGCTAGTCCAAAGCGGGCTGCAAAAGGCAGGCATTAACCCCGCATCTCCCCCTAGCGATCCGATGGAAGTTGTGGCGGCGGTAGGCGACCCGATGCAGGTGGTAGCGGCGGCCATGGCCCTGTCAGCCAGCCAGTATGGGGGAGTTTTATTAGCCGGAGGAACGCAAATGCTCGCCGTTGTCGCCCTGATGCTAGCTCTGCAAGATTTTCTGGAAATTCCCGGGAACCGAGCGCAAATTGTGGTGGGAACCACCCGCTGGGTGGCAGGCGATCGCACCGGAGATACGGTCGGTTTAGCCCGATTAGTTGGAAAAATTCCCCTGATGGCCGCGCAGTTAAACTTTTCCAAGTCCCGCTACCCCCAACTGCAAGCCTACGAACAAGGTTTTGTGAAGGAAGGGGTGGGAGCCGGAGGTTGCGCGATCGCCGCTCATTTAAAAGCAGGCTGGAGCAATGAAGATTTAGTCAAAGGAATTGAAGCACTGGCTGCCCGTTTTGCTCGCCTAAGTTAACTCAGAATGGATGCGGCAGGCCAGCAATTGTTCTTCGAGGACGGCAATGCGATTATAGGAAGCCGTTAGCTGAGCGGTCAGCCGTCGAATCTGAATCTCTGGCGAGAGCTGTTGTTCGTTTTGACGGGAATTCTCCCAACTGTTACTATCAACCAAAATATCTTTATGCTCAATGGCCAACTCGGTGCGGGCCCGTTCGCAGTCCAGCAGCGACGAATTAGAGCCAGTGGAGTGAGAGAGACGATTCTCTCGATGAATACTAGCGGCGGTAATATGGCTACCAAGCCGCTCGACCATTTGATTCAATCGCTCAACCTTGCGATCGAGTTCGAGGATATGGCTTTGTAAGGAATCCATAGGGGCGCAATTTCTCCGGTTCTTACCTCCCATGCTATGGGCAGGATTTGGGAAGGGGTTGCGATCGCAGATTCATTTAACGATTCTTTGAAAACACAATTATTCAGATTATGGTTGCTCGCCGTTCATTGGTGCAAAGTTTCGGAGCCTTGGCCGCAGGATTGCTGTTTGCCGGTTGCGATCGCCCGCCGGCTCGGTTGCGGGTCTTGCTGCTGAAAATTCCCTGCCGTCCCAAGTGCTTCAAGCCTTTCGCCAGCAGGTTGCCGAGGGGGCGAGCCTCGACTTTAGCGCCAAAAATCAACTGCAAGAGCTGTTTGCCCTCCTAGAGCGCTGGCAGCAACCAAAATCATCCCCTAAACCCACCGGGCTTCCTATTCCCTGGCTCCGTCAGGATACACCGCCGGCGATCGCCAATTTGGTCACCCTGGGGGAGGATTGGCTGACGGCGGCCATTCGCGCCCAACTGATTGCGCCCCTGCCCCTAGAAGCACTGCCGGAATGGTCAAAGCTGCCGCCTGCCTGGCAAAACGTTGCTCGGCGTAACGCCCAAGGGTTTCCCGACCCGCGGGACAGATCTGGGCGCGCCCTACCGCAGCGGCAGTGTGGTTGTCGTCTACCGACAGGACAAAATAGCTTCTTTTGCCTGGAAATTGCAAGATTGGGCAGATTTATGGCGGCAGGAATTAACCGGACGGATTTCCCTGCCGGCCATCCCCGCATTGCCATTGGCATTGCCCTGAAGAAATTAGGCTATTCCTTTAATCAAGCTAATTTATCCGAAATTTCTGACCTGAAAGCCGAATTAACCAGCCTGCGACAGCAGGTTAAGTTTTACAGCGCCAACCATTATCTAGAACCCCTGTTGCTCGGAGACACTTGGGCGGCGGTGGGCTGGTCGGCGGATATTTTGCCCGTGCTGGAGCGCTATCCCACGCTCAGCGTCATCGTTCCCCGATCGGACGGCGCTGTGGACAGATCTCTGGGTAAAACCCAGGCAATCTAGCTCCAATGCCCAAATAAAACGCCGAAAAGCAGTGGATTCAGTTCTGCTGGCAGCCCCCAGCCATCAAACAAATTTCCCTGCTCGCGGCCGGCCTATCGCCCTTAATTTTCAGCCTTCCTGCCTCGGAAATTCCCAAAAGCTTGCAAAACGCTCCCCTCAAACAACTTACTCTCGCCCTTCGCGATCGCAGCGAATTTTTGCTGCCCCCGGACCCGGAAACAGAGACAGAATACTTGAATTTCTGGAAATACCTGCTTCAGCTTTAGGGTTGTATTTCTTTGCCCAGAATTGAGCAAACAAACGCTGCCATTCTCCGGTTTTCCCTAACCGAGCCAGGGTCAACGTAAAATTTCTTAATGAAAACTCTCATTAAATTAGTTTAAGCTACCGTGATAGACAGTTTTTCGGGTTTTTGGTAGCAGCAAATACAGCCCAGCTCACTCAAAGGAACAGGACGTTTAATATGAGCGTGAATTTAGCCACTCAATTGCGTGAAGGGACGAAAAAATCCCACTCAGCCGCAGAAAACGTTGGTTTTGTCAAATGCTTTTTAAGAGGCGTTGTTGATAAAAATGCTTATCGCAAGCTTGTCGCCAACCTCTACTTTGTCTACACGGCAATGGAAGAGGAAATGGAGCGCCTGAGCCAGCATCCCGTGGTTGCTTCCCTCTATTTTCCCCAGCTCAACCGCAAGCAAAGCCTAGAGCAAGACCTGCATTTTTACTACGGCCCCAACTGGCGCCAAGAAATCGTCTTATCTCCGGCTGGCACGGCCTATGTCGCTCGCATTCGGGAAGTGGCCTATACCCAGCCGGAGTTACTGGCGGCTCATTCCTACACGCGCTACCTGGGCGACCTCTCTGGCGGGCAGATTCTCAAGAAAATTGCCCAGCGAGCCATGAATTTAGCAGAAGGAGCCGGAACGGCTTTCTATGAATTCAAGCAAATTCCCGACGAGAAAGCTTTTAAGCAAGAGTACCGTCAGGCTCTCGACGAAGCGCCTGTGGAGCAAGCCACGGCTGAGCAAATTGTTGCAGAAGCCAATGCCGCTTTCCGACTGAACATGAATATGTTTGAGGAATTGGAAGGTAATCTCATCAAGGCAATTGGAATTATGCTGTTTAACACCTTGACTCGCCGCCGCGCCCCTGGCAACACGGAAACTGAGCTGGCTACGGCTGAGTAGGCGTTCGCTCCTGCCAAATCCGTTTAAGTGCTTAGCCTCCGGGGTTAACTGCTTAAATTACCCCAGAAAACAATCCTGAAAGTCTGGTTCTCGTTGAGGGAATCGCTCTTTCAGGATTGTCTGTTTTTGAGGAGAGTTTTGGTGATAGGAGGAGACCGAAAACTTAGTTGTTGGGCAGTTCGCGGCTGTAGTAAGCGTCGATCGCAAAAGAGGGAACGCGATCGCCGTAGTTGATGTCAGCGCCGGTCACGGATTTAGCGATTTGCTCAAAGGACTGGGAGCGCCAGTTGCGTTCGTGGATGGGCTTGTTCTGTTCGCCCCGGAAGTAAGCCTGGGAGCCGATGGCCGCTGCTGCCACCCAGCCGATTACGAATACCGCTAGCAAAATAATCATTGTTCTTAACTCCTTTGTTAATTTTTGTTGCTCTCTATTAAGATTTGTATCAAAAATTTGCAATGAATGTCAAGCTAAGTTGGCAAAATTTTTGGGGAAGGGACGAACCCCTGATGGCACGGGCGTCACAGTCCCGGTGGGCCATCGCCCACCCTAAGCCAGCGAGGCTCGGATTGTCTTTACAAAGTTCTCTGGCAATTCTCAGTCCCCGTTCAGATCGTTGGGCTTGAATACAGGCATTATCTAAAGCAGCAGGTTGGATTAGAATCAAAGCGACCTGCTAGCCAGCACAACGGATTGGTTAGCTATCTAGGGCAAGCAATGGTTTACTCTCCCAAGCGCGATCGCACCACGGATGCCGTTATCCCGTTTTCTCAGAAACTGGCGGCTCCTCTCGTAAAAACAGCGATTACGGTTCTACAAATCAATTTAGGCAAGCGTTGCAATTTGGCCTGCACCCACTGTCACGTAGAAGCGGGGCCCAAACGCACGGAAGAGTTGTCGCCCCTCATCTGCGAGCAACTGATTGCCGTCATTCAACGCTTTCCCCAGCTTGAAACCGTGGATTTAACGGGAGGCGCACCGGAGATGAACTACGGCTTTCGTCCTGTGGTGGAAGCGGCTCGTCAGATGGGCAAGGAAGTCATTGTTCGCTCTAATTTGACTATTTTCTGGGAACCCGGCTATGAGGATCTGCCGGAGTATTTTGCTCGCCAGCAGGTACGGGTTGTGGCCTCTCTGCCCTGCTATTTGGAAGATAATGTCGATAAGCAGCGGGGAGCAGGAGTTTATGACGCTTCGATTCGGGCCATCCAGCGGCTCAACCAATTAGGGTACGGCGGCGAATCCCTCCAGCTAGATCTGGTTTACAATCCGCCGGTTCCTCGCAATACTAACTTTGCTTTGACGCCGGATCAGGTTAAGTTAGAGCAGGATTACAAGGAATTTCTCTGGAATAATTTTGAAGTTAGGTTTAATCGCCTCTTCACCATCACCAATTTGCCCATTGGCCGCACTAAGGACTATCTTCACTTCCGGGAACTTTACGTCCCTTACCTGAAATTCCTGGAAACAGCCCACAATCCAGATACTGTTCCGAATTTGATGTGCCGCAATCAATTGTCCGTTGATTACCTGGGCAATATTTACGATTGTGATTTTAATCAGATGGAAAACCTGGCCGCAACCACGGCGGCGGGCCAACCCTTAACGGTACAGCAACTTTTAGACGCCAATAGCCTGGATTTGATTGCAGAAATCAAAACGGCCAATTACTGCTACGGCTGTACGGCAGGAACTGGATCGAGCTGTGGCGGTTCTTTGGTTTAGGAATGAGCAATCTGGCTAGTTTTCTTGGGATTTCCTCCTAAGTAATGCCGGATTAGCCCGCATTTACTGTTTGACAAAGCGCCAGGTCAATTGTTCGCGGGGAGCTTGTTTCAAGGATTCAATTAATTGCTGGTTGCTCTCAAATTTAAGCTGTTTGAGATAGCTGGCTTCCACCCCGACGCTAAATTCACTTTGGGCAAAGGGCCAAGGAATTACGTTTAAATCACCGTTGCGGGACTGCACAATTTGGTAGCGCTGTTCGTCGGGGCCGGTGCTAATTTCTAGCTTGCGCTCATCCGCCGGCAGCCGCCGCTCACACAGAATTAACGACAGCGATCGCACCATTCCAGATAACGATAGGCAGAGTGGGCTTCCGCTTCACTAATACCGAGATCCTCGCGCCATTGCTGTTGTTGCTGGCGCTGTTCGTCTAAATATCGATCCAGCTCCTCATTTTGCCCCCGACTGGGTTCATTTAAATAGCTGGTGTGCATGGATACCAACAGGGCCACCCAACGCGATCGATAGAGGGCATCTTGCACCAATTGACGCAAGCGATCTACGGGATTGGTGTTACTGACTTTGCCCAGTCGAAAATCCGCAGGCCCACCGGCAGGGGTGAGTAGATCTTCTTCCCATTCCTTTTCCAGGTCGTCGTGATGGGAAATGGCAGCTACGGTTTCCGTGCGACGCTGGGGTAAATTCTGGTGCCATTGCTCGGCAATCTGGGCCGCTAGCAAGGCATGGGCGCGATGATAAATCACTTCCCACCCTTCAAGATGCTGATTGACAATCATAAAAAACTAAGGACTAGCAAAGTGTATTGGTTTGAGCAAATCTCTGCGATCGCCGCCTGAGTGTCTGAGCTTGAGTGTACGGCACGGGAGAAAATTCCAGAACTTTCTGTTTGCAGAGTTGGCGATCGCTGTTTTTCTGCCTGGAGACAGGGGCGATGGCCTGGGCTATG
>JAAUTE010000117.1 GCA_012031815.1 Chloroflexaceae bacterium
GCAATCTTAGGCGTAGGCATTTCTTTAAAGCTTCGGGCTAACTTGGCTGGTGCAACTGGCGTAGACTGAATCAGGCCTTGCGGCGCGACGCATTTAAGCGCTAAAGTATTGAGCTTTGTATAGGCACGAATGGCGGCAAAACGGTTTTGTTTACTCTTGGCAAAACTGGGGGGGATCGAGGATAACAATATCAAAGGTTTTTTGTTCTTGAACGTAGCGTTGCAGTACCTCAAAACAATCGGCAGTGATAAACCTATGACGATCGCCCTCGAACTGATTTAAACCCAGGTTCATCTCAGCAACAGCGGCTAAACTTTTACCCACATCCACATTGGTGACGTGCCTCGCTCCTCCGCGCAACGCATACAAAGAAAAGGCTCCCGTGTAGGAAAAACAATTTAATACCGTTTTCCCTCGGCTAAATTCCCCAACCAAGCGACGATTTTCGCGATGGTCAAGAAACAAACCGGTTTTTGTCCTGCTTGTAAATTAACCTGAACTAACAGCCCATGTTCTTTGACAGTAATATCAGCCGGTGGAATTTTACCCCACAACAGTTGTGTTTTGCTCTCTGGGAAGTTAGTAGTTTCTTCTGTCTCTTCCCGATGCTGGGTACGCCATAAAATCCCCTGTAAAGGCGTAACCGATCGCAACCCATTTACCAACCAATCCAGTAAAATTGTTGCTCCTTCCATATAAGTTTGCACCACTGCATAGTCACCATAAAGATCTACCGTAATCCCTGGTAGTCCATCTCCTTCTCCAAACAGCCAGCGATAGGCCGTGCAATTTTGCTCCCGTAGCGGCGATCGCAATTCCCAAGCCAGCTGTATGCGTTCCTTAAACCACCGCGGATCGGGCAATTGGCGGGCAGAAAATATCCGCACGGCGATGGGCCCCCTGTTATCCCACAAGCCAAACCCCGTCCAGCCGCCGCATCGCACCCGCACCCACTCCCCCGTTGCTACGTCCCCATTGCTCGATAGGCGATCGCGATAAATCCAGGGATGCCCTTGGGCTAAACGGTCTTTTAATTGGGTAGAAACGGTAATTTCGCGCAGTTTTGCCATTGCTTTCGGTCATCTCACCATGAGTTTCTAGCCTACCCTAAAAATCCAGCTACCTCGATCTATAACCGCTAGCTCCGCAGATGCAACCGTCAGCAAAATAGATTGCCATGTTACTTTTTTAAATGTTTATGAAAAAATTGTGTAAGCTCCTGCCATGAATCTTGAGCCGCTAGACGGTTATAGGAAGAACGCTCGTGGCAGAAGAAACCATGATCAGCATTGGCATAAACTCTCAATTTATAGTCCTTGCCAAGTTCCTTGAGCCGGAACTCGATTTGCTGAATACGTTTAAGGGGGATGAAGGGATCGGCAGCACCATAAAATAAACAAATTGGCACAGTAATGTTGTCCATTACCTCAATCCATTCATCTAAAACCATTCCATAAAAGGAAGCTGCCGCCGCAATTTCATCTGATAGTTTGCAGGCGCTCATAAATGTTAGTCCTCCCCCTAAACAGAACCCCGTCACGCCCACCCGCTCTGGAAAAACCTCAGGTTGTGACTTCACCTGGGCGATCGCAGCTCTAATGTCATCTTCTACTGATTTGCCAAAATCCATACGGTACATCATTGCTCTGGCTTGTTCAACTTCGTCATAGCCAAACTTGTTATTTGGCAACTCGCGATAGTATAAATCTGGAGCAAGAACAACATAGCCTTCCTGGGCAATTCGCAAGGCGATATCCCGAATATGAGATGTTAAGCCAAAAGCTTCCATCAAAAGAACCACCGCTGGCTTTTGTCCGCGTCCAGCTGCTTTGTACAAGAAGGCTGGCATCTTTCCCTCGGGCGTCGAAATGCTGACCTCTGTCTGTTCAACTTCCACCTTACTGCTCCTGCCTATTGGATTTGCGTACCATTCTAAGATCCCCGATGAAAATTGTTAAATAAACTCATTTGTTTTTTTTAAAACTAGGAAGCAGAGGAATCTTTCATCTATTTCCCTTAGACATTGACCCCTCTCCTCCCCGGTGTAAGCGTAGCCGCTCTGCAAGTCGCTATCCTTCGTTTTATGACCTGATGGCCAAGGTTGCCGAACAAGTTTGCTTGGTTCCTTGATACCTAATCCGGCTTTTTCCTCTCGCAATCTATCTAAACGGTACTTTCTACCGCGTCTTTTTCCCCCGATACGCCATACTTAAATGTATAGCCAAACACGACCAACAAAATAATTGCGATCGCGCCAATGCCAATGGGACTAGGCAACCAGAAGATCGCCTCAATTTCATTAAGCTGGCCCGGCTGCAACTTCCAAACTAACTGACGAGAACTGGCTTGAATAGGCGGTAGAAGCTGGGGGTAGCTGAGAGTTTTAATGCTCAAAGGAGTGCTTAAGCTAAAAACAATATCCACCAATGCGCCGGGACTGATTAGCAAATTTCCCTGCTCGGAAATTACCCCAAGTGCTCCCAAATCAGCGCTTAAATGTAGATGGTTTCGCTCAAACAGCAAAAAATTATTCGACGTTAAATCTAGGTGGGAGTTGAGTTGCAATACCTCTAGAGAATCCCCCGGCTGCTGAGTTTGGCTGGTGGGCACATCCGGGTTGAAAAATCGATTAAACTTATCGCTTAGATCTTGCGCACTACTGAAGGGAATGGTAACCGCTAATTCCTGCCCTGAACGCTGGGTTTTGCCCCCTAAATTTTGGGCGCGGCGCTCTAAACTCCCTAGCCATCGCTCGGCTTCGGTTTGACTAAAATTGGTAAGCTGTTTGCCCAAAATAATCTGTTGCGTGATGGCTCCACGATACTGTCCTTGGAAATTTACCCCCACATCATAGCGGACGCATCCTGTTAGAAAAGTTAACAGACATAGAGCGAGAGCTACTAAAATTGCCCGTTTTGGGGGAGTGATTCTGGTTTGCTGGCGTGCTTTCATCGTTTGACGGCGAGCTTGAACTATCTTTAGATCCTAATCCCTGCCGTCCTGGCTGTCGCCTGAGCGATCGCAATCTTTCACCATCCAGCGCTCTAACCCAAGAGCGCAGAAATTGTTCGCCAAATTTGGAATTAGGAGGGCGTTGCGTGCGGGGATCGTGAAGTTTCTGCCGTTTTGAGATTGTCCAATAGCAGAACTGTGCTAGCATGTACAAGGTGTTTTCGGTAGGGCAGCTTGTTTCAATCTTGTTTGCAGGCATATCTCCGACTGAACTCTCCACGATTATTTGCTTAAGGAGGTATCCCATGTCTATTTATGTTGGCAACCTATCGTATAGCGTTACCCAAGACGATTTGATTGCTGTTTTTACCGAGTACGGACGAGTTGAACGAGTCACGCTGCCCACGGATCGGGACACCGGTCGTATCAGAGGCTTCGCTTTTGTGGAGATGGAAACCGAAGCAATGGAAACCGCAGCCATTGAAGCGTTGGACGGTGCCGAGTGGATGGGCCGCGACCTTAAGGTTAACAAAGCCAAACCCCGTGAACAGAGAAGTGGCGGCCCTCGTGGAGGCGGCAATCGTCGTAATTTCTCCCGATACGAGTAGTTTACGAAACTTGCTACTAACTGCCCGCTCCTTACCCGATTATTCCAGTTTTCCCCTATCTAGGCAAGATTTTGCCCACCGAGGTTAGAACAGGTATGGCTTTGACGGAGTGTCAATAGACAAGTTGTCAAAGTTTTTTGTCGTCTCTCAGGAAAGATAACCGTGTCAAAACGCCGCAATCCCAAAAAAGAGAAGGCTGCCCGTAATCAGGCTTATGCTCGCCAGTTTCGCAAGCGTACCTCCCGTTCTTTTTCCAGAGGTCGTTCTTACTCTAATTCTAAAGATGAAACTGGTGGTGGCGAGGAGGCTGCTGAAAAGCAATAGTCTCGCTGCGTCCCCCTAATTCACACTTGCTTTAGGCGATCGCCCAGCGCGATCGCTTTATTTTTGGGGATTTAATGGGCGGATTGTCGCTGCCAGAGCTTAATTTGTCCCTGCCAGCCCCCACTAATCAGGGTTTGGCTGTCGGGCGAGAGGGAGAGGGCAACAACGTAATCAGAATGGCCGTTTAAGGTTCCCTGCAAGGTTCCGGTGGCGAGATTCCAAAGTTTGATGGTGCGATCCCAACTGCCGCTGATTAAGGTTTTGCCGTCTGGGGAGATGGCTAGCGACCAAACGCCGTCCCGATGCCCCTGGAGCGTCCGGATTCGCTGGCCGTTGCCTAAATTCCAGAGGAAAATTACGCCATTTCCTCCAGCACTGGCCAGGGTTTGACTGTCTGGTGCGATCGCAGGGACAAAACCGAGGGACTGTGTCCGCTGAGGGTGCGGATTCCCTGGCCCGTGGAGAGATCCCAAACTCGAATCGTCCCATCGCTGCTGCCGCTGGCCAGGGTTTTGCCGCTGGGCGCGATCGCCACCGTGTTGACTACCCCCCCATGACCCGGAAAATTTCCCAGCAATTCTCCCGTGGGCACGCGCCATTGCTTGAGCGTTTGATCCCAACTGCCACTGACCAGGGTTTGTCCATCGCGACTAAAGGCCAGGGCTGCGAATCGCCCCTTGATGACCGCTGAGGGTGGCTAGCAGGGTTCCCGTCGCCACTTGCCAAAGTTTAATGGTGTTGTCCTCGCCGCCACTAGCCAAAATTTCACCATTGGGACTGAATTTCAGGGTACTAACCCCTTGAGAGTGGGCCTGCCAGTCTTTGACGGCGGTTCCGTCCGCCAGATTCCAGAGGGCGATGGTTCCCTTGCTGTTACCGCTGGCCGCGAAGGATTGACTGCCCTGGACGTCTAGCGCATTTAACGACCCCCTTCCCACCTGCCAACTCTTGGCGATCGCGTAGGGACTGGCCGTTGCGGGACTGGGAGAGACCAGGCTAACCCCTTGGGGCGCTTTCGGGAGGTTAACTCGCCGCCACTGCAAATAACGGCTGATAGGAATGCCAGAAGCCACAATTTGACTGGAATTGCCCTCCAGCCGCACCAAGCCGTTGATGCCGATGAGCTGTCCTTGCTGGTTCACAATCGGGCCGCCGCTCATGCCCGCCCGCACCAGGTTGTTGTAAGTCAGGGCGTAACCCAGGGGCAAGTCCTGAATTCCCGTCACCATGCCTTCACTACTGGCAAAAATCCGCTGGCCCAAACTCCCCCCCGAGCGCGGCCAGCCTCCCACCGCAATGCGATCGCCAATTTTGCGGGGGTCACGCCGATGGAGGCTACGGGGTAGGTTGCCGGGCTGGTAAACTGCAAAATCGCCAGATCTATGCCCTGTAAGCGCTTAATCTGCTGCTCAGGAATCGTTAGGCGATCGCCATTGGCCAGGGTCGCCTGATAGGGCCCCGGTCGCGCCACCACATGGGCATTGGTGAGAATGTAGTAGGTTTGCCCTTGGCGATCGCCTAAAACCCCGCTGCCGCTGCTGCCTGTGCCGTCTAGACGCACCGTAATGTCTGCCAGAGAAACCGCCAAATTCGGCTGCCAGGCGATGAGGCTGCTGGCCAGCGCCAGACTGCTAGCCAACAAAGGAGAAAATTTTCAGCGGCAGTCCCATAAAACTACCCTCTTGACTGTTGTGAAATTAGACCCATTTTGGCAACTGGGAATGATAAACGCGGTTGTCTTCCCTAAATATTTATTTTTGCAAATTAGCCGCGCGGCCCCAGGGAACTGCTGGTCGCGATCGCCGTCTGATCGGGAAAGATTGCAGAAGTTTGCCGAAAAAAAGACAACTGCACCGAAAAGCAATTATTTCAGCGCGTTTCTTAATTATCAGAATTCCGCTTAAATAGAACTACCATCTCTTGGCTGAGAGTAGCGCTTAATTAACCTTTAAAACCAGAGGATTGGGAGAGATATTAATGGCTTGCATTGTTAGTACGGTCAATATGAAAGGTGGCGTTGGCAAAACCACATTAACCGTGAATATTGCCGCCTGTTTAGCCCAAAATTACGGCAAGCGCGTTCTGGTTTTGGATCTAGACTCCCAAATTAGCGCCACCTTGAGCTTGATGCAGCCCCACGACTTTGCCAAAACCCGCAGGCAACAGCGCACTCTCAGTTCCTTGATTAATCAAGTGATTAACCCCAATGCCAAAAAACAACTGGCGATCGCGGAGATGATCTGCCCGAATATTTGCAACCTGAAGAACTTAGCGTTGCTGCCGGGAGATATTGAACTCTACGACGAATATTCCGTGTCCCAAATGCTCCACCAGGAAGCTACGCGCCAGCCTGACGCCAGTTTTGAGGCGGTATGGAATAATCTAGAGCGGATTTTGGTGAAAACAATTATTGATCCTGTGGTCAATAACTATGACTATATTTTTCTGGACTGCGCCCCTGGCTATAATTTGCTGACCCGCAGCGGTATTGCTGCCAGTAATTATTATTTGTTACCGGCCCGGCCCGAACCCCTGTCCCTGGTGGGGATTCAACTGCTGGAGCGGCGAGTGAAAAAACTTAAAGAAACCTACCAAAATACCCATCCCGTCCAATTGGATCTGGTTGGCATCGTCTTCACTATGTCCGGCGGTGGTTTGCTGGGTAGATACTACAAACAGGTCATGCGCCGCATTGAAAAGGATTTCACCCCAGAGCAGCGCTTTGAAACCGCCATTCCGATGGATATTAACGTTGCCAAAGCCGTAGATATGTTCATGCCTGTGGTCTTGGCTGCGCCCAATTCCAGTGGCTCCAAAGCGTTCATGAAGTTAACCGAAGAATTTCTTGGCAAAATGCCCTGATATACCTATCTATTCTGTCTAGTCACCGGATTTTAAGGACTGCCAGCATTCTTGAGCGATCGCCCAATCCTCTTCGGTGCGATCGCAAAAACTCGTACGGAGGATTCGGGCAGGGCAATATCCGTATCAGCAGGAGACGCCTGGTTTTTTCCAGATCTAGCTGTAAACCGAGGAAATTTAAGCCTTCACAGGTTTCTGCTCGCACTCGCGCCTGATGTTCGCCAATGCCCGCCGTAAACACCAGTACGTCCAAACCGCCCAGAGCTGGCAAAAACGAGGCGATCGCCGCCTTAATCCGGTAGACAAACATATCAAAGGCTAACTGCGCCCGCTCATCACCTGCCAGCATTTGCCGCTCAATGTAGCGCATATCCCCGGATTCGCCGGCAATTCCCAGCAATCCCGACTCTTTATTCAACAGGCGATCCACCCCGTCCACGGTCAAGTCGTACTCCCGCATTAGATAAATCGCGATCGCGGGATCGATGGAGCCGCAGCGGGTTCCCATCATCAACCCTTCCAGAGGGGTAAAGCCCATCGTGGTGTTAATACTGATGCCCCCTTTAATCGCCGCCACAGAGCAGCCATTGCCCAGATGACAGGTAATAATTTTCAGCTCCTTGAGGGGCCGTTGCAGTAATTGTGCGACCCGCTGGGCACAGTATTTATGACTAATGCCGTGGAATCCGTAGCGGCGAATGCCTTTTTCGTACCATTCGTAGGGAAGGGGATAAATTGCCGCTTCTGGAGGCATTTTGCTGTGAAAAGCCGTGTCAAAGACCGCGAGCTGGGGGATACTGCCCAACACCCCCTCCACTGCCTCAATTCCCTCCAAATGGGCGGGGTTGTGGTTGGGGGCCAGGGGAATCAACCGCTCAATCGTCGCCTTGACCTGGGGCGTGATCAGCGTCGCTTCGCAATAGTCAACGCCTCCGTGAACGACGCGATGGCCAGCCATACTAATCTCAGTAAGCTGGTTTAATACTTTGGTTTCTCCAGCAACCAGGGTTTGCAGCATCTGGGAAATGCCACCGGGGCGATCGCCGCTGTCGAGCTTAGTTTCCTGGGTTTTGCCGTTCGCTTTTACTGTGAGAATTCCCACCCCTGGTTCAACCGTCCAATCAATGCTGGCTTTCCACAGGGGCGGTGGTGACTCAGCCGGCCAGGACGGCGCTGCGCCTAAATCGTAAAGGCAACTCTTTTGACTGCTAGAACCTGCATTAAGAATGAGAATTTTCATGGCGGACGGATTCCTTTACGTAACCTTAACCATTGGACTTGTGATTTTATGAAAGAATGATCTCAGTTTTAGTCCTTGGTGCGTAAGGCCAGCTTGATAGGTGGGAGAAAAACGGATGAATACGCGAGCTAGGCGATCGCTAAACTATTCTATCGGGGTGCTTCTAGCACTATGTTTGTTGGTGGTCAATGCTAGTTGTCGAACGCAGCTTCCCAAAGGACAATCGGCTGCCAGCGAACAGCAACCCATTGAAATTGACGGTTCCAGCACTGTTTATCCTATCTCAAATGAGGCTGCCCTAGAGTATCAGCTCTTAGGTGCAGAGAAAGCCCGAATTGTAGTCAAATTTTCGGGTACAACTGGGGGATTCCGGCGATTTTGCCGGGGCGAAACCACTATCAGTAATGCCTCTCGCCCTATTTCTCAGCAGGAGATCGACAAATGTCGCTCCGCCGGAGTTGAGTATATTGAGCTGCCGGTAGCTTACGATGCTCTTACCGTGGTAGTCAACCCAGAGAACACTAGCGTCAAGGAAATCACGACCGAAGAATTGAGAAAAATCTGGGAACCCCAGGCCCAGGGAAAAATAACCCAATGGAGCCAAGTCCGCGCCGGCTGGCCGGATCAGCCGCTGGAACTCTTTGGAGCTGGGCAGGATTCGGGAACCTTTGATTATTTTACAGAAGCCATCGTGGGCGAGTCCGGTGCCAGTCGCAGTGATTATCAAGGCAGTGAAGATGATGCCTTCATCGTGCGGGGGGTTGTGGGAAAACCCAATGCCCTGGGTTACTTTGGCTATGCCTACTATGAAGAAAATCGAGCCAAGCTCAGAGCTTTAGCCATTGATAATGGTGCGGGGCCTGTGTATCCGTCGGCAGAAACCGTCAAAAACAACCAATACCAGCCTCTGTCTCGTCCGTTGTTCATCTATGTCAACGCTAAAGCTGCTAGCCGCCCAGAAGTTCGAGATTTTATTGAATTTTATCTCTCCCATGCCAGGGACTACGCAAAAGTCGTCGGCTATGTTCCCCTAACTGACGAGCTGTATGCCCTAGCCTTAGATCGCTTCCAGAATGGCAAGGTAGGGACTGTGTTTGCCGGCAAATCTCAGATTAGCCTGAGCCTGAAGGAGTTACTGGAGAAGGAAGCCAACGCCAAATAAGGCGGCTGGAGCCGCACCCCGTCAGGAAAGCTTTTAAAATAGACGGGAAGTAGGCAAGACCCCTCTCACCTCCCTCTCTATGACAGCTACCTCTGACTTTCTGGCCCTGCTAAATCCTTCCCAGCGACGTGCGGTCGAACATTTTTGCGGGCCACTCTTGGTGGTAGCGGGGGCGGGATCGGGCAAAACTCGCGCTCTCACCTATCGCATCGCCCATTTAATTCGCGATCGCCACGTGGCTCCCGAAAATATTCTGGCGGTGACCTTTACCAATAAGGCCGCGCGGGAGATGAAGGAGCGCTTGGAAACCCTTTTTGCCGAGGAACTGGCTCTAGCCAAATTGGGCCAACCCCTGGCTTTGCTAGAAGAAGGCCAGCAAAAAAAGTTGCGATCGCAGGTTTATAAAATCCACAACCAAAGAGCTGTGGAGCGGCACTTTTCACAGTTTATTTGCTCGCATCCTCCGCTACGACATCAACAAATATCAAGACCCCAAGGGCCGGACGTGGACGCGCAGTTTTTCGATTTTTGATGAATCCGATGCCCAGAGCCTGGTGAAAACCCTGGTTAAACAGCTCAACCTGGACGAGAAAAAATTTGAGCCTCGCAGCCTGCGATATCAGATTGGCAATGCCAAAAACCTGGGTTTATCGCCCGAAGCCTATGCCAGACAGGAAGGCAGCTATCGAGGTCGAGTTATCGCCGAAGTTTACGAAGAATATCAAGGACAGCTCGCGGCTAATAATGCCCTGGATTTTGATGATTTGATCTTGATTCCAGTGCGGCTGTTTCAGCAAAATGAAACGGTTCTCGGCTACTGGCACCATCAATTTCGCCATATTTTGGTGGATGAATATCAAGATACCAATCGCATCCAATACGAATTAATTCGGCTACTAATTACCAACGGGGAACCGCAGAAGGAGCGGTGGGCTTGGGAGAATCGCTCCATTTTTGCCGTGGGCGACGCCGATCAATCCATCTATTCCTTTCGCATGGCTGACTTTACCATTCTGCTGGATTTTCAAAGTGATTTTGGGGACGGCTTGAGCGATCTCGATACCCGCACGATGGTCAAACTGGAGGAAAACTATCGCTCCTGCGAAAATATTCTGCAAGCGGCCAACCACTTAATTGAAAACAACACCCAGCGCATTGATAAAATTTTGAAAGCGACCCGGGGCTGTGGCGATCCCATCTATTGTTTTGAGGCAAATACTGGTCAAGAAGAAGGGGAATTTGTCATTGAAAAAATTCGGGAGCTGAATCGCCACAATCCAGAGCTAGATTGGGGCAGTTTTGCCATTCTCTACCGCACCAATTCCCAATCCCGCGCCTTTGAAGATATTTTGGTGCAATATCGCCTCCCTACAATATTGTCGGGGGACTCGAAGTTCTACGATCGCAAAGAAATTAAAGATGCCCTGGCCTACCTGCGGCGATCGCCAATCCGGTAGATACGGTGAGTTTGCTGCGAATTATCAATACACCCCGGCGGGGCATTGGCAAAGCCACGATCACGGCCCTGCAAACTATGGGTCAGCAATTAAGCGTTCCCCTGTGGGAGATTCTCAGCGATGAAACCTCCGTGGCCACCATCGCCGGACGTTCAGCCAAAGCCGTCAATCGCTTTGCCCAACTGATTGCAGGCTTTCAAAAAAAAATTAACGGAACTCAAGGCGGCTGACCTGATCGACCAGGTGCTAGAAGTATCAGGCTACCTTCAAGAATTACTCAATGAAGGAACCGACGAAGCCAACAACCGCATTGACAATCTCCACGAACTCCTCAATGCCGCTCGCCAATATCAGGAAGACAACGACGACACTTCTCTGGAAGGATTTTTGGCCAATGCCTCTCTCGCCTCCGATCTGGACTATTTGAGCGAAGAACAACAGGCGATTTCCTTAATGACCCTGCATTCGGCTAAGGGTCTCGAATTTCCCGTGGTTTCTGGTGGGGCTGGAACAGGGCCTCTTGCCCCACCTGCGCTCCTTAGACGATCCGTTGAGTTTAGAGGAAGAACGCCGCTTATGTTATGTGGGTATCACCCGCGCCAAGGAGCAATTGTTTCTCACCCATGCGCGAGAACGGCTAACCTGGGGATCGCGAGAAAGCGCCATTCCTTCCCAATTTTTTCAGGAATTACCCCCCGATCTCCTGAGCAGTAACGTCTATTGTCCTTCCGCCGCTAGAGTACCGCGACCCCTCGATCCCGCCCGCCGCAAAACTGCCGCCCCCTCCCAATCCTGGACAGTAGGCGATCGCGTGGAGCATTCCCAATTTGGGGAAGGGGAAATCACCCACGTTTTTGGCACGGGAACTGCCACCACCATCGCCATTGCCTTTCCAAAATACGGTAAAAAAATTATCGACCCCAAGATTGCTCCCATGACCCGGCTAGAATCCCGCTAAATTTTGGGAAAAGGTCATTTTTTTGGGTTTTATTGACTAAAATATCCGGATTGTCTTAACCAAACCGCACTCCCGCCACGATGAATCCTACGGCGCTAGCCTTTACCCCAGCCCTCGAACAGGCCCAGTTAATCCGTCGCCGCGACCTGTCGCCGCTGGAACTGACAGAACTCTATTTGCAGCGCCTTGAGCAGCTCGATCCCCAACTGGGCAGTTTTTACACCGTGGCTGCCGACGCCGCCCGGGCCGAAGCTCGTCGCCAAACCGAGCAATTGGTCAAGAGCGACCCCAGCCAACTGCCTCCCTTTTTCGGCGTGGCGATCGCCGTCAAAGACCTCTACAGCGTTGCCGGGATGCCTTGCTCCTACGGTTGTGCCGCGCTCAAAACCAACCAGGCCACTCGCGACGACGGCTTTGTACAGCGACTCAAAGGGGCCGGCTTCATTATTCTGGGCAAAACCGCTACCTCTGAATGGGGAACGCTTCCCTACACCGAACCGCCTGGCTTTCCGCCCACCCGCAATCCCTGGAATTTAGCTACACCCCTGGTGGTTCCAGTGGCGGAGCAGCGGCAG
>JAAUTE010000118.1 GCA_012031815.1 Chloroflexaceae bacterium
GAACAGGGCTTGATCTGCGCCAAACACTACACCAATATCATCACCGAGCAGGGCCTGGCCGCCGACCCCGAAACCGGCAAAGTCATCCCCGCACGGGGCAAAGTCGAGCGCCAACCCCAGACCATTTATCGTGCTCGCACCGCCAAGGAACTGTGCGTCAAAATCCTTGAGGAGACCCAACCCGCTCCCCTCACCAAACTCGACCATGCCGCCTATCTGGGTCGGGAATTTCTCCGGGCTGAGTCTGCCTTGCGGGACGGAACCGACTACGTTCAGGACTAATTGGACGAAAAGCCCACGTAGAGGAAATAGGTCGCCATCGGCACAATCGTCGCGATCGCCAACAAACCAATCACCCAGAGGGCCGAACTTTTGGTATCCGCCTCCTCGGCTTCAGCGAAGGTGCTCTCAACGCTGAGCGTCACTTTTTCCGCTGGGGGCCCGGGGTCAGGCTGGCCCGACAAAACCGCGACCAATCGGTCTTTCACCAGCAAAAACGCTTCATTGTATTTGCCACCCTCCCGCAGGGGGATTGCCACAGACTCCGCCACCACACTGTCTGCGATCGCATCGGTGAGCAGGGAACTAGCGGCCTCGCCCCGACGAATGGCGACATTATTGGTGAGGGTATCGAGGACGAGCAGCGTCTGGTTCGCTTGGGCCTCTGGGGTCGGATACCAGGTGGCAAACAGCTCATCGGCAAAGCTATCGATGGTAGTATCGTAATCCAGGCGACGAATGGTCACCAGCCTGACCTCATTGCCCGTAGCCGCCGCTAATTCCTGGAAATCACTGTTGAGCTGATTTTCATTGATCCGACTGATCGCCTCGGCGCGATCAATGACCCAAGAATTTGCCCCCGCCTGCAATGGCGGCAGATCGAAAACCCCCGTCGCCAGTGCCGGAGCGATCGCCCCCAGCAGTACCCCCATCACTAACACCACAGACAAAATCCAGCGGCAGCCAAAGCTCGCCCGCCCCGCTCGCATCCAAAACCATTTCATGATTGCAACTTCCCGACTGTTAAGAATTGTGCAAATACTATCAAGATTAGCAATAAAATCGTTAATCCGATTCTGTTAAATAGCTTAGGCCAAAGTTGGGTTAATGGCCCTGGTGGCAGCCCATTAGCGGCGATCGCCCTGACGCTAGCGGCCCTGGTTTTGTGAGTTTAGTGAACTTTTCTAACAGGGGGCAGTAATTTAGCGATGGGACGGCCCCCACTTGCCTAAATATAGTGTCAAGTTTGTTTGCCAACGTTCACACTACTGCACAAGGAGAAACACTATGGCAGACCCAAGAGACCTAGAATTGGTCGGCCCTTACAACGGCGACCCCCAAATCGGCCATCTGGCAACCCCGATTACGGCATCCGCCTTTACCAAAACCTTTATTAACAACCTGCCGGCCTACCGCGAAAACGTCTCTCCCCTGATTCGCGGCTTGGAAGTTGGATTAGCCCACGGTTATTTCCTGGCTGGGCCCTGGGTCTTGTTCGGCCCCCTGCGCGACTACGCGGCTACGGCTAACTTCGGCGGCTTGCTGTCGGCCATCGGCCTGATCCTGGTGGCTACAGGTGGCATGTCCATCTACGGTCTGGTTGCTTTCCCTAAGGACGGTGCCCAAGCGCCCTACCTCAAAGACAACCCCCAAGCCCCTGAATCCCTCAAAACCGCTCAAGGCTGGAGCCAGTTTACTGGCGGCTTTTTCCTGGGCGCGATGGGCGGCGCATTTGTTGCCTATTTTCTGTTAGAGAACTCCAAAACCCTCCAAGATATTATTAGAGGGCTTGTTAACAGCTAGTTGCCTAGCTGCTGCGGCGTCCCTCTCCCTCTGGGCTTGCTTTGTTACTAATGGACTCCCATCCCAACTCCCCTAGCCTAGATCCTGTAATATCGAGATTACCCGTTTCTGTCATTACATAGTCAAAGGAAAGATAAAAATGTCTGCTGATTACGCTGCTTCCTTCCTCCCCTACATTTTGGTTCCCGTTATCGGTTGGTTGTTGCCTGCTGTGGTTTTTGGCCTGTTGTTCATCTATATTGAAAGCGAAGCTTAACCACTTGTCCCCGATTCCGATAATTATTGCTCAATTTAGTTTAATCCGCAGGACTCCACGCTTTGTGGAGTTTTTTTTCTTGCCGCCTGGCTGCCTTAATCTCTCTCTGGTTCGGTGTCGCTTCGTCAAACCTCTGTAATATCCGGGAATGATGATTTTTTGATGCCTAAAGATCTGTTAAGATTAAGCCGCTTATTGTCAATACTGAAAAATTTCGTGCTTGGCTATACATTAATTCTGGGCTTTTTGTAGCCTATTAGAAGGTTGGCGAGAATGACTATGACTTTAGGGTTAAACAAAGGGGCGTCTGTGACTGCCAGCAATTACTGGAGTTTTTACCAGCGGGGCCAGCGTTTGGCAGATCGGGGCCAATTTGAGGAGGCGCTTGCTTATTATGATCAGGCATTGATGGTGCGCTCCGACGATTATTGGGCTTGGTACGGGCGGGGCAATGCTTTGCAATCTTTGGGACGCTATGAAGAGGCGATCGCCAGTTTTGATGAGGCCTTGACCTGCCGCCCTGAGGACTACTGGGCTTGGTACAACCGGGGAGCGGTGGCCCTGGAAGAACTGGATGACTTTGAGGAAGCGTTGCGCAGCTTCGATCGCGCCGTGGAGATTCGGCCGGAGGATTACTGGGGCTGGTATCGACGGGGTGATGCCCTGCGCCACCTCCAGCGTTACGAAGAAGCCAAAGCCAGCTACGATCGTGCCCTAGCTTGCCGTCCCGACGACTATTGGGCCTACCATCGTCAAGGCGATATTTGGCGGCATCAGGGGAATTACCGGGAGGCGATCGCCTGCTACCAACAAGCCCTGGAGCTGGATGCGGGGGCGTTTTGGGCCTGGTATCGCCAAGGGGATAGCTGGCGCTACATGCAGGACTACGGAGAAGCCCTCTTTTGCTACGAACGGTCTACCGAACTCGACCCCGAAGATGATTATGCCTGGTACAATGGAGCCTGTGCTGCCGCTCGCCTGGGGATGGCAGAATTAGCAATTGATTATCTGGACAAGGCCATTGACCTCAATGGTCGCAATCGCTCTCTAGCCCAGACCGACGAAGACTTTGCAACGATTCGGGATTTTCCTGGGTTTCAAAAGCTGGTTTTCTGTGTTTAGAGCGGTTGACTACTGATGCAGGGGCAAGGGGTAGCGATCGCCCCAGGAATGGGTGGGATGTTGGCGAACCAGCTCAAGCATCATCGCCATCAAGTCAGCCAGGGAAATTCCAGCCGCTCGGGCCATGGTCACAAGCACACTTTTGGGCGAAAACGAGCAATATAATCCAGCTTCCAAGAACCAGGGCTGGCCCCAAGGATCGATGCGAAAATCAAAAAGACTGTAATGCTGACAGCCCAAGGCTTGATGGCATGTCTTGGCAATTTTCTGGACGGTGGGGGTAATGGGATCACCCGGATCGACTATCCAGGCTTTGGTGGGGTCTTTGGCGCTCAGGCTCAGGTCGCCACTCTCAACCCGTTGCAACTTATCCTCACAATAGCGAATCGGATGGTTGCGTTGATTAACTGCGTACTCCTCAAGGGGCAGTCCGACTAACCTCTCGTCCCAAGCCAAAATCCCGCACCTAACTTCCCGGCCTAGTTCAATATACTCCTCAACTAAAACTTCGTCGGCATAGTCAAACGCGGCGTCCAGTGCCCTGCCGTACTCGGCAATCTCTCTCACGAAACTGACGCCAAGAGAATTATCGGCGCTAACGGGTTTGATGACCGCTGGCGGTTTGAGCGTTGGCAATTCACCGCGACGCAGAAGCTGGCCCGAGGGGACTTTAACCCCTGCTGCCGCAACGATCGCCTTGGCTTTGGCTTTGTGGGCAGCGATCGCCATAACCTCAGCTCGATTGCCGATATAGGGGATTTTCAGCAGCTCGAATAGGGCGCGGTATTGGGTCATGCCAGGGATGCAAAACATCTGCGGCAGTACTACGTCAATGTTTAGTGCAATGATGTAATCGATCGCCTGGGAGAAGGAGCGGGGTGGGGCGGCGGCGATCGCTGCCTGGCTCAAAGAGGAGGGAAATCGCCAATGGCGATCGCAACTAATGTAGGCAATATGAAACTCGTATCGCGAAGGATTTGCCGTTGCCACTAGACAATCCTGGGCATAGAGGCGGGATAAATCGCAGTAGAAGTCGTCGCAGACCGAGCCAACCAGGTGGAGAATTCTCAGTAAAGACATAAGGATTATCTCTTGATTAGACAGTAAAAAGTAACCAGCGCGATCGCCAGTTGACCTGAAGCCCACAAACGTTAAAGCTCGCAATTCAAGAGATTACGGCAGCCATTAGACTACACAAGTCAGGAGCATTTTTGCTCAATTGTGCAGTTGTCTAGTCTCCGCCCGATTCTACCAGTTTTCCAATATTAAAATCAATCCGAATCCAGTCTTTAGGTCGGCGTAAATTTGCCAGGAGCAGTAAAGTAATTTGCCAATGGGGTACTGCTAAAAACGGTAGGGGGTCGTCAAACTGAAAAAGGGCATCTTTTCCGCTGGTGACTGTCCGAATCCATGCTTGGAAATCGAGCCAGGACTGAATCTCGGTTAAGCGCCAAAGTTCGTGGTAAAGCCAGTAGGTCGGTTTACTTTGGGGGAGGGGCGAAATGGCCAGTTCTTGTTCATCCGAACTGTTTTTAAGATAGGCGTCGGCTACCCCTGGATGGTCATAAAACAGGGTGATTGCCGAGTGAGTGCGGGGATTACATTCAATGGGATAAATGGTTCCGTCCTCTGCTTGAATAAAATCAAAGGAAATTTGTCCGGTTAAATTTAATTCCGCAACGAATTTTTCTACCCAGGCTAAGATCTCTGGCTTTTCAATATGGGCATAATTTACCTGAAAAGGAGAAGATTTAGAACAGCAATATAGCCTAACTTTTCCGTTGCGAACCGTGCTGTGAGTGCAATATTCCTGCCCAGCAATAAAATTCCTGCATTATCCAGGGATTCTTGAGGTTGATAGGAAGATTTTTTGACATAATCTTCCATTGCCGCGAAAGGCAGCTTTGTTAAGTCTAAGCGAGACACAGGATTGTAGGAAATGCTTTTGAGAATATAGCGGCGGCCGTCTGCTGCAAAATCAAACTCAAGAATTTGCTGAGGATCGGTAATTAGAAAAGATCTGGGGGTGGATAATCCCAAGGAACGGGCTTTTTCACAGAAGGTAAACTTATTATCTAATAATTTAGTAATTTCGGGAGAAAAGTGAATAACCTCACAGTGGGGTGACAAAAAAAGTTCCAGCCACAGCATCATAGTAGCTGGCCACAGGACTGGATACTGGAATAAAAAAATCAACTTGCTCTAGTTTAACGATTTCAAGTAATGCTTGATAATAACCTTCAGCGTCTTTTTCGGGAGCGGGTACTGTATAAAATCGTTTAACTGCCTGGGAAAAGCGGTGGCCCGACAGCCAATATTTAGGCGTTTCAACCACAATAACCCGATGTCCCGCCCAGGAAAAAGAGCGAGCCAGTTGCAGGGCTTTGGTCATTTTTCCCCCAGAAATTAAGATAGTTTTGGGGTCACGGGTTCCGCGGTCGTCGGCAACTATGCGCTGACGAAAGGGTGATATTAACCAACTGGCTACAAGCGCACCCAAAACGATCGCCAAATTAATGGGTAGCGCAATTAGCAGTAATATCAATGTGCCAAGGGTTTTCAGAAGCGCTATCATTACTACAGTTGTTGTGTGCACTATTAAATCCCTAAATCCCAGGGAAAGAAGGCAAATTCAGTTAAATGATCGCCTTCTCTACTTACAGCCTTATTTGCGTCGAATTAAGGTCAAACCATCCCGTAAGGGCAGTAACACCTGCTCTACCCTCGGATCGTCTGCAACCATTTGGTTGAATTTTGCGATCGCAGCCCCATTGGGCGATCGCTGTTCGGGAGGTAAGTAGGGCTGTCCCTGAAGTAAAGTATTATCGACGCAGAGCAGCCCGCCGGGGGGCAGCAAGTTGTTGTCCAACAGAAGCTGGAAATAATCAATGTATTCTTGTTTATCTGCGTCGATAAACACTAAATCAAAAGATTCCTGCGCTGCTGCTAGCGCCCGTAGGGTGTCCAACGCCGGGGCAACGGCTACCTGAATCTTGCCGCCGTGGGGGGAATGGTTAAAACAACTGCGAGCAAAGTCTGCAACATAGGAATCAACCTCACAGGCCAGTAGGTAGCCGTCTTCCGGTAAAGCTTCAGCCATCGCCAGAGCCGAATAGCCCGTAAACATACCAATTTCCAAAACCCGCTTAGCTTTGGTTAGGTAGACCAGTAACTTGAGGGTTTGTCCCTCAATATGACCGGAGAGCATCTCCTGTTCGAGCTGCCGCACCGTGGCCCCATCGGAAAACTGCTGACTCCAATCTTCTGCTGCCGTTTTCCTGGCTAGTTCGGCCAGAGCGGGGGATTCGGGGGTCGCGCAGTCTTCCAAGTAGGGATCGATTCCGGCGGCTAGGGCCAGGGTATTTTGCAGCGAATTGAGCAAAGATTCCGGGATATTAGCCTGCTTTGCTGTCTGAATGGCTTCCTCAAGCTGTTGCACTAAGATTCCCAAGGGCGTTACTGGTCTGGCCGCGATCGCCGTTTGTGGTTGCATGGTACCTACTCCAAACCCAGATCGCTCAAATATCTTTCCTGACCCTGACCGCCATTGGGCAAGGTTGCACACAACTGCTGGTGGCGGGCAACGGCAGCTTGTAGTAATTCACGGGAAACTTCCTGGGCATAATCGCAGGAACCAATGCCCGTCGGTAGCGGGGCCCATAACCCCCGGCCGCCTCGCTTGCGCGCATGTTTTTTTGACCTTCGAGCATGAGATCGATGTCTTCAATAATCGGGTGATAGACAGATAATCCTAGAGAACGACACAAGCCAATGATGCGATCGCGCTCCGTGGGTTGCAGCCAGCCTATTTCCACGGCCAAACTCGCCCCAAAGGCCATACCGATGGTCACCGCGTGGCCGTGCATTAATTTAACAGCGGGTTCAAAGCGAGGACTCCAGGTGTGGCCGTAGGCATGGGGACGGTCTTGGTAGGTTTCAAACATATTTGTCCCTTCATGCTTCATGTAGGAAAATAACGCCCGATAAATCACGCGATCGGCAATGCGGGCCAGTTCCTCATCTCCCCCCAGGGTGGCAAAGTGGGTTTCCAGCAATTGGGAGCCGTACTGCTCCATTAACTCAAACAGCAGCGGATCGTCGGTGACGGCCATTTTGATGATTTCTGCCATGCCATTGCGGACGTGACCCGTCGCTAGGGTGCGGAAGAAATTCCGGTCTACTAGGGTTAAAACCGGCGGATGATAGACGCCCAAGCTGTTTTTGAACTGGCTGCCGTTGGTGCAAGTGCGCGGTGAAGGGCCAGCATCGATCGCGGCCACCACCGTTGTTCCCACCATGACGTAGGGCGTGCGACGATGGTGCAATGCACAGGCCAGTCCCGCCACATCGCTGAGAACCCCACCGCCTACGACCAGCACCGGTTCATTGCGGGAGACATCGCAACCATCTTTTCCGAGAAAGCGCAGCAGCCGATGAACGGTTTCTGGAGTTTTATCCGATTCCCAGGCACGAAAGACCACTTTCTCCAGGGGAATTTCGTAATGCTCAAAGTAACGCCGCATCTCGTCCCCATACAGCTCTTCGACTGTTTGATCGACAATTGCCACGCAGCGATCGCGGCTGCCATAAACCTGAGCAAGGGTGTCATTACCTGGCTCAAATACGCCATTAACCAGCTTAACTTCCGCTTTCAGGGCGTAGGTTGCTGAGATTTCAAAAGATAGACCATCGTCGCTGGCAGCAATTTCTCCGTATCCTGTATACCACTCTGAGGTACGGTACTTCTCCGGGTGGTCAAATCGAATAATTTGCGGTGGCCTTGAGGAAGTTAAAGGTTGTAGTTCGGGTTCCCGTGAGGTAGGGTAGGGCTTAGCTTGAACCATGTCGATCACCTGAGAATATTGGTTAGCAACAGTCAGGGAGAATTAGTAGCGATTTCCGAAGCCACAACAACCGCTAGAGACCAGCAAAGACAAAACTCAAAAAGCATTTTTTGCCTACTCACTGCTCCAATGGAGACTTTAGACTTGGAAAAACGGCATTAATTCTCGTTAGGTCGATATCACTGACTCAATCTAGTCCTTGACTCGTTACAGCTTATCAAATACGAGGAATTGGCACGGCACACCTTGCGGCAGATATGTCCGACTCAACCCCGTCGCGCACTGGCCACAGCTTATCAAAAAATGAGAGATTTGTAAATTTTTGCAAATTAGTCCCATGGAAACATTTTATTTCTGCTGCTTCTTGCTAGACGAATCCAACCGCAGCGGATTGCCAGCGACGCTCAGGGCGGGAGCTTTCAGGGCGATCGCCAAAACGAAGGAACTACCTAGGCTGGTTTAATAGTTGCGTTCCTGGGGTGGGAAGCGGTTGACGGCAACGGGGAGGGAATGAACGTCGATGCCCGCGGGAGAGTAGTACGCGAGGGTATGTTTGAGAAACTGCGGGTCGTCTCGCTTAGGAAAATCTTCTCGCGAATGTGCGCCTCGGCTTTCGCGGCGATTGAGGGCAGAGGCCAGAATAATTTCCCCCACAATCATTAAATTGCCCAACTCTAGGGCTTCGATCAGCTCGGTATTCCAGCAGTTGTCGCGATCGTCGAGCCAAATTTCGCCGTACTGCTCTCGCAGTTGGGCTAGTTGATTCAAGCCTTCGCGCATGGTTGCGTCACTGCGAAAGACGCCGCAATATTGGCTCATGCAGTCTTGCAAAGCTTGGCGGACTTGGGCAATGCGTCGGGTTCCGTGTTGGTTGAGAAGCTGGTTGAGTCGCTGTCTTGTCCCGGTGTGGTAGGCACGTCCATCGAAGCGAGGAAATTTACGGTCTTGGACATATTGGGCGATCGCGGCCCCGGTACGGCGGCCAAAAACCACGCATTCCAGGAGAGAGTTACTACCCAAGCGGTTGGCTCCGTGGACGGAAACACAGGCACATTCTCCGGCAGCAAACAAGCCAGCAACCAAACTGTCGGGACTTTGGCGGACTTGACCGTCGGTGTTGACCGGAATTCCCCCCATTGAATAGTGAGCGGTGGGTCGCACGGGGATCGGTTGTGTGACGGCATCAATGCCGACCAAGCGATGGGCTTCTTCCCAACAGAAAGGAACTCGGCTCATAATCATTTCCGGGCCGAGGTGGCGTAAATCCAGGTAAACAAAGGGCCCGCCGCAACTGCCGTCAGGATGTATGCCCCGTCCGGCCTGGATTTCTAGGGTAATGGCACGGGAGGTAATGTCGCGGGGGGCTAATTCCATTTGCTTGGGGGCATAGCTGGCCATGAAGCGATCGCCGTGGCAATTGATCAGGTAAGCCCCTTCGCCGCGCACCGCTTCGGAGATGAGAACGCCAACGGGATAGAGGCCGGTGGGATGAAACTGGACAAATTCCATATCTTCTAGGGGAATGCCAGCGGCGGCGGCCATGGCCAGGCCGTCTCCCGTGGAAGCGTAGTCGTTGGAGGTGGTGTTGAAGACCCGCCCGTAGCCGCCCGTCGCGAGGAGAATGGCTTTGGCGCGGACGCTGGTGAGGGTGCCATCCAGGAGGCGATACATGAGGAGGCCCTTGGCTTCTCCTTCTTCGACGATGAGGTTGAGGACATACCATTCGTCGTAAACTTCGACTCCGTGGCGTTTGAGGTTGCAGACCAGCTCGTGGAGGATGGCGTGGCCGGTTTTGTCGGCGGCGTAGCAGGTGCGTTTGTGGCTGTGGCCGCCAAAGGCTCGCTGGGCAATTCTACCGTCGGGCAAGCGGGAGAACAGGACGCCTAGATGTTCGAGATCGAGGATGACTTCAGGGGCTTCTTTGGTGAGGATTTCCACGGCATCCTGGTCAGCCAGGTAGTCGGAGCCTTTGACGGTATCGAAGGCGTGGGCTTCCCAGGTATCGTCGGGGTCGATGTTGTTGAGGACGGCAGCAATTCCACCTTGGGCAGCAACGGAGTGGGAGCGGATGGGATGGGTTTTGGCGACCAGCGCGACGCTCAGGTCCGGATCGATGCGCTTAATTTCCAGGGCGGCCCGACAGCCAGCTAAACCGCCGCCCACAATTACAATGTCTCGTTCGATCGCCATTGCTTTTGATTAATGAGGGTTCTGTTGTTTATGGTGGCGTGAAACTGGGGGCGATCGCGATAACTTAGTAATGTTTTGAGATCTAGGATGGCTGGTCGCTAGCGGTTTACTGGGCCACCGCCATTATTTTGGGCCGCAGCCTGGAGCAGCGCCAAAAGGAAGCCTATCAAGTCCTTGGAGAGCGATCGCTAATTATCTTTGGAGGAGTTGGAAGCATTAGGCGAAGCGCTGCTAGAGTTTAACGCCAGTTCAGATCTAGAAACTTGGCTTAGCCGTCAATAAGAAAAAGTGCTGGGGGCGATCGCTTTTAGCCAGGGGTGTGTTGTAAGATTCAGATTTATTTACCAGTCGCAAGGGAAGTACAGCGAGGCGGAACCTCTGTACCTGCGGGCAGCGGCGATTTTAGTAGCTAAGTTAGGAATAGGGTGTCGTAATAATTTAGGATTGCTCAGGCAGTCCCAAGCAACGCAGGGCAAACAGAAGCAACGCAAGCCGATGCAGAAGGATTAGATCGTGATGCAGAAGCAATGTATCCTGATACAGAAGCGTTAGATCGCGATGCAGAAGCTTTGTGACTTGATACAGAAGGATTGTATCCCGATACAGAAGCATTGTATCTTGATACAGAAGGATTAGATCGCGATGCAGAAGCACTGCGGGTGCGGCGGGAAAAGTTGCGGGCTTGGGTGGAAGCGATGCTCTTGCAGAGCGGCTACGCTACCCGGTTTAGCTTAGTAGGTGAGTGGGGGGGTTAGGTTTGGCGAGTGCGGCGATGGAGGACATCGCCTCTCTTAATAAATTAGAGTTGCTACACTTGGGAAAATTCTGAAGAACTAACTTTTAGTATGGATTGGCAAACTCGAATTAGCATTAATCCTGATATTCTTGTCGGTAAACCCGTTATCAAAGGCACTCGCATTGCAGTTGAATTTGTCATTGACCTTCTAGCTCAGGTCTGGAGCCAGGAAGAAATCTTACGCAACTATCCTGCGATCGCCCACGAAGACATCCTTGCTTGCCTTCACTATGCCAGTGCCACTCTCAAATCAGAAAAAGTTTATCCACTCTCGGTTTAAGCTATGCGTTTCCTCGCTAATGAAAATTTTCCTTTTGATGCAGTAGAAGCCTTGCGCCAACAAGGACAAGACGTAACCTGGATTCGCATCGACTGTCCAGGTATCTCTGACCCCGCCGTATTAAACCTTGCCCAAACGGAAAACCGTATTTTACTCAAGTTTGACAAAGATTTTGGTGAACTTGCATTCCGCGTCAAACTTCCCGCTTCTGTTGGCATTATTCTCTTTCGCGTAAAAGCTACCTCTAGTGTAATTGTTGCCCAAAAAGTCAAAGCCGCGATCGCCCTTCGCAACGACTGGTCAGGACATTTTAGTGTGATTGAAGATGACAAAATTCCCATGAAGCGTTTATTCGGAGCATCGTAATCCGTCACAGAAGTCCTTTATGCAAAAGTATTGTGACCCGACACAATAACAAGTTGAGATTATGCAGAAGTATTGCGAGCGATCGCAGAAACACTGTAGATCCTCCGCCAAGAGTTTCGGGTTTGGATGAAGGCGATCGAAGCGCTAAAATCAAAAAATCTGACCCATTCAGGAGCTGGCGTGAAAACCGATTCGATATTCTACGAACTCTTCCAACAAACACCCGAACTCTTTTTCGAGTTAGTCGGGCAGGAAACCACCGCCGATTACCGTTTTGATTCTATTGAAGTCAAGCAAAACTGCCTTTCGCGTGGATGGTGTCTTTCTGCCTGCCCACAACAGTCCCCGCGCAGCCCGTGTATTTCGTTGAAGTCCAGTTCTACCCCGACGAAAACCTCTACCACCGTTTATTTTGGCGAAGTCTTTACCTTTCTGCGCCACCATCCCGA
>JAAUTE010000119.1 GCA_012031815.1 Chloroflexaceae bacterium
TGTTTACAGAGCAGGTTGAATTACTAAAACAGTTAGGCGCCCAACACATCGGATACTATCCGGATAATGTATTCCAAGACCATCCCAAACTGGAAACACTGCAAAAATTTTTCCCGGTCGCTAATCCGGATTGATGGTCATGGATAATTTACTTGCCCAACACTGGGTGCAGAAACTGATTGACTGGTGGTTTTTGAGCCAGGAATAATGATGGCATCGGGGTGGCCCAGGGGATCTCCCGGAGCGGCATACTGGAGGGAAACGCTGGGTTCGGCTTCCAGGGGGTCGAAATCGGTGAAATTGGCAATGTGGGGCAGCCGCAAAATGGTGATGTTAATCTCAGCGTGGGCTTGGCAACGAGGCCGCTCTAACAGCGAGAGAGAATCCTCTGCCGGAAATAACTGGTCGCTCCAGGGGATCACCCCCAAAACGGGAATATTGGTCTGCTCTTCTAACCAGGCAATGCCCGGATCGAGCAGGGCTTTTTGACCGCGAAATTTGTTGATAACAATGCCTTTAATCAGAGCGCGTTCCAGAGGATCGAGGAGGGCTAACGTTCCCACCACATGGGCAAAGACTCCACCGCGATCGATATCGGCTACCAGAATCGTCGGCGCATTCAGATGGCGGGCGATCCGCATGTTAGCGAGATCGCGGTGCTTCAGATTGATTTCTGCCGGACTTCCTGCCCCTTCGCAAACCACTAGGTCATATTCTGCTGCTAGGAGATCTAGGGACTGCTCAATAGCCTGCCAGCCCAACTCAAAATAATTCTCATAGTAATCAGCGGCTTGAGTGGTTCCCAGCAGTTTGCCGAGGACGATCACCTGGGAAGTCATGTCCCCTTGGGGCTTGAGCAAAATCGGATTCATTTCCACCCTGGGCCGGGTGCGAGCGGCCCAAGCCTGCACCGCTTGAGCATAGCCAATTTCTCCCCCGGTTAAGGTGACATAGGCATTGAGCGCCATGTTCTGTCCCTTAAACGGCGTCACGTGCCATCCCCGCCTTACCAGTAGGCGACACAGCGCAGCGCTCAGGAAGGATTTTCCGGCGTGGGAGGCAGTCCCTACCACCATAATTGCTTTCATTGCTTGCTCAGGGTAAAAAAAATCGAAATTATATTAAATTTAGCGCTATTTCAGCTTTCCTGCCGAAACCAGCCACTAACAATACTAGAAGAGCCAGCGCAGGCGATCGCCAAAATACAGCCAGCGCTCCCACCAAGGGGGAGCAGACAGTTCGCCCTGAGCATCCCAGCGTTTGAGGAGTTGGCGGCCCAGGGGCGTGAGGCGAAAACTGTCGGTAATACCCTGGCCATCCACTTCCCGCCGCAGCAATCCCACTTCAATGAGCCACAGCAGTTCCCGCTCCACCCGTCTCTCAGACAGAGGGATTTTCGTATAGCCGCGCTCATACCCGCCAACCTCGGCAATCTGGGGCAGGGGGATGCTGCCCTCTCCCATGGCCGCCAACAGTGCTAGACGGAAAGGAGAACAGCGCAAAGCGCGATCGCCGCGATGGAGGGCCCCAGGGGAATAGGTGAGCGGGAGCGGATTTTCAGCAGACATAGCACTCATGGGAGCAGCGGAGGGGCAGCAGGGAGCATTAAATATTGTAAAGTTTTAGATGAATCCTAGATACAAGGTAGCGCTATGACTTTAGCAGTTGGCAGTGAAGCCCCCCTGTTTAGCACCATTGATGACGAGGGCAAAACCGTTTCCCTCTCTGATTTCAAGGGTAAAGTAGTGGTTCTTTACTTTTATCCCAAAGACGACACCCCCGGCTGCACCAAAGAGGCGCAAGGCTTCCGTGACAGCTATGCCCAGTATCAAGATCAAGAAGTGGTTGTTTTAGGGGCAAGCATGGACAACCAGGCATCCCACCAAAAATTCAAGGAAAAATATGGACTGCCCTTCCAGCTTCTAGTAGATAGCGATGGCAAGCTCGCTAAAGCCTATGAGGTTGATGGCGGCGGTTACTCCAAGCGGGTTACCTACATCATCGACCCGGAAGGCAAAATCAGCTATGTTGACGACAAAGTCAATACTGGCACCCATGCCCAAGATGTGTTGGCGGCCCTCAGCTAGAAACCTATAGGCTAGTAAAGGTGGGGCAGGTTAATCCTGCCCTGTTGAGGCTTAGGGATTTGTGGTAGGAGCCGGAGCCTGTAGCTGTAGCTGTTGCTGGCGTTTGAACTCGTCGGCGGCATTGCGAATATTTTGCTGGGAGTCCTGGTTAAATTCCGAGGCTCCCCGACTGTTCCCCAGCCTAGCGCGGTGGATGAGATCGAAGGGACTGATGGAGTTGCCGAAACTGCTGTCTAGTGAGTCCTGCTCGTTGGATTGATAAACGTTGTTGGGGTCTTGGGCGTCAAACTGAGCTTGGGCCTTAACGGGTTCCCCCAGGATTAACAGTAGGCTGGCGGCGGCTCCCAAACAACTTGCTCCGCCAAGGGCTAAAGACCTGTTGGTCAAAGACAAAAGCTTAAGATTGTCAATCATAACGGTTTAGAAAGCTTAGTGGCTAGAGGCGTTTCTATAATTCTGATTTTAGAGCAAGATTTAATATTTGAGTAGTTGCTTTCGGGTAAAATCGACATATAAAGTGGAGCGGGTGAAAATTATGACTGCCAAGCGAGAGTTTCACCTGATGGTAGAACGGGATGAAGCTAGCTTTTTAGCGGCGAGGTTCCTTAGCTAAGAGCTTGCTACAGTCAGGGAAAAACCCTTGACGAACCTATGAATAACATCAAAGAGATTATTGAAATATGTTTAGAAGAGGAGGGAATAGATGATGAAGTCCCCGAATTTTTTGGCGTTCAAAAAGTCGTTCTTTAATGTTTAAATTACCTGCTGTCACGGCAGGGCAACTAATTTCAGTATTGGCAATCGAAAAAAACCAGAAATTTCTAGAGTTTCAGGACAGCTTGATTGTCGATCGCCTGGTGGACGCCTCTGGAATCAACGGCCCCGAAGCGCTGGAGGTGGCGGTTAATGGCAGGGGGAATCGCTGGAAAATCAAAGCAGGCATCGCCTCCCGCAATATCTGCCCAAAAATACCGCAATTCTGGGGAAATTTGGGCTGCTTGTTCCGCCGATAGATTTAGAGGATAACTGGTCAACAGTCGGGTCATGAACGGTAAGGCTCGCTCCCCCAGCCATTCCCGCGATCGCCGTTGGAGATCTTCCCAGCCCGGAACCCCTTCGACTCGATAGGACTTGATTTTTAAGCGTTGTTTGCCGTCTTCACCCGTTTCTAAATCAATAACGCGGTAAGGGTGGGGATAGCTGACCAAAGACCCGGTTACAATGTCGTAGAGATAGCCGTCTGAGGCCACATCTTGCACGTGGAGGTGACCGGTAAAGACCAATTTCACGCCAAATTCGTGGAGAATCTCTCGTAATCTAGGAGCATTTGCCAGCATGTAGCGTTTGCCAAGGTCGTGGCGGGCTTGACCGGGTAGATGTTCGACCACGTTATGGTGGATTGTCAGCAGCACCAGTTTGTCATGGCAATCCTGGAGAACTTCGCGCAACCAACTAAACTGGGCTTCATCCAGCGCCCCAATCTGCTTGCCCTGGTCGTCAAACAGATTGGAATTAAGCGCGATCAGTTGCACGCCCGGTAAAATTTCCCGCGTGTAGTAAAGCTGGTTGGGGTCTTCATAGCCAAATTCCCGGTAATAGTGGGGGAAGTCCCGAAAGCCAACGGAGCGATCGCTTTTTTCTAGCGTAGGAACGTCATGGTTGCCGGGAATCACGTAGGACGGAAACGGCAGTTCGCTCAAGCGTTGGGCTAACCAACGGTGATTGTCCGGTTCGCCGTGTTGAGTTAAATCTCCGGGTAATAATAGAAAATCCAGAGCGAATTGTTCCAGATGCGCAAAAACTTGCTCAATAACAGGAATGCTGATTTCTACTAAATGAAAGCGAGCCGGATGATCCCAGAGAGTCTGCGGTACGGTGATGTGAGGGTCGCTAACGACAGCGAAACGGAAGTTGGAGGTCATGATAATTCAGCCGGGGCAGTGAACAGGAGTTTCTTAAAAAAACAGGGGCAGCCAAAGCAATCAGCCAAGGCGATCGCAATCAGCAGGAAATTTTTTCCCAGCTTTATCCCCAAAGTGTTAAAAAGTTTTAAGTTACTTTCCACAGTAGCGCGGAACGCTATCTCTGACTAGCCTAAAGAAGGCATTGTTGCCCTAAGAGAGAGGCGATCGCGTCTAAGTTTTGGGAGAGAGCATCGGGCAGCAGCAGACTAGCGATCGCTTTTATTTGAGAGGTATTGTGAGTAAACTGCGCGTCCGCCAACACGTCAATCCCCTTAGCGTTCAGTACCAGCAGGCCATTTCAGCCCCAGACTGGCAGGCGGTCTATCAGCAATCGGAACAGCCCCTGCACCTAGATATTGGCTGTGCCAGGGGGCGATTTTTATTGCAGATGGCCCAGGCATACCCGGAGCGCAATTTTTTGGGGGTAGAAATTCGCCATTCCCTGGTAGAAGCAGCGCGGCAGGAACAGCAGGCTTTGGGATTAGGGAATTTGTGCTATCTGTTTGGGAATATTAATTTTCAGTCGGAATCGCTCTTAGCTTCTCTGCCGGGGCAGTTGCAGTGGGTAACGATTCAGTTTCCTGACCCCTGGTTTAAGAAACGCCACGGCAAACGGCGAGTCGCCCAGCCGGAATTGGTGGCAATTTTGGGGCAATATGTGGTGGCAGGTGGAACCGTATTCGTGCAGTCGGATGTTTTACCCGTGGCGCAAGAAATGGAAGCGCTGTTTCGCGAGCATCCGGCCTTTGAGAAACAACATCACGAACCCTGGTTAGAGACCAATCCAATGTTATTTCCCACGGAACGGGAGTTATACGTTTTAGCTCTGGGAAAACCCGTTTATCGCGCGCTCTTTCACAAGCGGAAGGTTGCGGTTGCATCGGGGGTTGGGGAAGCTCAGGGCAGCCAGAAATCGGGGAGCAAATAGTTGCCGACGGTTCGTAGGGTTTGATTGAGGCTCCGTAAGGCTTGGATATGGGGTTCGTCGGATTCAACGGGAATAATATCCGCTGGTTTGCCCTGGTTGAAGCGATTAATGACTAGATTGGCGGCCTCCAGTCCGGTGACGTAGGCTTTTTCTTGCGACCAAGACCCGTGGCGCGTCACCACCCAATCACCGCTGAGATACAAATTGGGAATACTGGTGGCGGCGGGCAATAAATACTGATAGCTACCGGGGGCAAAGTGGGTCACACCACGGGAGACGCGAATGACGCTATGGTCGAGGATTTTGGCAGTGCGAAATTGCGGCAGGCAGATCGACAGATCCCGCTGGACTTTGGCCACGATTGCCTCATCACTGAGGGGCAGGAGTTGATTGGCGTGGTAAAAATCTACTTCGATGACGCTGCCCGGTTCGTCGCGACAGTCGTCGTGGAGGGCGTTGAGGTCGAAAAATGTCCAGCCCGTGGTGGGGTCGAAGCCAAAACCGCATTGGACGGCAGGGGAATCTCAATTTTGCGATCGCACCAAAGACGAGTGGCGAGGACATCAATGGCGCTGAGGTTGCAGAGGTTGCGAAATTCCGGGTAGCGGGCAGGGTTGGGGAGTTGGCGACGATTTTTTGGATGCCGCTGACGCTGACGGCGAGGATGACCCCATCGGCGGGGTAGAAGCTGGGGCCGCAGTAAACGCCGGTAGCTTTTCCAGTGGCGTCGAGGGCGATGTCAGTGACCCGCTGCTCGGTGAGGAGTTTGCCGCCGAGGGTTTCGATGTGAGCAATCCAGGGTTGGAAGATTTTTTCCCCCACGGTTCCCCGACACCAAACCACGTCAAAATCCGGCTGGTGGGCCAGGATGAAGTAGTAGAGCATACCCAAGGTCGCCGCGGCGGAACATTGCTCGCCGGGGGCAAATAACCCCACCAACAGCATCGGCTCGAAGGCATCTTTATACAACCGGGCTGAAACGCCAAATTGTTTGAAGAGTTCGCGGGCGGTTACTTGGTCGTAGCGTCGCCAAGCTCCGTCGGAATTGTCAAAATCCATGACCGCGTACAACAAGGGCAGCGCCGATAGGCGATCGCTTAGGGGTAAGCGTTTGAAGTGGGTATAGATAAAGGTTCCCAGGGGCGTTGGCAAGCGCGGCTGATTCTGAAAAATTGGCGATTCCACTTCCAGGCCAGCGGGGGAATATTGGGAAGAGCGGGTGAATGGGGTGAAGGGTTGCAGACCCAGCTCGGCAACCAGGCGAAAAATATTGCGGTAAGGATACCAGAAACCGTGAATGCCGCCTTCGACAGCTCGCCCGCCCGGTGTTTTCCAGCCTGCTACGAGGCCCCCAGGTTGCGGCCCGGCTTCCAGGAGCGTTACGTCATAGCCCTGTTTTGCCAGGTGATAGGTTGCACCCAGTCCGGCCCAGCCAGCGCCGACGACTACCACTTTTTTGCGCTCTTGTTCCATGTTGTTGCCTCACGGTTTTTCTGAATCTTGAATCTAAGGCGGGGAGCCGCAGGTGTTGATAGGCCGGGTGCATACAAATTTGATTGGTTGAAGAGAGATATTTGGTTTCTTCTGACTATTGCTGGGCTAGGGCATAAAATTCCTGTTCTAGATGCGGTGATTCTGCCTCCCAAAAACTTTTGCAATTCTTGAGAATCAACTTCTTGAGCATCACCATCCCAACTCAGTTCCCAATTACCGCTACTGACTTTCATCTTGCAGCAACAGCCAAAACCCCGCAAAGGATTCTGACTCCGGCCCCGACTGCACTGCTAAAAAATGCGCCTGATTCGCCTGTTTTTTCGCTGCCTCAAACTGTTTTGCCGCCGCCAACAATTCTGGTCTGTTCAAGGGCGCTAAAATCCAGCGATCGCTAACCCCCGTTTCCAACACCAAATTCGGCGGTGCTCCCGCCTCCAGGGCCACAAACCCCATCTCCAACCCCGACATCCAGGCCGCCAAGGGCAGCGATCGCTGGGCATAAACAATCACACCCGGTATGGGCGTATCGCCATCAATCCTCGCCAAAGTCAGGGGAAACCCTTCCCCAAAAGCCATGTCCCAATCCGGCATTTCCGCCAAATCCGCCGCCGTCAAACTAGCAAACAGCCATTTGTCTCCCTTGTCACCCCTGAGAGCATCGGGCAAGCGCACCGAGGTTATATCAGGATACTGCACCGCTACAGAGGTTGCCGCCGTGGCTAAATACCCTGGCTGCTGGGGATAAAATTGCTCTAGACGCTCCTGTAACCAGCAATTGAGGGCATAGATGCGGCGGCTGGATACGGCTGTCAGTCCCGCGTCTTCACAGGCTTTGACAATCATATTTTTGAGAGGACGGCGATAAAAACGCACCTTCTGCGGCGTTTGTCCCGATTGCACCATAGCTTCCTCCAAGGCTTCCCGCAACCACAGGGAATTCACCGTCTGGCTAGAGCAAAATTTAGCGTAGCGAAACAACGACGACAGCGGGCGATCGACTTGCAGCGGACTTTCGCAAATTAACACCTCCCAAACCTTTTTGTTGTTCTCATCCAAAATGGGGCGCGAGTAAAAATCCAGTTCCCAAATCGTTCCCATACAGCTTCCTTGCAGACAAACGCGACTGTTTCCATCATAAAGACCCGCTAGCTGACTGCTGCGGGCCGCGCCATCACAACCTTAAATTGCAGAATATATGTCAAGACGCTCTTTTTCCAGGCTTTTCCCGGTTGAGGCAGCGGCTAACCCAATCCCGTAATCGCCGGATGAAAATAAAACGCCAGCGCCAAAATTACGTAGGTGGCTAGCAATAAGGTTCCTTCCAGCCAATTGGAGCGCCCGTCAGAGCTAATGGAATTGGCCACCCAAACCGCAACGGCGATCGCCACCAATTCAAAGGGCTGCAAATCCAGATCCATCGGTTGGCCCAGCAGCCAACCGGCAATCACCAACACCGGGGCGACAAACAGAGCAATCTGCAAGCTCGAACCGACCGCCACCGAAACCGAAAGATCCATCTTATTTTTCATGGCGACGGTCACCGCTGTGGCATGCTCCGCTGCATTACCAATGATGGGAAGTAAAATCACTCCAGTAAAAAAGGTTGGCAGTCCTAATTCCTTGGTGGCCGCTTCCAGAGAATTCACCAACAACTCCGACTCGACGGCAACGCCCAGGGTAATACCCAGCAAAATCGCCACCCAAAACCAGAGCTTCGGCGGAGAACGGTCTTCTCCTTCAAGGGCGGCTTCCCCCAATTCGTAGAGATAGGCGTGGGTTTTCATAGAAAAGAGCAGCGTCGAACCATAGACCAGGATGAGAACGATCGCCACCGCCACCGAGAGATTTTGAATGGTCTGTTCGCCAATGCCACTGGAGGTGAACTGAACGGCAGTGGGCAACAAAATCGCCACTATTGCCAAATTCATGGAAGAGGCATTCAAGCGAGCAGCAGTCGGCTCAAAACTCTGCTCTTTTATAACGCAGTCCGCCCAGAAACATGGAAAACCCCATGACCAGCAGCAAGTTACTGATGATTGAGCCAGTAATGGTTGCCTTCACCACTTCGATCAAGCCTTCCTTCAGGGCAATGAAAGCCAGAATCAATTCTGTGGCATTGCCAAAGGTTGCATTAAGCAGTCCGCCCAGGTTCGGCCCGACCACAACCGCGATTTCTTCGGTTGCCGCTCCCATAAAGGCTGCCAAGGGGACAATGGCTAAGCCCGCCGTCACAAACACAATGGTTGCCCCCCAATCCTGGTACTCCGCCGCCAGGGACAGGGGAACAAACAGCAACATCACCAGAAAAACAGTATTACGGTTTAGCATTGCGCTCTCATAGTGCGATCGCGAGGTGGATGAGTTTTCAAAGCAGGCTGCTCCCCGTTGAAGCGAGCTACTGACTCATAATTTATACCACGCGAGACCCGGCGGTTTTAAGGCGGCACTATCACTGAGGCGCGAGTAAGAGTATCTTTGCTCCCGACTCTGCCCGTAAAAAAAACCACTGCCGTCTGAAGCAGTGGAAATGAGGGGATTGCAACGATGACTGTATCCAATCTTACTTCTCTCGCTTTACAACCTTGTCTCTCACAGGGGGGAAGGTCTGGCAGAGGATAGCTCAATAGAATGCCTCATCGGTTTCAATCTTAATAAAAAAAGTTAATTCCTGTCTTTCATAAAACCGCCAAGTTATTGTCCCCAGAGGAAGTTTTTTCCCTATGCCCAAAAATCACCCCCTCTATCTGCTTGTTTGCCGTCCTCTCCTACATTTTCATAGATCCCTGGTAGTATTTTCTGCGATCTCTATTGCACGTTCATAAAACACTTCTAGATTTCAAGGACAAGCTGATGACAAGAAGCCCAGTTATTACGCTACTCAGCGACTTCGGCTGGCAAGATAATTATGTAGGAATTATGAAAGGCGCGATCGCCGCTATCAATCCTCACCTACAAATTATCGATCTCACCCATGGCATTGCTCCCCAAAATATTGCGGCGGCCCGGTTTAGCTTGCTGACGGCTTATCCCGTATTTCCCCAAGGAACAGTACATGTGGCCGTTGTTGATCCTGGTGTGGGCAGCGATCGCCGAGCAGTTGCCGTTCAAGTGGCGGGAGGCTATCTGGTGGGGCCAGATAATGGCTTATTCGGCGGGGTATTAACCCTAGATCCGCCCTTAGCTGCTGTTGAACTCACCAATCCTCGTTATTGGCGCACGCCTAATCCCAGCGCGACCTTTCACGGACGGGATATCTTCGCCCCCGTGGGCGCACACCTGGCCAGCGGGATTGCCTTGGATGCCTTGGGCCCGGCGATCGCGCCTTCCAGCCTGGTGTTTTTGCCTGTTTGCGCCTACGAAGCCACCGCCACAGGGTTTAAAGGTTACATTCAGTACTGCGATCGCTTTGGTAACTTAATTACCAATATTCCCGCAACCGCCGTGGCCGGAAAAACTGGCTAGCCCGTTGGGGAGAGTCCGCCATTTTAGGACAGAACGCTTACAGTGATGTTGCCGCAGGAGAAGCCCTGGCCTTGAGCGGCAGCCACGGCTGGCTCGAAATTGCCATTAATGGCGGTAGCGCCGCAGCTCGGTTCCAACTCAGCGTTGGTAGCCCAATCTGGCTCGATTTATCCTAAACTCTGCTTGTGGGAAGGGCGAAACTAAACCCAATGCCATAAAAACAGGCCCGTCAAGGCGGGCCCCATCAATCGCAGATTTGGTGATAGCCGTGTCTAATGTTTGTCTAGGAAACAGCAAAAGCGACAAAGAACAAGCCGCCAACTAGTAACAGCGCCACCGCGCCTAGAATGATGTAATTGCGTCTTTGATTGGTTGTGGGAGGCTCTGCAGGGTACACTTTAGGTTCGTTGGCAAAATTATTCAGTCTTCCGCCTTCTTCTGTGGTATATGGCATCAATCGGCTCCTTTTTGTTTAGCGTTATTTTATTAACGAGGGTTGATTATTAAAATCATATAATAAAACTTAACAAAACCCCCTAGTTTTTAGGTCGATCGCAAAATGGGGTCATTGGCAGCGAGGATAGCCGCCCTGTTGGAATTGCAGTCATCATCCGTGGCATCTAGTTCAGGCATATTCCCTCGCCCTTTTTCTAATTATTTCTTAAGGAAGGTGGCTCACCAACTCAATCAACACCAGCCCCAGAGAAATGGTAATTGCCGCTTGAAAAACATAGGCCGCAGTCCAAGATCCAATTTTCATGGCTAATACTTCCCCTCCGAATTGGTTCAGCGACATCAACTGTTCACCTTACCGAAGGCGATCGCCAGGATACCCATGAACTCGACCAGTCTCCGAATTGTCCAGCCCACTGAGGAGGGATTTCTATGGCAGCTATTCTGTCTAAATATAGAGGTTTTGGTCAAAAAATTGGTTCTTTGCCAGGGAAAGGTTGAGGATCTCCGTCAAAATTTGCTTACAAAAAAGCCCTCCAAAGAGGGCCAGAAATTAACCATTAGACAGCGTGTTCTGCTTAAGCCAGCAACGCCTGAGCCTGGGCAATTACGTTCTCAACGGTAAACCCGAAGTTTTTCAGGGCGAGGTTGCCCGATGCGGAAACCCCAAAGCGTTCGATGCCAATAGCCGCTCCTTCCGAGCCAACATAGCGACACCAGCCAAAGCTCGTTCCCGCTTCTACCGCGAGGCGCTTCTTGACGGCTTTGGGCAGAACCGACTCCCGGTAAGCTTCGTCCTGCTCCTCAAACAGTTCCCAACTGGGCATGGAAACCACGCGGACTTTGCGACCTTCCTCGCGCAGTTTTTCGGCGGCTTGAACGCACAAATGGGTTTCCGACCCCGTGCCAATCAAGATCAGCTCAATGTCTTCCGGCCCATTGCCACAGGAAAGAACATAAGCGCCCTTTAAGGTGTTCTCAATGGAGCTTCCTGCCAAGTTGGGTAAATTTTGACGAGACAGCGCCAACAAAGTGGGCAGCTCCCGGCGCAGCACCGCTGCTTTGTAAGCACCAGAGGTTTCGTTCCCGTCAGCCGGGCGAAATACAGCTAGGTCGGGAATCAGCCGCAGAGAGGCGATATGTTCGATGGGTTGGTGGGTCGGGCCGTCTTCTCCCAAGGCGATAGAATCGTGGGTCATCACCCAAATCACGCCCGCCCGCGACAGAGCCGACAGGCGAATTGCGCCCCGCATGTAGTCGGTAAATACCAAGAAGGTAGCGCCGTAGGGAATCAAACCGGATTTGTGCAGGGCCAAGGCATTGCAGATCGCACCCATGCCATGTTCGCGCACGCCGAAGCGGAGGTTGCGATTCTGGTAGGAGCCTTTTTGGAAATCCCCTTCCCCTTTCAGCAGGGTCTTGTTAGAAGGCGCAAGGTCGGCAGACCCCCCAATTAACTCTGGCAGGACGCCCGCCAGGGCATTTAACACCTTGCCAGAGTGGTTGCGGGTGGCATCGCCTTTGTCCGCAGGGGTGTAGGTCGGCAGTGCTTTGTCCCAGCCATCGGGCAGCTCCCCCCGGAGCATGCGGCTAAAGAGGGCCCCTTCGTCGGGATATTCGGCTTTGTAGCCTGCAAACAGGGCTTGCCAGTCCTGCTCCAACTGTGCCCCCCGGTCTAC
>JAAUTE010000120.1 GCA_012031815.1 Chloroflexaceae bacterium
ACTCTGGCAGGACGCCCGCCAGGGCATTTAACACCTTGCCAGAGTGGTTGCGGGTGGCATCGCCTTGTCCGCAGGGGGTGTAGGTCGGCAGTGCTTTGTCCCAGCCATCGGGCAGCTCCCCCCGGAGCATGCGGCTAAAGAGGGCCCCTTCGTCGGGATATTCGGCTTTGTAGCCTGCAAACAGGGCTTGCCAGTCTTGCTCCAACTGTGCCCCCCGGTCTACGGCTTGGCGAAATCGCTTGAGGGCGGCTTCCGGCACTTCAAATTCCGGGTATTCCCAGCCCAAATTGTCGCGGGTGGCTTTCACTTCCGCCGCGCCCAGGGCCGAGCCATGAACGTCGTGGCTGTTGGCTTTGTTGGGGGAGCCGTAGCCGATGATGGTGGTGACTTTGATCAAGGATGGCTTGTCGGTAATCGCCTTGGCTGCTTCGATGGCTTTGGCGATCGCCTCTAGGTCGGTGTTGCCCTGTTCGACATGCTGCACATGCCAGCCGTAGGCTTCAAAGCGCTTGCCCACATCTTCGGTAAAGGCCAGGTCGGTAGAGCCGTCGATGGAAATGTGATTATCGTCGTAGAGAGCAATCAGTTTACCCAATCCCAAGTGCCCAGCCAGGGAGCAAGCTTCCCCAGACACCCCTTCCATGTTGCAGCCATCACCGAGGATGACGTAGGTGTAGTGATCGATAAGATTGTGGCCGGGGCGGTTGAATTTGGCGGCGAGGTGAGCTTCCGCCATCGCTAACCCGACGCCATTGGCAATGCCTTGACCCAGGGGACCGGTGGTTACCTCCACACCTTCAGTAACGAAGTTCTCCGGGTGACCTGGGGTTTGGGACTCCCATTGGCGAAACTGTTTGATGTCGTCCAAGGAAACGCTGTCATAACCCGTCAGGTACAGTAAGGCGTACTGGAGCATGCAGCCGTGGCCCGCCGAGAGAACAAAGCGATCGCGGTTGACCCAGTGAGGATTTTTGGGATTGAAGCGCAGGAAGCGCTCCCACAGAACAAAGGCCATGGGAGCCGCGCCCATCGGCAATCCGGGGTGGCCCGAATTAGCTTTTTCGACGGCATCAATGGCGAGGAAGCGAATAGAATTTATGCACAATTCTTCAAGGGACTGGGTGGCAGCGACCATAACTTCTCTTGGAATAAACTACGATAGGGCAAAATTAAGGCAATCTTAAAATCGGCTTACTGCGGGTTGCCCCGAGGTCACCCCCCATCTTCCCATCCTTCGGGAACCCAGAGCAAGGAGCGCCCTCAAGTTCGGGGCAGCGGATTCCGTCCCTTGGCGTAGGCATAGCCGCTTTGGAAGAGCATCGCCATCTCAGCTGCCAGTAACCTAGCGATATTTACGAAAAACCAGGGTGACATTGTGACCGCCAAAGCCAAAGGAGTTGGAGAGGGCTACCTCCACGGAACAGGAGCGGCTCTGGTCGGGCACGTAATCCAGGTCGCAGGCTGGGTCGCGATTGACCAGGTTAATCGTCGGGGGGAGGCGATCGCAAGCCACGCTCAGGACGGTAGCCACGGCTTCAATGCCGCCGGAGCCACCCAGCAAATGTCCGGTCATGGATTTGGTGGAGCTGATTGGTACCTCGCCAGCGCGATCGCCCAGGGCTTTTTTGATGGCTTTGGTTTCCGTGGAATCGTTGGCTGGGGTACTGGTGCCGTGAGCGTTGATATAGTCCACCTGGGTGGGAGAGAGTCCGGCATCTTTAAGGGCTAGTTCGATGGCGCGGGTGGCTCCCCGTCCCCCAACATCTGGCGCAGTCATGTGGTAGGCGTCGCTGCTCATGCCATAGCCAACTATTTCGGCATAGATCTTGGCTCCCCGCGCCTGAGCCTGCTCCAAGTCTTCGAGGAGCAAGATACCCGCCCCCTCGCCAATCACAAACCCATCGCATCGCGATCGAAGGGACGGCAGGCATGGGCTGGGTCATCATTGCGGGTGGAGAGGGCTTTCATGGAGGCAAACCCAGCTACAGCCAGGGGCGTGACCGCTGCTTCAGCCCCACCACAGAGCATGGCCTTGGCAAAACCGCGCTGAATCAGGCGAAAGGCATCGCCAATGGCATGAGACCCCGCCGCACAAGCGGTAACCGTGCAGGAGTTGGGCCCCTTCGCCCGGTGTGAATGGCGGTCAGGCCGGCAGCCATGTTAGCAATCATGGTGGGAATCATAAACGGACTGCACCGGCCGGGGCCCTGGGTGAGAAACACTTCCTGCTGCTCTTCCAGTACCCTCAGCCCACCGACCCCGGTGCCGATAATCACCCCGATCTCCTCGGCATTGAGATCGTTAATCGCCAGATCGCCATCGGCAAGGGCCTGCTTGCTGGCAATCACCCCAAACTGGGAAAAACGATCCATGCGTTTAGCGGCTTTGCGATCCAGATAATCGTGGGGGTTAAAGTTTTTGACTTCACCAGCAATGCGGCTGTCGTGGCGGGATGGTCAAAGAGCGAGATTGTCCCGATACCGTTGCGCCCACTCAGCAGCCCCTCCCAGTACTCGGTCACGGTATTGCCAATGGGGGTGATTGCGCCCAAACCCGTTACGACAACCCGTTTTAGTGGCAAATTGCTCATAGTATGTTAGTTTTAAACGGGAAATCGCCCTCAAAAGGGCGAATGGTGAGAAGCCAATGCAGAATTTCCGCTAACTCGCTCAAACAGAACGTCTTTGCCTAGGCCGGGGTTTCTGCTTGGGCGGTTTTTTGACTAATGTGTTCGACCGCTTTACCAACCGTATCAATTTGTTCCGCTGCCTCGTCTGGAATTTCGATATCGAATTCCTCTTCTAGGGCCATAACCAGCTCTACCACATCCAGGGAATCAGCCCCAAGGTCATTGGCAAAGTTAGATTCGGCTTTCACTTCTTTAGCGTCAACTTCTAGTTGCTCGACAACAATTTTTTGTAACCCGGTCAAAAATCTCTTGATTCATTAGCTACTCCCTAAGCCGCTAGCAAGGTCTCTCCCCGGTTAGAGGAGGGGAAGCGGGGCGGATTTAAACCGCTTCCTGGTCAACCTGGATGGTAAATTTTTCAGCATTCCTTATCTTATCGAAAAGCGCGTATTCTACAAAGGGCAAGGCGAGTCTGTTATTAAGTTGGCGGGCCGTCTCGGTTCCCGTCTCCCATGATTCTGATAGCGGGTCGGCAGGGGATAATTGAGGCAGCCGGTAATTTTCGTCTTGGCCTGCGATCGCCGCTGTTGTCAAGTCTGAGGGAGGAGAAATTTGTGTCTAATTCGGTATTGCGCTACGCTTATTTTCCCGGATGCGTGGCCCAGGGGGCTTGTCGGGAGCTGTATTTGTCCACGGCGGCCTTAACCCAGGCTTTGGGGATCGAGCTGGTGGAGCTGAAGGCGGCGGCCTGTTGTGGGTCGGGAACCTATAAGGAAGACTCTCAGCTTTTGGAGGACACGGTTAATGCCCGCAATATTGCCCTGGCCGAAGGCTTAAATTTACCACTGCTAACCCATTGCAGCACTTGTCAGGGGGTGTTGGGTCGGGTGGATGAGCGATTGAAGGCGGCCCAGGTTCATAACCCGGACTATGTGGAGCAGGTCAATGGATTGTTGGCGGGTCAGCACTGTGCGCCCTACCGGGGGACGACGGCGGTGAAGCATTTGTTGTGGGCGTTGGTGGGGGATTATGGGTTGGCGGCGCTGGCGGAGCGGGTGGTGCGGCCTTTGCAGGGATTGAACTGTGCGGCTTTCTATGGCTGCTATTTACTGCGGGCCCAGCAGTCGATTCCCTTTGATGATCCTTTTAATCCCCAATCTCTGGAGCAGGTGTTTGCGGCGGTGGGGGCAACGCCGGTTGTCTATGGCGGCAGAACTCAGTGCTGTGGCTGGCCGCTGTCCAGTTACGCCACGACCCAAGCTTTTGCGATGGCGGGCAAGCACTTGGAGGCGGCGATCGCGGCGGGGGCTGATTGTTTGGTCACGCCTTGTCCCTTGTGTCATCTTAATTTGGACTCTCGTCAGCCGGAGGTGGAGAAGGTGGTGGCCCGGAAATTGGGGTTGCCGGTGCTGCACTTGCCCCAGTTAGTGGCGCTGGCTTTGGGCATTGAGCCGAAGCAGTTGGGGTTAGAGCGTCATGTGGTTTCGACGGAGCCAGTGCTGGCTAAGTTGGGGTTTTAGGATGGGGGAGAAGATGCCGCAAAAAAGCGTTCAGGTGGCGATCGCAGGCCGGGTGCAGGGGGTTGGGTTTCGAGCGTCGGCCCGGCGGCAGGCCCAGCGGTTGGGCCTGGTTGGCTGGGTGAAAAATCTCCCGGATGGTCGGGTGATGGCTGTTTTGGCAGGAGAAGCTACTGCGGTGGAGGAGATGCTTCAATGGTGTCAGGTCGGGCCGCCCAATGCTGCGGTTAGCGAGGTTTTGGTGGAAGAAACCGCTGTCGCGGGACTGAAAACCTTTGAGATTCGCTAAGAAGGGAACAGGGAACAGGCAATTCGTCAGGGTTTTGCCGCTTCACTTCTTTTAAGCTCTCCGCCAAGATTTTAGTAACATAAAACTCCAAACCAGAATCGGCGGCGATCGCTTTTTCCCCACTGTCTGCCTATGGGCACTTGTCGGGGAGGGTGGAGGCTAGGGTCTAAGCGGAATAAATGAAAGATTCCAAGGAATAACTCAGTCCCGCCAAGGAATGATCGGGGGACTCCAAGGAATAACCCAGTCCTACCAAGGAATAACTCAGTCCCGCCAAGGAATAACCCAGTCCCGCCAAGGAATGCGATCAGGTTTCCAAGGAATGTGATCGCCCGGCCAAGGAAACCCAGCAGTTGGCCAAGGAATGCGATCGCCTCGCCAAGGAGAGCCATCAGGTTTCCAAAGAAAGTTGCCAGGTTGCCAAGGAATGCGATCGCCAACACATCGGGTTTTTCCCAGGGGCGATCGCATTTTTTAGTTAGCGGTCAGGAATAACGCCTTTCGTTCGCAAACAGTCTTCAAACTGGTTTTCCGCTTGGCTCAGGGAGGGATCGTTGGTTAATTGCAGTCCGCCTCCCAGTTGGGTTTTGCCCAGCTTAGCCGTTACCTCTAAAATACGAGAAAGTCGCTCTTGAATACTTCGATCGTCAATGCTTAATTCGGGAGGCAAGCATTCTTTAATGGCTTCATCGTTATCGACCAAAGAAGGGGTTTCGCTGACTTGGCGAAGGGGCTGAGCTAATTCCGGGGAAGCGGCTTGGGCGGGATGGCTAAGCAGTGACAGCAAGGTCACCAAAACCAGGGTAAGTAGGGTTTTAAGATGGGTTTAAACATGGGTTATATCGCCTTAAAAAGGAATTTATACGTCATCAATCACCCTAGGGGATCTTAATTTCCTTGTCTTCTCCCTGGCGATAGGCCACAGGCGTTGTGGCTCTATCGGAAGCAATATTTTCATCGCCTCACCATCCTGCCCAACGGGATAAGCTGGTACGCAATTTTTAAAAATCGTTAAAAATCGGCGCGAACTGTAAATTGATAATCGCCGCCGGGTTCGAGTTGATAATCGTAGCGCTCTAAAAAACGACTCAAGGGTTCTTGAATAAGGGCGCGGCCCAGGGAAGGTTGTAGCAACAAGCGTCCCCGGCGAAAACACCAGCGAAAGCGCCATTCGTAGGCGGCTGCCCTGACTTCGCCTTCAATACTGCCCTTTTGCCAAGATTGTTGGGTGATGCGAACGTAAGCCGTCGTCACTGGCAAGTCGGAGGAACTCACGTTAATTAAGTTACCTAATGGTTTCAGGCTCTTAACTTAACAAATCCCTGCTTGGTTGTCAGTTACCGGTTAACGGTTGCGGGTTATTTGGCGATCGCTCATGGCAAGATGGGAAAAGCGATGGCGACTACCAATAACAAAACGCTGATTTATTCGAGTTAGTTTTATGAATGCAACTGAGGTTACAGCCGCTCCTGGCTTGGCATCGCGCCTAGTTAATTTGCTCTTGTCGATGAAACCCCTGGCCAATTTTGCCAAGTCTCGCGCTCGTAGCATGATGATTCAACGGGCAGAAGCCATCGGCGTTCCCTGGCGGCAGAATGCTCAGCAATTGAGCGATCGCGATTGGCAGGCCGACCTGGCGGCGATCGCGAAACCGTTAACCTACCCAGAATATTACCTGCGGCCCTTTCACGCCTACGAGCAGGGGGATTTGTGCTGGGAGGCGGCTTGGGAGGTAGAATCAGCGGCCCAGGCAGTTCATGCCGGAATCTGGCCCGATGCGGGCCCCAGGGCGATGCCCGGTTGCGCCAGAGCTATCACGGTATTTTGGCGGAAAAGCTGCCGAATCCGCCCGCTCGCATTGTCGATCTAGGCTGTAGTGTGGGGATGAGTACCTTCGCTTTGCAAGAATACTATCCCCAAGCGGCCATTACCGGGGTTGACCTATCGCCCTATTTCCTGGCGGTGGCCCATTACCGTTCCCAGGAGCGGGGAGCCAAGATTAACTGGATTCATGCCTGGGGAGAAGCCACGGGACTGCCAGCCCAGAGTTTCGATCTGGTGTCCGCCTTTTTGATTTTTCATGAACTGCCCCAAACCGCAGCCAGAGACATTTTTGCGGGAAGCTCGCCGCCTCTTGCCCACCGGGGGCCATCTAGCCATTATGGATATGAATCCGCGATCGCAGATTTACCAGCGCATGCCGCCCTACATCTTGACCCTGCTCAAAAGCACCGAACCCTATTTGGATGACTATTTTTCCCTGGATATAGAAGCGGCGATCGCTGCGGCCGGTTTTGCGCGGCCCAGCATTACGGCCAATAGTCCCCGGCATCGCACAATTGTGGCCCAAGCGATTTAACCCCTGAATTGCCTTTTTTCCCTAGAGAGGCCCAAGTGGGTCTCTTTTTTGCCCAGGACAGTGGAATACGGTCATAGGCTATATTTCTGTATATCAAGATCAGTGCCCCTAACCATGCCCACCTCCCTGGCCACAACCCTGCAACAGCGACGGCAGCGCCTCGCCTCCTTACTAGAGTCGCCCGCTTTGCTTTGGTCGGGCCAGGCTCCCGCCCGCAACTTTCCCGCCAATCCCTATCCCTTTCGCGCCAGCAGTCATTTTCTCTACTTTGCCGGTCTATCCCTGGAAAATGCGGTTATTCGCCTCCATCGCGGCCAGCTCACTTTGTTCATGGACGACCCCGATCCGGCTAGCATCCTCTGGCACGGCGCCCCCCCAACCAGAACGGCGATCGCCGAACAGATGGGAGCAGATCGGGCCTGTCCCCTAGGCGAATTAACCCACCAGGCGGAGGGAGCGGCCACCCTTCCCATCCAAGACCGCCAGACCTGCGAACAGCAGAGCCGACTCTTGCAGCGCCCGCTCACCCCGACCCATCCCCTCGCGGAACCGGATTTAGCCCTGGCCAGAGCCATCATTCACCTACGCCTGACCCACGATGCCCCGGCTTTGGCGGAGATCCAGCAGGCCATTACCGTGGCGATCGCCGCCCACCGAGCCGGTATGGCCGCAACTAGCCAAGCGACCACAGAAGCCGAAGTGCGAGGGGCAATGGAAAGTGTCATACTCTCTCACAATCTAAGCTGTGCTTACAGGAGTATTGTCACCGTGCGCGGCGAAGTGCTCCATAACGAAGATTACAGCCAACCCTTACAGCCGGGGGACTTGCTGCTGGCCGATGTGGGAGCCGAAAGCCAAGGGGGCTGGGCCTCGGATATCACCCGTACCTGGCCTGTCTCAGGCCGCTTCTCCCCCACCCAGCGGCAAATTTACGAACTGGTGCTGGCCGCCCACGATGCCTGCATTGCCCGCCTGCGTCCCGGCGTGGAATACCGAGAGATTCACCTGCTGGCAGCGGAAATTATCGCTACCGGATTGGTGGAGCTGGGTATCCTGCGGGGCCATCCCCAAACCCTGGTGGAGCGGGACGCCCACGCCCTCTTTTTTCCCCACGGCATTGGACATTTATTGGGGTTGGATGTGCACGACCTGGAGGATTTGGGGGATTTAGCTGGTTATGCTGAAGGTAGAACGCGCTCTCAACGGTTTGGTTTAGGTTACTTGCGCCTAGATCGCCCCTTGCAGGCGGGCATGGCGGTCACCATTGAACCGGGATTCTACCAAGTCCCGGCTATCCTCAATCATCCCCATTGGCGCGAGCAATACCGCAGCGAGGTGAATTGGGAGCGACTGGCCGCCTTTGCTGACGTGCGCGGCATCCGCATCGAAGATGACGTACTGATTACCGACAAGGGCGCTCAAGTTCTGAGCGCCGCCCTCCCCACCGCGATCGCCGACATTGAAACCCTCTGCACCTCGGAAATTAAGAAACATTGAGAATTAAGGGGAGGCGCGCGCCCTTGCTTTTAACCTGTACAGGCAGGGAAAAGGGCGACTCGAAACCCACGAGGAGCAATTCCCCAAACCCAGAAGCCAGGAGTAACTCGTGAGCGAATTTCTCGATTTTCTCAAGCATAAATATGCCTACGTGGCCATCGGCGAATTCAAGCCCGGTTGCTTTGCTGAAGCCCAAAGACTTTACGAACAGGCAGTTTCCACCTACACCCACGGATTTAAGGGGGCGTTTCTGCTGCAAAAACCCGGAACCGATGAAGGCATCGCCATCATTCTCTGGGAAAGAATTGAGGATATGCAGGAAAATCAAAGCGAAGCCTACCAGTCGATTATGCGGGAAATGGGGCATTTATTTGCCAACCCCCCAGAAACCTCCTTTTACGAGGTCTGTAGTGAGATTGACCCCCAAGCCGTTCTCCCTGCCAGCGAACCCGCACCCTAACCCCTCTCAGGAAAACAGCCGCGCTGGCGCTCTGCCCGCGATTTTGGCGATCGGCGCTGCTCATTTATCCCTTCGTCCTGACTTAATCCTGCCAGCCCACCCCTTACTCCCCTGTTCACTGCTCAGGAATTTCCGCAGAGCGCTGACGGGCCGCAGTTTGGTTTGCTGGTAGCGATCTACTCATTTGACATATTCTGAACTAGATTAATAATAAGTGGCAGCGGCGGAGAGGGAACGGTCTTGCTGGAAGAGGTGCGTTGCTTTACCCATTGTCATGGATTGTGCGTCGCTCGTTAGATGGCTTAACGGTTCTGGGGACTATGAAGTTAGCACCGAGTCAATTTGAGGAAATCGCTCAGGAATTAGAACAGCATCGCGAGGCGCTCCGCATCAAGAAACTGTTGTACTGTGCTTGTACAAGCTATTGGGAAAACAACTCAAATATTCTCGATAGCTTCTCCTTTAAAGTTCTGGTTGAGGAGCTGCGTAAATCCTATCAGCGCCTTGAAGAAGTTCGCAATGCCCTCCATCAGATTGCCGCTACCCTCAATCGCCGCACTTTTTATACGCAACTAGCGGACACGGTCGTCTATACCCTGGGAAGGCTCTATGGGGAACCAAGTGCGCCAAAATCTGATTCCTCCGCCGACAAGCCGCCTCAACCCCTGCCGATCCTCAATCCCGAACGCTCTCGCTTGGATGCGATCGCCGATCGCCTAGATCGCCACGAAGAAGCCGTACGCATTAAGAAATTTTTGTTCTTGGCCAGTAAAAATCGCTGGCAAAATGACGCCCACGTCCTTAAAAATTACAGTTTTCAAGAATTATTAAGCGAACTGCTTCAGCAATATTCAGTAAAGCGCGACCTCAAAAGTGCCCTCAACAAACTGGTCAAGGACGTTAACAAGCCCGGACTCTACGGGGCGATCGCCGGTTTAATTTATAACGAGGTCAAGGGATTTTACCAGCAAGATCAAGACGACGACAGTGATATTCCGACCCGGCAACACTTCAGCGCCGAACCCCAGGAAACAGAAGCGAAGGTCGATCGCAAGGTTTCCCTGGGTAACCCTAAAGCCTTTGCCACCGTGTTTGAAACCGAGGACGAACCCAGCCTGTCCCCGTCGGGTATTCGAGCCAGTAATCAACAACCGCTGCCCTTTGACTATGATGCTTTTCAGTTGCGTCAAGAGATTATGCGCTACGCTAACCCCCTGAAAGTAAAAATTTTGCTATTTTCCGCTGTCTATAATCAATTTATTAGTAATGAGTCCGACTGGTTGCGGCTGCGGGAGCTAACCTTGGACGACTTACTCGATCAACTGTTGCGCCGCCACCCCAGTTTTGAAACCCTCGATAGCAAACTAACTGCCACCGCCCAAGCCGCTAGCGATTCAGCGGTCAAGTTACAAATTGCTGGCGCGATTTCTCAGTTGATTAAGCCCTATTACCGTCGCGAGATTAGTAGCAATGGAAGCTAAGGAATTATTAGAGCGCTATGCTACGGGTCAGACGCAGTTTGAAGGGGCTAATTTAAGCGGCATCGACTTGCAAGACGAAGACCTTATTGGGATTATTCTCAACCAGTGCGATCTCCACGGTGCTAATTTTGGGTTTGCTTACCTTAATCGCAGTCAATTTGTCAGCGCTAATTTAGCGGGCTGCGATCTGCGGGGGGCGAATTTGAGTCAGGCCAATCTGGAGGGAGCCAACCTTCGCAACGCTAATCTTCACGGTGCGGTGTTACAGGGGGCTAACCTGTGTGGAGCGGATTTGAGTTTGGCAACCCTCATTGATACCAATTTAATCGGGGCGGATCTGCGGAAAATCAAGCTGAATGGCGCGAATTTGCGGGGTGCTTCCCTGCGGGGGGCAAACTTGCGGATGGAGCGCAAAAGCGGCCAGGCTAATTTACAGGGGGCCCGGCTAACGCGGGTGGATCTTGAGGAAGTGAACTTGCGGGGGGCCAATTTATCTCAGGTTGATTTTAGCGGCTCAAATTTGAAGCAGGTTACCTTGAGTCAGAGCGATCTGCGGGGGGCAAATTTGAGTAAGGCCATTTTGAAAGATGCGGTTTTAATCGAAGCGGATCTTACCGGAGCGACCTTGACCGGGGCGGATTTGACCGCAGCGAAACTGAGCGGAGCGATTTTGGTGGAGGCGGATTTAAGTCAGGCGATTTTGCGGCGGGCGATTTTTTCTCAGTCCAAGATGGGTCGGGCATCCCTGGTCGGGGTGAATTTGAACGCGGCGGTGTTGAATCAGGCGGATTTGAGTCGGGCCAATTTGCAGGGTGCAGATCTGAGCGACGCAGAATTGGTGGAAGCTTATTTGGCGCGGGCGAATTTATCTACGGCGAATTTCACCGGTGCTAATTTGCTGCGGGCTGAAATTAGTAGCGCTGACCTGTTGGGGGCCATTTTTGACGGGGCAACGATGCCTGACGGCAAGATCTTTAGCCGCGAGTAAGTGCCTCCGCGATCGCCAAGGGAAGCTGGCGCCAAAGCAGCAGAAAACTCGGTTATTCAACATTCCACCAGCCAAAAGCCGGGCCGACAAACCGCACCGTTGCCCAAAAGGCCAGCAGGCCAAAAATAGCGACCCAAGTAGTGCGCGTAGTAATATTCATGAATTTATCGGCTTGGGACTTGGTAATGGGAATCCAGGGCAGAATATTAGGCTCTTGACCATATTTCTCGCCGAGGACTTCTTTGCGCCGTTTTGATTCACCCATCGTTCTTGTGCGGTAATGGCTGGATTCGATCCTAGCAGGTTCCGTTGCGTTGGAGTTTGGGGGTGAATCCCTAAATTTTGTCGGTCTGTTTTAATCCTGAATCCCGGTTGGTCAGAGGCGATCGCGCCCCTGATTTTTTTAGCCGAAGCGACCGCTGACATAATTTTGGGTGGCTTCCTCGCGGGGATTCTCGAAAATCTGCTCCGTCGGGCCGAATTCCACCAGATAGCCGCTGCGTTTACCGCCTTCCCCTGATTCCGCGTTGAAGAAAGCCGCATAGTCCGAGACGCGAGTCGCCTGCTGCATATTGTGAGTCACAATAATGATGGTGTACTCCTGAATCAAGTCCCGAATCAGGTCTTCGATTTTTAAGGTGGAAATGGGGTCGAGGGAGGAGCAGGGTTCGTCCATCAAAATCACATCCGGTTCCGTAGCGATCGCCCTGGCGATACAGAGGCGCTGTTGCTGTCCTCCGGAGAGAGAGAGGCCATTTGGCGCTGAGTTTATCCTTGACTTCCTCCCAAAGCGCCGCGCGACGAAGGCAGCGTTCCACTAACGCATCCATGTCCTCGAC